>CAIWCL010000215.1 GCA_903911205.1 uncultured bacterium
ACCATCACCCACCACGGCGCCCGCCTGTAGCGCGCGATTCGTGGCTTGCAAAGACCGAATGATCTCAGCATAGGTCAGACCTCGACCTGCGACACGCCGCGGATCGAGTTCGACCTTAACGAGATGATCGGGCGCGCCGACGGTATAGACATCTCTTGTGCCAGGAACACGCTTGATCTCAGTCTGCAGCGATCGTGCAACTTGCGCGAGTGCGTCAGGACTACGGGTCGCATCGCGACTCCACAGCGTCAACGTCAAAATCGGCACATCTTCGATGCCGCCTGGCTTGACCAGTGGCTGAAGCACACCTAAGCCCGCGGGCCGCCAATCCTGATTCGAGTAGATGGCGTTGTACAGACGAACCACCGCTTCTGTGCGCGCCTCGCCTACCTCGAACTGAACCGTGATAACCCCCATGCCAGGACGCGACACGGAATAGATGTGCTTGACGCCGGCGATTTCGCCGAGTACCCGCTCCATCGGACCGACAACGAGCGACTCCACTTCTGTGGAATTCGCACCCGGAAACGGAATGAAGATGTTCGCGAAGGTGACGTCGATCTGCGGCTCTTCCTCGCGCGGTGTGATCCAAACAGCGAACACGCCGAGCAGCATCGCGGCCAAAGCCAACAATGGCGTGAGTTGATTGTTGAGAAAGTAACCTGCGAGCCGACCCGATATACCGAGGGGCTGCTGCTCGCCACGACTCATTGCGCGCTCCGAACCTTCGCGAGATGCCGCATCGCAACAACAGGGTCTGCGGCAATCTGTTCACCGCTCGCCAAACCGGCCAACACCTCGGCATTCAAGGCAATCACTCGCCCGAGGCGCAACTGACGAAATGCGATACGCCCGTTCGTCGGATCGAAGATGTAGACACCCGTGACCTCGCCGCGGGTGGCCACACTCGACAGGGGCACAGTGAGGCGTTCGGCCACACCCGTTACAACGGCCAACTTGACGATCATTCCCGGTTGTAAATCTTTGACGTTGGCGGGCAGATCGACTCTTAAACCGACCGCACCGGTTCCCTCTCCGGTACGCGGCTGCACGAGCACGTTACGACCGGCAATACGTTCGGCACCGTGCTGTATCAGCACCTCACCCCGTGCACGCACCGCAGCGGCAAACTCCTCCGGCACATCCGTTACGACTCGCAACCGGTCCGTCGCCGATACGGCGAAAAGCGGCATTCCGGGAGCCACTACACTGCCGACTCGCACGTACCGATCGGTCACCACACCGGCAAAGGGCGCCGCTGCTGTCGTGTATGACACCGTCTCGCGCGCCGCCGTTACCGCGGCACGAGCTGTAGCGGTTTGCGCAACCGCCGCCTCACGCTGTGCGAGCGCGTCATCGAAGGTCGCCTTGGCGATCGCTTTTCGATCCAACAAGGTCGACATACGCGCAAAGCGCGCCTGCACCTCCACCTCACGCGCTTCGGCAGCACGCAACGCCGCCTCGGCCTGCTGCAAGCCGCTGCGCTGCTGCGTCCCGCGCAAGCGCAAGACGATGTTGCCCGCAGAGACTAAATCGCCGATTTCCTTGGATACGGTGGCCACCTCGCCACTCGTCTGGGCTGCGATCGTCGCCTGATCGACGCCTTCGACACGA
>CAIWCL010000216.1 GCA_903911205.1 uncultured bacterium
CGTGCCGCGTATTCCTCGGGCGACGTCGGCAAATCCATGGGCTTCCCCTCGAGATGCAGGGCGTGCAACTTCTTCAGAAACGGTACGCACCATTGGCAGCCGGTTCCCGCGCCGAGGCATTCGGAGATCTGGCTTGCAACGCGTGGCTCTTCGCGGGCGATGAAGTTTGCGATCTTTCGAAGCGACACATGAAAGCAAAGGCAAACGTGGTCGTCCGGGTCCATGGCGAGAGGGTATCGCGGGATTGCATTCGACGAGAAATTCTCCGCGAAAGAGACGCACAGACATCAAGGGATTCGCCCTCGACGGGTACCATCGCCAAACCCCTCGAAGGAGGTTGTCATGGACCGGATTCGGCAACTCATCGCCATCGCTCGACGACGCCAGCAACTGCGTGTCTTCGTGGCAGATTTTGGCAACGGACTCCTCGCGGCCGCGATCCTCGGAGTGCTGGTCGTCCTCTTCGCGAAACTCGCGCCTCAAAGCGTCTTTGCGAGTGAGCAAGCGCCTCGGTCGTGGGCTCTTGGTGCGATTCTCGCAGGCGCGGTGTTCCTGACGGTCATTGCATCGATGATCTTGCGCACGGTGCGAGGAACAGGTGGACGTCATTCGAACGATGAACTTCAAGCACTTGCGATCGACCGCGAACTCAAACTCGACGAACGCTTGGTGAGCGCGCTGCATCTTGAGCGTTCACAGGATGCTTTCGCACGCGCGGCGGTTGCGGACGCGGTTGAAGTCGCGTCGAAGGCGGACATGCCCGCGAGGATTCGAGCGGCATTTCCGGTTCCGATCGCGCAACGCGCGTGGTGGTCGCTCGCGGCGATTGCTGCTGCCGTCGCTGCGTATCTCTACGCGCCGCGCTACGAGTGGCCCGCCGAAGAAGTCCCACCGACCGAGCAGGCGCGCCTGGCTTCGAAGAAGGTGACCGAAGAAGCGCTCGAACGTGTCAAGGCCGAGGTCGAGAGCGCGAAGGCGCTCCCGCCCGAGTTGAAGGAGTCGATGAAACAACTCGCTGAGAACGCGGAGGCGAAAGTCGGCGGTGAGTTCGACGACGACGCGCGGCGTGAAGCGATTCGCCGAATGAGCGAGATTCAGCGAAAGGTCGACGATCTCCGCGATCGCGCGGAGGTGCGCAAGGCAGAAGCGCTGAAGAAAGACCTCGCCGGGCTTGAGAAGCAAGAAGGCGAAACTGCGAAGTTCGGCGAAGCGATGGCGAAAGGCGACTTCGCCGCGGCGAAGGAAGAACTTGGTGAACTCGCGAAGAAACTCGAATCAGGCACGATGAGCGAGGACGAGAAATCCGCCGCGCGTGCAGCGCTTGAGAAGATGGCGAAGTCTCTTGAGAATCTCGCGGATCGACAGGAGTCTTTGAAGGACGCGCTCGAGAAGGCTGGACTTGATAGTCAGCTCGCGAACAATCCGCAGGCGTTGGAGCAAGCGATCAACGAGGGCAAGGGTCTGACCGAGCAGCAGAAGGAAGAGCTCCGCAAGGCGGCTGCTGGCGCGAAGGCAAGTCAGCAGGCGTTGAAGAACATGGCCAAGTCGGTGCAGAAGGCGGGACAAAAGTCGCCGCAGCAGAAGCCGCCGACGCAGAAACCCTCACAACAGCAAGGCCAACAACAAGGCCAGCAACAAGGCCAGCAGCAAGGCCAGCAGCAAGGCCAGCAGCAGGGCCAACAACAAGGCCAGCAGCAGGGCCAACAACAAGGCCAACAACAGGGCCAACAACAGGGCCAACAACAAGGCCAACAACAAGGCCAACAACAGGGCCAGCAACGGGGCCAGCAACAAGGCCAGCAACAAGGCCAACAGCAAGGCCAACAGCAAGGTCAACAGCAAGGTCAACAGCAAGGTCAACAGCAGGGCCAGCAACAAGGTCAACAGCAGGGCCAGCAACAAGGTCAACAGCAGGGCGAGTCTGGGCAACAAGGTGAGTCCGGCGAGTCGGGCAGCGAGTCGATGCAGGGTCTCTCAGAGATGTCCGAGGCGCTCTCCGAACTCGAGATGACCGAACAAATGCTGTCGGAAGCAGAGGCACTCGCGAACATGGCCGAGCAGGAGTCGCAGTCGCTCGGCGAGGGGATGTGCAAAGGCGGTGATAGCCAAAACTCGGGTTCCAACCCTGGTCAACAACCTGGCGCGACTCCTGGCCAACAGCGCGGCATGCAAGGTGGTCGCGCGCAAGGCGGAAACACAGGCAAGGCAAAGACTCCCACGGGCACGAAAGCGCAAAAGGCGCAGACGAAGAATGCTGGTGGTGATGTCATCGCGCGTCAACTGATTGAGAACCCGAATCCCGAGGTCGGTGCAAGCGTGATTCCCGCCGAATCGATCGGCGAGGCCGTCGATGGCGGATCCGGCGCCTCGGTCGGTGAGGATCAAGTTCCTGCACATCTCAAGGACACCCACAAGCACTACTTCGGCACGATCAAGAAGAAAATCGGCGCAGCGACTGGCGCGACTGGCGCTGCACCGACGCCGTCGAAAGAGTGAGTGATGTGCGTCGGCCCTTGGAGTGGGTCACGTGTTCATCATGTCTTGCGTCATCGGAGAGGGATCGAACGATGAGGTTTGAGTTGTTGGCAGAAATCCCCGCGTCGTCGTCCATGTCCTTGGCGTCGCGACGAACATTTTTGAAATCAAGTTTGCTCACGGTCACCGCCGCGAGTCTCACCTCTTGTGCTTCTCGCAGCAGCGCCGTTGTGGTGTATGTCTCCGTCGACGACGTGCTCGCGCGCGAGTTACTTGCAGCGTGCACGAGTGCAACGGGTGTTGAAGTGCTGCCTGTTTTCGACACGGAAGCAACCAAGACAACCGGGCTTGAGAATCGCATCCGCTCGGAAGCGAATCGCCCGCGTGCAGATATCTTCTGGTCGAGCGAAGCATTCGCGACCGTCAGGCTTGCGTCGGACGGCTTCTTGCAGCCGTTGCCCCAGGGGCTTGTTGATCGTTGGCCTCTAACACATCGCGACCCACAGGGTCGATGGATCGCTTTTGCCGCACGCGCGCGTGTGGTCGCGTACCGATCGGATCGTGCGGGTGCGAATGCCGAAACAGCGAATGCACTCGCGCAGATTCCTCAAACGTGGGCGGCGCTCGCAGATCCTGCGCTTCGTTCGACGGACTTCGCTGGCATCGCGATCGCCGATCCGCGCTTCGGTACGACGCGCGGGCACATGGCCGCACTCGACGACGCCTGGAACGCTGCTCGTCTTCGTGATGGCGATGCGGCGGCACGAACGATCCCCACGCTTGAGAGTTGGATCAACGGACTGCGGTCGAACGGAGTCAAGGTGCTCTCTGGAGGAAACGCGGCGACCGTCGATGCGGTTGCGTCGGGGGAAGTGACCTTCGGATGCACCGACACCGACGATGTCTTCGCCGCGCAAGCGCGCGGATTGCCGATCTCATTTGTGGTGCCGCGGACCCTGGAGAAGGGTGTGCCGGGCGGGGGCACGATGCTCGTTCCCAACACCGTCGGGCTTGTTGCCGGTCGACCCAAACGCCCGGAGGTTGAAGCGGTCTTGCAGTGGATCGCATCGGCCGAGTGCGAGCGCCTGATTTGCTCATCGCCTTCGCGCAACCTTCCCATTGGTCCTGAGGCAGCAACGGTCGCGACGGAGTGCCTGTCCGCGTTCGCCGAACCGGATCCACTTGTGTTTGACGTTGCCGCATTGTCACGGCGCGTCGACGAAGTTGCCGCACGTTCGCGCATCCTCCTTCAGGCAGGTTCGCCCATCGGAACGCGGCCTGCAGGTTCAGCGCGCGTTTCGGAGAAGGTTTGATCCATGCCCGAGAGTCGAACGCGGAGCCGTTGGAAACGCTCGGTGAGGCGATGGCTTCGTCCGGCAAGGCTTGGGGCTGCGCTTGCGGTGTGCATAGCTCTGGTGCTCGCGGTTGTCCCGGCGGTTTGCCTCGTCTCTGAAACGTTGCTTGCTGGAAGCCATTTGGGTGAAAGTCTGGTGGGTGAAAGTCTGGTGGGCGAAAGTCTGGTGGGTGAAAGTCTGGTGGGTGAAAGTCTGGTGGGTGAAAGTCTTGCGGGAAGTGGCGACCCGTCGCCTCGTCTCCGAGATTCGATCATCGCGCTGCCCGACGCGCCGAGCGGTGCTTTCGAACTTCTCCTCCGAAGTTTTTCGTGGGCGCTGGCCGCGTCGTTCTTCGCAACATGCGTCGTTTGGCGTGCCGCGCGCATCGTGCGGCGAGAGGTCGTCACCGCGCGTCGCGAAGCGGCGATGATCTCGATCCTCGTGCCACTCGTGCTGCCTCCATGGCTTCTCTTCGCAGCAATTTGGCTTTCAGTCGGTCCGGGCACGTGGATTGGCGACGTTGCAGAGCGCGCGGATCAGGTTCCGCTCGTCCGCATGGCTGCGCTTTTTCTCGCAACATCGACATGGGCGATGGCGCCCGCGTTTGGCGTCCTGGTTCTCTTGGGGTCGCGCAGGCCCACGCGTGATGAGGCGTTGCTGACGCTCGATGGTGCGAGCGCATTTGTGCGGCTTCGTGCAGCGATCGCGCGCGATGCTCGCGGACTTGCCGCCGCGGTCGCGCTGCCCACGGTGTTTCTCCTTTCCGAGACGACGGTGTACGACCTCGCACTTGTCCCAACCTACGGATTCGAAGTGCGTGCTCGTGAAGCGCTCGGCGCCCAGCCCGCCGAACTTCTCACTGTTGCGTGGCCGGTCATGCTCGCGGCGCTTGCCTGTGTCGTGTTCGCACTCCGGCAACTCTCGTCCGATCGCGTCCGCGCACTCCGGGATCGTGGATCGTCTGAACTCGCAGAACCCTCGGCCGGCGGCGCCGCATGGCTCGCGTCCGCGGCGCTTCCGGCGGTCTTTCTCACGGCGCTCTTCCTCTCGGCGCTGCGGTCGACACCGCGACCGGGCGACTTTCTCCGTCTTCACGGTGCTTCCGCTTGGAATGCACTTTCGATCGCGATGGCGGCGGGGGGAATCGTGGCGATCTTCGCGGTGTCGCTGCGACTCGCCTTGGACGGGCGTCGACGCGAATCGACGCAGATCGGATTTCGACTTGCCATCCTCGCGGCTGCCGCAACGTCATTCATCTCGCTGATACCTGGAACTGTGCTCGCTGCAGCACTGGAGAGTGCGTACAACCGCGCGGTGACGGCATGGATCTACGACAGTTCCGCGATTCTCATACTCATTCTCGCGGCGCGCGCGTCGATCGTTGCGGTTCTTGTCGCAAGCGCGTCGTATCTCTGCGAGCCCGAGTCGGCGGGTCGGCTTCGAGCGCTTGATGGCGACGGGATTCGGGGAGTGTGGCGCACGCATCGTCATGCGCTCGCGGCGATCGCGGGTGCTGCGTTCGTGGTCGGATTTGGCTGGAGCCTCGGCGAGCTGACCGCGAGCGGTCGGGTCGCTCCCCCGGGGGTTCCGTGGCTTGCCACCGATGTTCTGAACGCGATTCACTACCAGCGTCCGGAGACGCTGCTTCTTGGAGCGGTTGCGTTGATCGTTGTTGCGTGGTTCGGCGCCTTTGTGCTCATGCGCGCGCTGCGAACGACGACACGTCGAGGATACGCGCTCGATCGAAGTGGTCAGAGTGATGCTCAGCGTGGTGGCCGAGTGGTACGTTCGGTACATCGCGCGTGGTTGCCACTCACGGCGTTGATGACGACATTCGTCGTACTTCCTGCTTGTTCTGAACGTGAAGAAGCACGCGCGGCGAGCGCAACCAACCTCGCGGGCGAACCGGATCCTCCGGGTTTCGACCGCGATGCCCCGCGCGTGGATCGCCTGCTTGAAGTCACGCGTGCGCTCGAGGGCGTCGGCCGCGGCAAGGGACAGTTCAACGGGCCGCGCGCACTTGCGACCGATCCATCCAACGGCGAGATCTATGTCATCGACAAAGACGCGCGCGTGCAACGATTTGCCGCGGATGGAACCCAACTGCGCGAGTGGCGCATGCCGAAGAAGGATCGCGGAAAACCTGTCGGTGCGACCGTCGCTCCGGATGGTTCGTTGGTGGTCGCTGATACGCACGAACACCGCATCGTTGCCTACAGCCCTGATGGAGACGTTCGCTGGATGCTCGGCGAGTACGGTCGCGAGTATGGGGAGTTCATCTACCCAACCGATATCGCGTTTGCGCCGGATGGCCGCATGTTCATCGCGGAGTACGGCGGAAACGACCGGATCCAAGTCTTTGATGCCGCGCGTCGATTCCTGTACGCGTTTGGGAAGTCCGGTTCAGGTCCCGTGGAGTTCTTGAGGCCGCAGGCGCTCGCGCTCGATGCCGCGCGGGATGAGCTCTACATCGTTGACGCGGGGAACCACCGGGTGCAAGTGGTCACGACCGACGGCGAGTTCCGCCGCGAGATTGGCGGAACCGGCCGGGAAGAGGGGCGCTTCGCCTATCCGTTTGGCCTTGTGCTCTTGATCGATGGAGTCCCCGTGACTTCGCGATCGGGGATGGATTCCTCCGAGACCACCGTGCCCCGAACCGGGGATACAACAACAGGCGATGACACGCATGGGGACACGCATGGGGACGCGCATGGGGACACGCATGGGGACGCGCATGGGGACGCGCATGGGGACACGCATGAGGACGAGCGGCCACGAGAAATCGTGGTGATCGAGCACAGCAACCATCGTCTTCAGCGACTCGACGCACGAACTGGCGAAGTGCGCGCGGTCGTCGGCGGAATCGGCCGCGAGCGGGGGCGGCTCAAGTATCCTTGGGCGGTTGACGCCGCTGGAGTAGGTTCCGATGGGAAACCGCTCCTCGCCGTCTGCGATCAAGGCAACTCGCGCATCGTTGTCTTTCCCATTCCGTGAACGCTCACAAGGTCGACCTGATCTCGCCCACCTTCTCTTGCGACCAACATGCAATTCGAGCGCCCCATCTTCCTCTTGCTCCTTGCGCTGCTGCTGCCTGTCGTCGTGCTCGCGTGGCGGAGTCGCAAAAGTGAGGAAGCATGGAAGTGGTGGGGAAGCCTCGTGCTTCGGACGCTCGTCGTGCTCGCGTTGGTGACGGCGATCGCGCAGCCGTCGTTTGTTCGCCGTGGCGAAGCGCTGACGACCGCGTTCGTCCTTGATCGAAGTCGTTCGATTCCGCAGCCGCTCTTGAAGCAATCCCGCGAATTCGCACAGCGACTCGTTGATCAGAAAGCGAAGCCCGAGGATCGCGTTGCCGCAGTCACCGTTGGCCGCGAGGCGGAGATCGCGGCGCAGCCCGACGCGCGTTCGATCATTACGGGCGATGAACACGCTGGGGACCGCGACGCGAGCAATGTCGCGGCCGGAATCCGCCAGGCACTTTCCATTCTTCCGGCCGATACCGCGAAGCGCATCATTCTCGTTTCCGATGGCAACGAAAACGTCGGGAACGCGTTGGCAGAGGCCGACGTCGCGAAGGCGAACGGAATCCCGATCGACGTAATTCCACTCGAGTACGAGTCGCCGAACGAAGTCGTCTTCGAAAGCTTGAAAGCGCCCACGCGTGCACGTCCAGGACAAACGCTCGATTTGCGCATGCTCCTGCGGAGCCAGCGTGCGGCGCGCGGCACCGTCTTTCTTCGCGATGGCGGGCGCCCGGTGGATCTCGATCCTGAGAGCCCCGGCGATGGACTCGTCGTTGATCTCGAGCCCGGGCCGCGCACCATTTCGATTCCGTACCCGGTCGAAGGCGCCGGAACTCGTCGATTTGAAGCGGTGTTCGAGCCAGCGGATGAATCACAAGACACGGGCCTCGAGAACAATCGTGTGACCGCGGTGACCTTTGTCGATGGGGAAGGCATCATCCTTGTCGTTGATCCAACCGAAGGCGAAGCGACGGCCCCGTTTCTTGATGTCCTTCGCAAAAGCAACCTCGAAGTCGCCGTCGTGCGACCGGAAGCACTCGGCGGAGGCAGCGACGTCTTCTCGGGATACGACGCGATTGTCCTCGCGAATGTTCCGAAGTGGTCGATCGACGGCGAGACTGATCGGCTGTTGCGCGCGTACGTGCACGATCTCGGCGGCGGGCTTCTCATGCTCGGTGGTGATCAGAGTTTCGGTGCAGGTGGTTGGATCGATAGCGATGTCGCGTCGGTGCTTCCCGTGAAACTTGATCCGCCGGCGACGCGACAGATGGTGCGCGGTGGACTTGTGCTCATCGTCCACTCCTGCGAAATGCCGCAGGGAAACTACTGGGCGCAGCAGGTGTCGATCGCCGCGATTGAAGCGCTGACGCGCCTTGATCTGATCGGGATCATCACGTTGGTGAATGGCCCGACGTGGTCGCACCCACTGCAAGAGGCGGGCGACAAGTCGCGCGCGATCGCTGCCGCGCGTTCGATGATCGTCGGCGATATGTTCGACTTCGAAGGCTCGGTCGCGATGTCGATC
>CAIWCL010000217.1 GCA_903911205.1 uncultured bacterium
GAGAGCGGGGCAACGTCGACGTACACGCAGAGGTCGTCGGCGTAGGTGAAGTTTGTCGTGGCATTCAGGGTCGCGTTGACCGAGACGCCGGTCAGCGTGCCCGTGAAGCCACCGAACTGGGTGGACAGGTCGCTGAAGTTGAAACCAGTCCAGGTCTGGTTCGTGAAGGTGACGGTGACGTCGGCCGAAGCAGCCGAAACGAGGGCCGCAGCAGCGACCGCAGAAGCGAGGACAGTCTTCATGATTCTCTCCGAGGACTAAAGGGACAGGGGACAAAGTTCTACTGCACAAACAATCGTGCAGCGAGAAAGAGCCAGCGGGTCGACACGATGCGAAGAACTTCGAAGAACTGCGAAGAACTGCGAAGAACTGCGAAGAACTTCGAAGAACTGCGAAGCCTGACGGTGCGAATCGCACCAGCCGACAGCAGGATCGCTCGTGTGCACTTTCACTACATTCGTGAGCGCGACCTTGGACTGGCGCGCTCACGACCCTTTTCATCCGCTCCGAACGTCAAGTTGCCACGACTCCAAGCGAAGGCAAGCGCTTCGGTGGAGAAATTCGGATTTTCGGATTTCGGAATTTTGCCCGAGGACGTCCGCCTCGTCCGATCACCTCACCTCGATGGCACTTCCTCCTCCGGCAGATCCCTCCAACGCACCTCTACCGAGGAACCCGGGCGCGGAGGCCGAGCGCCTGATGCATGAGCGCCGTTTCCCCGAGGCGCTTGCACTCGCCGAACGATGGGTCGTCGCGTCGCCGCGAGATTGGCGACCGTTCGACGTGCTCGCACGTATCCACTTCACACTCGGGCGTTTACAGCATGCCGCCGATGCCGTCGATCGCGCGCTTGAGATTCAACATCAGAACCCGCCGCTCCAACTTCTGCGCGCGGTCTGCGATCACCGTCTGGGTCGAACGGATGAGGCCGTGGTGCGGCTTCGGAAACTGATTGAGCGGCGCCCGCCGAATGTCGTCGAGGCGTCCGTCGCACTCGCTGAGGCACTCCACCGAGCGGGCCGTGCGGAAGAACTCGAGGCGTTTCTCGGGAAGGGTGAGGCATGGCTTTCGGACCCTCGGGCGGCGCTCTTTCGGGCGCGGCTCGAGGCACGTGCCAACCGGCGCGACGCGGTCGACGCACTGCTTCGGACCTTTCGAGGCGCGACGCACCCTGCCCTCAAGCGGATCGCGGGCTTTGAAGCGGTGCGGCTTCTCGATGCCGACGGGCGATACGCAGAGGCGTTGGCGGTCGCATCGAATGTCCATCGTGAGACGACCCCGCGATTCGATCTCGACGGCATGGATCGCGAATTCAAAGCGATGCACCAGTTCCTCGACCGGGTGGAGCGCGGGGAGATTCCCGCGCGTATCGAGAGGGTTCCCGCAGTGGAGCGAACGGCACTTGTGCTTGGGCTTCCGCGCAGCGGCACCACGCTGCTCGAACAAATGCTTGACCGTCATCCCGACATTTCCGGAATCGGCGAGTTTGAGGGGACGTGGGAGATCAAAGAGGGGTTGTCCGCGCGCGGCTCTTGGCCCGCTGGGTTGGCGGAAATCTCACCCGACGTCGCGACCGAACTCGCGAAGGAGTACCTCGACGGGGCGAACGTCCGTCGCCGGGGGTTTGGCACCCCGGGTGCCGCGGCATGGACTTTCGACAAGTCGCTCTACCAATGGCGGCTTCTTCCGGCCCTTGGTTTGGTGCTCCCCGGCGCGGCGTTCATCCACATCGAGCGCGACGCGCGCGATTGCGCCATCAGCATGTACCTCTCGAATTTCCATCCCAAGTCGTGGGGGTTCACGGCGGATCTCACGTCGATCCGTCGCGTGATCGAGTGGGAGCGCGCGCTCGTCCCACGGGCGATTGAGGTGCTCAAGCTCCGCGCCATCACGATGCGCTACGAGGATCTCGTCGCGGATCCCGCGGCGGTCATCGGGCGTGTTCTTGAGTTTCTCGGCTTGCCGTTCGACCCTTGCGTGTTGGCACCGGAAGAGAATCGACGGACGGTGCTTACGTTGAGCTTTGAACAAGTCCGCCGACCGATCAACACATCCTCCATCGGCCGCGCGAAGAAGTACGCTTCTGCCTTCGATGCATCGTGGGAGTCGTTCGACGCCGGTCGCGATGCGTCTTCACCGACCTGACCAGAGCAAAGCGGAGCGTGATCTTTGAAGCCCATTCGTCCAAACGAGCCGCCGGAGATCGCAGAGATCGAGCGTTTGCTCGGGCAGCAGCGTTTCGCTGAAGCAGTGGACGTGGGGAATCGGCTGATCGCGCGTTTCCCAAAGTTGCCTGCGGGGTATAGCGCCGTCGCGCGCGCGCTGCTCCCAACGGGCCGCTTGGCGAAGGCCGCCGAAGTCGCCGACCGGGGTCTGCGCGTTGCGCCGGCCGATGCAAACCTGAATCTCTTGAAGGGGATCGTCGAGCATCGCCTTGGTCAAAGCACGCAAGCGATCGATCGATTGCGCAGGTTGCTCGAATCGCGCCCGCCCAATGCGATCGAGGTTTCATTTGCGCTCGCGGAGGCCATGCACCGGGCTGGTCGCCGCGAGGAACTCGATGCATTCGTCGAGGCAGGCGGGGCTTGGACCACCGATGAGCGCGGTGCGGTGTTCACGGCGCGTGCAACGGCGCGTGTGGATCGCAGCCGGGCGATCGATGCCCTTACGAAAACGGCGCAGGGTGCGCGCTCGCCGCTTCTCAAGCGCATCGCAGGCTTCGAAGCGGTTCGCCACCTCGACGCCGAGGGGCGCTACCGCGAGGCGTTCGATTTGGCGCAGTGGATTCACCGCGAAACAACGCCGCCCTTTGATTTGGGTGAAGTCGAGATGGAGATCGCCGAACAGGAGCGTCTTCTCGAGAAAGGTGCGACGTGGTGTCCGCCGAAAGGTCCGCAGGTCGAGGGCGCCGCAATCGTCGTGGGGCTCCCGCGAAGTGGAACGACGCTGCTCGAGCAAATGCTCGATCGACATCCGGCGATCTCGGGTATCGGTGAGTACGAGGGCACGTTCGCGATCCGCGAGTCCCTCATTGGACTCGGACTTTGGCCGCTGAACCTCCGAACACTCACGGCGTCCGATGCCGCGCGGCTCTCGGCGGAGTACCTCCAGGGTGCACATGCGCGTCGCCGAGCGGGTGCCGCTTGGACCTTCGACAAATCGCTGCACCAATGGCGGCTCCTTCCGGCCCTCGCAACAGTCTTGCCGGGTGCGGTGTTCCTTCATATCGAACGCAACCCGCGGGACTGTGCGATCAGCATGCATGTCTCCAACTTCCATCCGAAGTCGTGGGGTTTCACCGCAGATCTTGCGCAGATTCGTCGCGTCATCGAACTCGAGCGTCGCATTGTTCGTCGAGCGATCGAAGTGCTTGGATTGCGCGCGGTTTCGATTCGGTACGAGGATCTCGTCGACCACCCTGAGCGCGAGATCCGTCGTGCGCTCGACGTGATGGGGCTTCCGTTCGATCCCGCGGTGCTCGCGCCTGAGGAGAATCGCCGAACCGTGCTCACGTTGAGTTTCGAGCAGGTGCGCCGCAAGATCAATCGCTCGTCGATCGGGCGATGGAAGAACTACGCGTTTGCGTTTGGCCCTGAGTGGGACGCGCTCGCGACGAGTTGAATCAAGCTTCGCGGTTGCATCAAGCTTCACGGTTGATTCAAGCTTCACGGTTGATTCAAGCTTCGCGGTTGCATCAAGCTACACGGTTGATTCAAGCTACGCGAAGGAGCGCGAGCATTTCTGCATGCACCGCCGCACCCGCGGCGACGGCGCTGCCGCCGCGGACATCTTCGTGGCCGCGCCAATCGGTGAAGACCCCGCCGGCTTCGGCGAAAATCACGGGGAACGGGCCTGAGTCCCACGGGTTCATGACTGGGTCGAACCACGCATCGGCGCGACCCGTGGCGACGAGCATGCCGCCGTAACAATCGCTGAAGCCGCGCACGCGCCCTGCGGCACGCGCGACGCGGACGAGTGCTTCTGTCGTACCGTTCTTCTCGAAGTACTCGAGTCCGGTTGTACACACAAGGGCATCTGAAAGTCGTGCGCAGGCGCGGACACGCGCGCGCGTCGGTCGGTGGCCCGTGCGTTCCCAGATTGCGCCTTGTCCAACGGCGGCCGACACGCGCTCGCCGAGCGCAGGCATCGAGCAAACTCCGGCGACGATGGAACTCGCGCTCGTCTCGTTTTTTTCGTTGTGGTGCGTTCCGTTGTGGCGAGATCGTGACGTGCGTTCGAGTCCGATCAGTGTTCCGAAGAGTGGGACGCCGTTCGCGAAACTGACCGTGCCGTCGATGGGATCGAGGATCCAGCGGAAACTGCTCTGGGCTTCATTGTCCCCGTGCTCTTCACCGTGCTCTTCACCGTGCTCTTCACCGAGCATCGCGTCCATAGGAAACGCTCGACGGATCATCTCACGCAGCGCCGACTCGATCGCGAGATCTGCTTCGGTGACGGGCGAAGCATCGGACTTCGAGTTCGTCGCGAGATCCGGTCGCTGAAAGTGTGTCAACGCGATCTCATCCGCTCGGTTGGCAAGCGCACGGAGCAGTTCGACACGGGACGCGAGATCGATCGAAAGCATGCAGCGATGGTACGTGAAGCACTGGTGTCGACGGTCGCGAACGGCCGTGGCGAACGCGTAGGGATGGAAAAACGCAACACGCCCCTGCGAGAGGGGCGTGTGCGAAGAGACCGTTGCTCAGGCTCAGTTGAGGCGGGCTCCGTCGGGAGACTTCAGTTGTTTGAAGAAGCGTCGGCCGTCTTCTTGCCGCTCGGCTTCGGGAGGATCACGGTGTCGACGACATGGATCACGCCGTTCGAAGCTTCGACGTTGGTCGCGACGACGTTGGAATCATTGAGTTTCACCTTGCCGCCCGACACCGTGACGGTGATCGGCATTCCAAGGACGGTCGGAACTTCGCTCATCTTGACGACTTGATCGCTGTACGCGGCCACACCTGGAACGACGTGGTACGTGAGGATGTCGACGAGTTGCTTCTTGTTCTCTGGCTTCAGAAGCATTTCAAGCGTGCCTGCTGGGAGCTTCGCAAACGCGGCGTCGGTCGGTGCGAGCACGGTGAAGGGACCCTTGCCGGAGAGCGTCTCGACGAGTCCAGCGGCCTTCACCGCGGCGACGAGCGTGTTGAACGAACCGTTCTTCGCAGCGACGTCAACGATGGTGCCGTCGACCGGAAGGATGACGGTGTCAATGACATGAATGACGCCGTTCGAGCAAGCGACATCGGTTGCGACGACGTTCGCGCCATCGACCATGACCTTGCCTGCATCAACCTTGATGTCGACGCGCTGACCCTGAGCGGTCTTTGCGTTCGTGAGTTTGACGACATCGGCCGCCTTCACGGAACCTGGGACAACGTGATAGGTCAGGATGGCGGCGAGCTTCGCCTTGTTTTCTGGCTTCAGCAGCGTCTCGAGCGTGCCCTTCGGCAACTTCGCGAACGCCTCATCGGTTGGCGCAAAGACGGTGAACGGTCCCTTGCCATTGAGGGTGTCGACGAGTTCTGCAGCCTGCACTGCCGCGACGAGCGTCTTGAAGTTTCCGGCGGCGATGGCGGTTTCGACGATCGTCGACTCGGCAACGGGTGCGGCCGCAACCGTGGTTGCGACTGGCGTGGAAGCCATCGGCGCGGGAGAAGTGGCGAGGAGAATAGAAGCGAGGGTGGTCGTGAACATGCGTTTCCCTGAGAGAGTCATCGCAGGCGTGCGACCACGCCGCATCCACACGGATGCGTTGCGAAGCCAACCAACGACTCGATGTTGTGCGCCGCGCCGTGACAGGGCGAGCAGACAGGTTTCGATTGATGCAGCCAATCTGGATTCGGATTTGCGCAAAAATTCGTACGTATTGCGACTGCGCTTCGACGGGAGTTCGCGTCTTCGACGGGAGTTCGCGTCTTCGACGGGAGATTGGCCCGACGCGCGTGCGGCGCATGCGAGTCACAGCCGCGGCCGACGCGCAGAGTTCGACGTCGCGCCACGCGGAGTTGTCCCGTGGTGCTTGCGCGAATGCGAAATCCTGCCACACTCCGTTCATGTCTTCGCGGGTTGTCCATGCCTTCGCACTGCTTGTCACGCTTGTGATGGCGCTCGCGTTGGTCTCTCGCGTGCACGGGCTCGCGGGTACTCGCGTTCCGCGCGATCGGGTGTCGCCTGATCGCGTCTCGTTCGATCGAGAGATTCGACCGATTCTTTCGGAGAAGTGCTTTCATTGCCACGGTGTCGACGTGGCGCAACGAAAGGGCGGTCTTCGGCTCGATGAGCGGTCGTCCGCGCGCGAAAAACAAGCGATTCTCCCTCGGCAACCTGCGCGAAGTGAACTCGTGAAGCGAATTCGATCGTCGGATCCATCGACGGTGATGCCGCCGGCAGACTCGCATCGCGCGCTTGATGAACGCGAAAAGTTGCTCCTGACACAGTGGATTGCGGAGGGTGCGGAGTACGAGCCGCATTGGGCGTTTGTGCCTCCTCGTGCCGCCGACGTGCCGGACGGTGCTCATCCGATCGACACGTTGATCGCGGCGCGACTCGCGCGCGAAGGAATGCGGCTTTCAGACGAGGCCGATCGAGTCACCCTTGTGCGTCGTGTGACGCTCGACCTGACGGGCTTGCCGCCGACCGAAGCAGAAGTCGAGGCATTTCTCACCGACACGCGACCGGACGCGTACGAGCGCGTGGTGAATCGCTTGCTTGCGAGTCCTCGCTACGGAGAGAAGCAAGCGCTTCCGTGGCTCGACGCTGCGCGTTACGCCGATTCGAACGGATTTCAGCAGGACGGCGACACATTCCAGTGGATGTGGCGTGACTGGCTTGTCCGTAGTTTGAATCTCGATGTTCCCTTCGATCAACTCTCGACCCAGATGCTCGCCGGCGATCTTCTTCCCGATGCGACCGATGCATCGAGGGTGGCGACGGCCTTTCTACGCAACCATCTCTTAAACGGTGAAGGTGGCGCGATTCCAGAGGAAAATCGCTGGATTGGCCTTTTCGATCGCGTCGACGCGACGGCGACCACATGGTTGGGCCTCACGGTCTCGTGCGCACAGTGTCACGACCATAAATACGACCCCGTCACGCAACGCGATTACTACGCGCTGCTCGATGCGTTCAATCGTGTGCCCGAATCGGGCATCGTCGATCACGCCGACGGTCGCTTTCGCCTCGCGCGTCCGTGGATCGAACCCGCGACCGGCGCGCAGCGTGCGCGGCGCGCCGAACTCGAGGCAGCAGTGACGGCGGCGGGGGACGACGCAGCCCGGCGCGATCTCGCGAAGGCGGCACTTGATACCTTCGTCCGCGAAGAGTGGCCGCGCGTGATGACCATGTCCGACGATGCGCCGCGCGATACGCGCATCCTGGTACGTGGCGAGTACCTCGCGCCGAGCGAGAAGGTCGCGTTCGCGACGCCAGCCTTCCTACCGCCGCTCCCGCCCGATGCGCCACGCAGTCGACTCGGTCTCGCGCAGTGGTTATTCACACCAGAGAATCCGCTTACCGCGCGTGTTGCCGTGAATCGCGCGTGGCAAACCTTCTTCGGCGAGGGGCTAGTGCGAACACCCGAAGATTTCGGCGTGCAAGGGGATCGACCGACCTACCCAGAAGTGCTCGACACGCTCGCTGTCGGCCTCCGAAACGACGGTTGGAGCATGAAGCGCCTGCATCGCCTCCTTGTGACGAGCCGCGTCTATCGACAGTCGAGTCACGCCACGCGCGAGCTTCTCGAGCGCGACCCAGACAATCGACTGCTTGCGCGCACGCCTCGATTTCGAATGCCTGCGATGATTCTGCGCGATCTTGCGCTCGCGACGAGTGGCTTGCTTGTAGAGAAGGTCGGGGGCGCACCGGTGTATCCCGTGCAGCCGGCGAATGTGTGGGAGCCACTTGCGATCACAAAGGAGCGCGACTTCACCTATCCGACATCGTCAGGTGATGATCTTCATCGACGCAGTCTCTACACATTTTGGCGTCGCACCATTGCCCCTGCGAACATGTTTGACGCGTCGCAGCGCCAACGCTGCACTGTCCGAGCCGCAACGACAACTTCGCCGCTGCATGCGCTCACCACGCTGAACGACCCAACATGGGTTGAAGCGGCGGGGTCGCTGGCAGCATTGGTTGCGCAAGAGAGTTCAGACGATGCCGTGCGCTTGTCGCGAGCGTTTGAGCGCGTCACGGCGCGCGCACCAACCGAGCGTGAATTACGTGCGTTAGAGGGCATCCTTCGCGATCAGCGCACGATGCTGCGAGACGCGGTTGGTGCGAAGGAAACGCGCGCACAGACCGTCGACGCCGCGTTGGCGGAGGTCTGTTTGACGATCCTCAATCTCGACGAGGCGATGACCCGTGAGTGACCCAGCGCGACAACTCTCTGGGGAGTCGATCGAGCCAAACATGGACGCGGGCGCTTCGTGCGCAGAACAAACGCGTCGCCACTTCCTTCGCACGTCATTGCATGGGATCGGTGGCGTCGCGCTTGCATCGATTGTCGCGCGCGAAACTTCGGCAAGCGCGGTCTCCTCCGCGATTTCCGACGGAACCGCGGGCCCGCGATCAGATCTTCCCCACTTTGCAGCGAAAGCGAAGCGCATCATTTGTCTCTGGCAGGGCGGTGGACCATCGCATGTCGACCTTTTCGATCCGAAGGTAGCGCTCGCGCGCCATGCGGGGCAGGACATTCCCGAATCTGTGCGCGGCAGAACGCGACTCTCGACGATGTCGAGTGCTTACGCGAAGTGGCCAGCGCTTCCGGCGATCAAGCCGTTTCGGAAGTGTGGCGCATCCGGAACGGAGATCAGTGAACTCCTTCCACATATCGGTGGGATCGCCGATGAGCTTTGCCTCGTTCGTTCGATGCACACGGAGGCCGTGAACCACTCTCCGGGCGTGACGTTCTTCATGACCGGATCGCAGCAGCCTGGCCGACCTGCCATGGGTTCATGGCTTGCGTACGGCCTTGGGACCGAGTGTGAAGAGTTGCCAAGTTTTGTCGTGCTCACGTCTTCTGATCGCGAGAAGAGTTGTGGGCAACTCTTTTACGAACACTACTGGTCGAACGGATTCTTGCCAGGCCGCCATCAAGGCGTTCGATTCCGTCCAGGTTCCGATCCTGTGCCGTATCTCTCGAATCCAGACGGAGTTTCGCGTGCGTCGCGCCGCGCCATGCTTAGCGGACTTGCCGAACTCAATCGTCTGCGTGGTGCTTCCACTGGCCACGACGCGGCGATGGACACGCGGATTGCCCAGTATGAGATGGCATTTCGGATGCAGGCGAGCGTGCCCGACTTGCTCGACTTTTCAAACGAGCCCAAGAGCATCGTTGAACTCTATGGGCCCGATGCGCTGGTGCCAGGAACCTTCGCAAACAACTGTCTCATCGCGCGAAGACTCGCAGAGCGTGGCGTGCGATTCGTACAACTCATGCATTCAGGATGGGATCAACACGGGAATCTCCACTCACATCTCGCTGTTCAATGTCGCGATACCGATCAGCCGAGCGCCGCACTTGTGCGCGACTTGAAGCAGCGTGGATTGCTCGATGACACGCTTGTTCTTTGGATGGGCGAGTTTGGGCGTACGCCCTTCGGGCAAGGAGATGCCGCGAATCCGACAGGCCGGGATCACTTCGGCCGCGCGTACTCGATGTGGATGGCCGGTGGTGGCGTGCGCGCGGGGCATGTGCACGGCGCGACCGACGACTTCGGTTGGAACATCGCGCGAGACCCCGTCCATATCCACGACATGCAGGCGACGGTCCTCCGACTCTGCGGCATCAATCACGAACGCCTGACCTATCGTCACCAAGGTCGGCAGTACCGCCTCACCGATGTGCACGGCAAGGTTGTCGAAGGCGTGATCGCGTGACACTGCAGATGGCGCGCTGCGTCAGCCCCAGTTCGAGAGCAAGATCGCGAGATCCTGCGCGTCGACCGTGCCGTCGTTGTCGAGATCGGCGACCGGGCTCGGCGTCATCCACGCGCTGAGAAGAATCGCGAGATCCGCGCCTGCCACGATGCCATCGCGATCGAGATCGGCGATGTTGGTCGGTGTGGGCGGGATGAACGTGATTTCAAGGCGTGGACGAAGGAGCGCGTTGCCTGACTCGCTCGTCCAAATCTCGATGCCGTCATCGTTGCCGCTGATGATCTGTGGCAGAATCGCGACGCCGTAGTTGGGCGCTCCCGCAGCCCATGCAGCAACCGTCGACGTGAGATCCAAGCGGCGCATCGTCTCGGTGTTGGGCACATTGTCGCCGAGGAACTGCGCCACCGCAGGTTGAAGGTCTGCGCCGACGGTGAGGCCGCCGGAAAGCGAGTTCCACGTGGAATTCTCGTCCCACGGGCGGGTCACCGGATGGACGTAGAAGACTGGGTTGTAGAGCGGAGTATCGATGTCGTCCGCGATGTCGAGAACAAGCGTCGCCTTGACGATCGTCGAGCCAGCGGGCACGCCGCTCGTACCGATCGCGCCGTCGAAGCGAATCAGCCCTTGTCCGCGATAGTCGGAGAAGAGCGAATTGGCGGTGTCGTCATCAACCCACCGTGTGTTGTTGTTGCCGTAACTCGTGTTCGGATTGTCTTGGCTGACCCAGGTGTCTTGGGTACCCGCATAACTTGCAATTCCTTGTTGGAACGACATGAATTGCACGCCTTGAGGCAAGCGATAGTCGTCAAACACGACAGGCAGATTGAAGTCGCTTTCTGGTGCAGTGCGAATCGCCTGTAGTGTTGGCGAATAGGTATCGACATCGATCACATTCGCGAATGTGTCGAACCGCATGATGCGCATCCAGCCATCGCCGCCGTTCGGATCATCTTGGAAGTCCGCAAGAACCTCGTGCACGGGCTTTCCGACGACGTTCGTCGACACCTGTCGGAACTCCTCATGGAAGTGGCCGCACGTGACAAGGAAGACGTTCGTGTTTCGCTTGACGAACCACTGGAAGAAGTCTTCTGACTGGATGCCGTTTGGGTTGTAGAGCCCTTCGACGGAGTACCAAACCGATGGATAGCGACCGGATGGCACGACAGGCACGCCGCTTGTGTAGTCCTCTGCGTCTTGCAAGTAGCGGTGGGTCGTCAACATCGCAGGGCGATCCTTGTGCGCGTCGAGCACAGCCTGCGCCCACGCGAGTTCACCGACGGGCGTATCCACGTCGAGGTGAACTTGTAGGAAATCGATCCCGCCCGCGCTGAAATACGTGAAATTCGAGAGGCCCGACGGCGATGCGCCGCCGAACCATGGTTCGCCAACGAAGCGCTGCGGACCGAAGTTCGTGAGGTAGTTCTGCGGGATGAACGGTTGGCCTGAGCTTCCGGACGACGTGACATCGTGATTGCCTGGACAGACGCCGTACGGGATGTTGGCGTTGTCGAGCACCGACATCGAGTTGTTCGCGTTGACCCATTGCGCCGGTTGATCTGCGTTGTTCACGATGTCGCCGTAATGCGACACGAAGCGGACATCAAGCGCGGAGCGATTTGCGACGATCCAATCGGTCTGCGCGGTGAAGATTTGGGGGTACGAACTCGAGTAATTCTGCGTGTCGGGAAGGCCGATCACACTGAACGCGGAAGTCCCAACGGCATTGCGTCGGGCAACGCTGCGCACGTAGTCATTGGCTCCTTCGAGAATGGCAAAACGCGGCTTCTCTTTGCGAACCGCATCTGGGCCGATGCCATCATCGTGTGGAAGCGGTGCGGCAACAGCGGGCGCGGTGCAAAGCGCGATGGACGCAACGAGTCCGCCGCTCGCGCGAGAAAGCGAGAGATGCATGAACGAAAGACGAATCGATGACAAACGCATGACGTAACTTCTCCTCTGAATGGCCTGCGGAAAGCCCGCGGGAACTTCAGAAGCGGAAACTACGGGCAGAACTGTGTCACTCTGCCATTCATGGCACGAAATTCCCGCAAAGTTTCTGCGAAGAAAAAAAGTTCAAAATTCCGCGCTGGCCACGCATGGTTGATTCATTGCGCATGCGACCGAGTGGCATGCATGCAAACAAATCAAGCGCGCTCTGACGCGGAACGTGAAGCCGGGTCGCTCGCGCGCGGTGCCGTCGAATCGGTTTCGACCGGTGCGATCTCGGCCCTCATCAGGCTCGCCTGCCGCGCTGCAAAGGCCGAGGTTGCTGCGGTCAACGCGCGAAAGAACGGACATCGCGAAAAATCTGATGTCGTCGCATCGATTGGCGGGTGCTCTGTGGCGGTGGGCGCGGCCGTGGCCGTGGCATGCGTCCCGAATTGTTCATTGGGTGACGCGTGGATCTCCGCGTGGATCTCCGCGTTGTGCGGATCCTCGCGGCCTACATCGCGCGCCTTGGATGGATCGTCGGATCGAGCGTTGACCCTCTCGTTCATCGCAACGTCGCTTCTGGAAGATCCGTGCACCACGGTGCGCAGACATCGTTGCCAAGTTGGGTGAAGTCGCGAAACGTCCACACGACTTTCTTGTCTCGCGTCACTTCAATCAGCTGAGGTTGATCGGGTCCGGCATGCGTATTCCCAATGATGACGTTGCCGTTTGGCAAGACTTGCAAACTGGTCACCCACGCGAGTCGAATCGGATTGCCATCGAGATCTTTGAGTTCGTCGCGATCAACCGACCACACGATCTCCTTTGCAGGGTTCACCTCGAGCACGCGATTGTTATTCCCGCCCGCGATGAGCGTGTTGCCGCTCGGCAAGCGAATCGCGTGGAAGACGGCAGTTCCGTGACCTTGCTGCCCGGGTGAAGGCTCGCGATCCTTCGAGAGCGGAATCGCGTACTCCCACACGATTGCGCCGCGGGCGTCGTACTCGCGCACGAGTCCGAGCGGCTCATGGCAAACGAGATAGGTCCCCGCGGACGTCTTTCGAACACGGCGCGTGTCGTGGTGTGAATCCGGTCGATCTGTTTGGATCGGAACACTTGTGACAATCTCGCCCTTCGGATTGATTTCAAGAATGCGAAGGTTGCCCGTTTCAGCAACGAGCGTGTTGCCATCGGGAAGCCGCTCGAAAGCGTGGATTTCAACGGCGCCGGTGTAGGGCGCGACAGGTTTCGCCGTCCACTCCCAGATGATCGGCGCGGTCGGATCGGTTGCACTCACTTCAATCACGCGATTTGCAGCGGCATGCACAAGAAGGTTTCCGTTCGACAAAACCGCGAAGTCATGCGCGTTGTGCGGCGATGGTATCTTCCAAAGCACTGTGCCAAAACGATCAAACGCAACCATTTGTCCTCGATCTTGCGCGATGAGCGCGTGCGTCGTGGCGCCGTTTTTCGCTTCGATGTCACGGATGGTGTCGTCGCGAGAGAGAGTTTGGAGTGCTTCGATCAGTCGAACGTAAAGCGTCTCGTCGCTTGCGCGCAGCCAGATGCCCGATGCTTCCCGCGCGATAGGTACGACACGCAACGTTGGGTTCCGAAGTTGTCGTGCGCGAAGCGCCAAGAGATCACCGATGAACGCATCGAGTTCACCCTTCTCGAGCTTCGATGTGATGCTTCCATCGGGCTCGGTACTACGCTCGACGTTTGAAAGTTGTTGCCGCGTTGACCACGCATCTGCGGCAGTACGAGCACGCACGGCCACGCGCTTCTTCGCAAGATCCGTCGCCGTGATGGTGTCGTCCTTCCGTACGAGGAGCGCGATGCCGCTCGCGCCGAGGTACGGAATAGCCATGAGTTGGTCGTTCTCGATGTCCTCTGCGTCGCCCGTCAATGCATTCGCGGTCGCCCGCGCATCCGGCTGCTTCCCCGTGTCGGCGTCTGCGCTGATCCCGACGCCGTTGAGCACGACATCGACTTCGCCCGCGCGGAGCGCGGCGAGTTCACCGCCAATCGGCACAGATTTTTCCTCCACACGAAGCGCCGTCGCTTTCGTGATCGCTTCAAGAATCGCAGCGTCAAGCCCACGATCAGGCGCGCGGCGCGTGGCAGGCTTCCAATACGGTGCGTTTGGCATCGTGCGTCCGACGCGCAAGGTGCGACGCTGCGTGCCATCCTCGGCGATCACGGGCGAGCGGTCGAATCGCGGTTCCATTTCGCGCGCGTAAACGCGCACCGCGCCCGCGACGAGGGAAGCAACTTTCGCGGCCAATACAGCATCGATCTTGTCTGCGTGATCGGTGACCTTGTGATAGTCCTCGTGGTCTTCGCAGCTGAAGAGAACAGCAGGAATGCCGACACGCAAGAATGCGCCTTGATCGCTGCGATCGAGCCAGTCCGGATGCGTATCGACCTTCATCTCCAGTGGCACTTCGGGAGCAAGGCGCACGAGGAGATCAACCAGTGGCTTTCCTTTCGGCCCACCGTCGAGCCGAATTGCGCCATCTGGCTGGCGCGAAATCATGTCCATGTTGAA
>CAIWCL010000218.1 GCA_903911205.1 uncultured bacterium
AGGCGCTCGACCATGGCCTTGAACAGCGGCACATTGCGCTCCACCAGCGCGCGCGCGGTGATGCCCTCCTTGGCCGCGGTCTGCTGGATCTTCTGGCCGTGCTCGTCGGTGCCGGTGAGGAAGAACACGTCGCGCCCGTCGAGCCGCATCGCCCGCGCCCAGACATCACAAAGGGTCGTCGTGTACGCGCTCCCGATGTGGGGGCGGTCGTTCACGTAATAGATCGGAGTCGTGATGTAGGCAGGCGCACGGCTTGGCATCTCCGGATCGTACAGATTGCGCGGCATGCGCTCTGCGTGGTCGCCGTAGGATGCGCCTGTGCACAACGTGAGCGGACCAACAGAACCGTCACCTGAACTCCCCAAGGAGGGGATGTCGGCCGGTCTCACGTGCGATTCGCGAGAACCTCCCGCGCCACCTCACGCGCCATCCCACGCGCCACCTCACGCGCCACCTCACGCGCCATCCCAGGACTCACCCATGGCGCCGATTCCCGCGCGGCATGGGACGGTGGCCCGGCAGACGAGCGCGCCGGCGATCGCGGCGACCGTCGCACTTGTCCTCTTCTCCGTCTTCATCGGGCTTTACGGGCCCCGGCTCGGGAACCGCCAACAACTCCCCGGCGGGACGACGCTCGTCGAACTTGCGGCAGCGATCGAGCCGCGTCATGCGCAACGCATGATCGCCGCGCTGCAGCAGGGTATGGACGGTATCGCTCGCTTGCGACGTGCCCGCGGGAGCGGCGAACTTGCGGAGGACGCGCGCGCCAAACTCGACGAAGCGCGCCAAACGGCCGAGGAACAGGTCGTTCGCATGACAGGCCTTCCCATCGTGCTCCCGGATCTCGCCAACGCGCAGGTACTGTGGAATGAGCCCGAGCGTGTGCGCCTCCCGGGCGCCGCGGGGGCACTCGCATTCTGCACCGTGCTTTCAAACGCACGCGGCACGGCGCTTGAGGAACACGCGACCGTGCTCTTTTTGATGGACGAGGACCGTTACACCGTCTTCGACGCCTTCGGAAGGCCGCGACCGATGCCTGAAGGCGAAGTGTTCTCGGTCGTGACGCAATCATCGGCGAGTGAAGCAAGCCCAGCCGGAAACGCGATTCGCTTTTTCCGAAACGGCGCGCTCATCGTCGCGGTGCAGGCGTCCGAAC
The DNA here is from genome assembly GCA_903911205.1 of uncultured bacterium. Classification (GTDB taxonomy): domain Bacteria; phylum Planctomycetota; class Phycisphaerae; order Phycisphaerales; family SM1A02; genus QWPT01. The sequence goes on from CAIWCL010000218.1 coordinate 1,157, forward strand.
CGAAACTCGCAGACGAAATCGTCCTGCTCCTCGAAGCATCGCTCGCGCGGATCGGTGCTGCCGGATTTGTGCGGCCCGAGAGCGCGGGTTCGCCGGTCGGCGCTGGATCCTAACGCCGGCGAACTCTCCCTCCGTCGTGCCAAGTCTCTTGCCTTCCGCAAGACCGAGCCGATACTTGGAAACCGCTGCGCGGGCACCCGAGATGTACCCACCGGGTCACCGACGACGCCGATCCGCCAGGCCTACTGAACGAGCCGCCAGATGAACCGAAATCCAAGCAACCTCCCGCTGCGCTCTCTCGCGTCTGACCGCCGGCTCCCCGCAGGAGTGTTGGCGTTTGCCGTGCTTTGTGCCGTTGGCCCTGCGGTCCCTGCCATCGCGCAGCAGCAGATCCAACCGCAGCGCATCGGCGGCACGACAAATCAGGGCTCGCGTATTCAAGGCTCGTCTATTCAAGGGGGCGTCAATCAAGTGCCGGCGGGCAGTGGCAATCGACTTGGCGACGGCTCGGGCATGGGCGGTCAAACCTTCGATTGGTCGCGGGGCGCGGGTGCGGGTCGTTCGATGGGCAGCGGAAACGCGCTTGATCGAAACAACCAGGTTGGCAGTGGTGGATCGAACAATGCGTCGACACCGGTCGACTACAACGCGCGCAACCTCGTTGTGACGAACAGTGTTCCTGGTGGCCGTGGCTTCCGCGGTTCGGTTGGATACACCGCGGACACCGACTTCCGAGCGCCGACGGGTTCCGACGCGTTGTATCGCTTCCGTGCGGATAGCGCGATGTCGAACCCTGCGTTCGTCGGTTCCGCCTTTGCGAAAGATCGTTTCCAAATCGCACAAGGACTTGGCGTGTTTGAATTCCGTCGCGCGACGACACCGCTGAGCGTGAGCGAACAACTCAATGCTGGGCGATTGCCAGATAGCCGCGTTCGCCTCGACCGCGCAAATGCACAGATGGCGTTTGGTCGCATGAATTGGGATCTCGGCGAAGACCGCGTGATTGCCAAGGGCGAGGCAGCGAACGGAGATGCGATTCGCTACATCGTGTCACCGCTCCGCGGATTGCAGGCCGAGAGCCTCGTCGATCCGATTGTGCGCTCTGGGCTCGGCGTCTACGAACAAGCACGTGCGCGCGCCGATATGCGCTCGGGCCTGACAACCGCCGACGATTACTTGAAGTCGATGGGCGCAAATTATGGCGGGGCGATGCGGATTGAAGGGCAGGTCCCATCCAAGCCGCTTGGTGAAGATCTTCGCGTGCAGAACGCGCGCATGATGCCCAAGACGTACTTCGACCTCGTCGAAGATCTGGAGAAGCGTGCGGCAGAGAAGACCGGCGCGAAGGGCGGCGGTCTTGAGGCGGTTCGCGAACAGATCGGGGAATTCGGCACGAAGCCGACCGCGGGTGAAGCCGCGCAGCCAGGTCGACCCGGCGAGAGAACCCCCGGCGAGAGAACCCCCGGGGAGAGAACCCCCGGGGAGAGAACCCCCGGGGAACAAGCCCCGAAGGAAAATGTCCCGGGTACCGAATCCCCCCGGCCAGCAAACCCCACAGTCGGCGACGGACTCAAAGTGCCGGCGGGGAGCGAGGGTGATCGCGCGAAAGAACTCGAAGAGGAACGCGGCAAGTTGCTTCCTGTTCCTGACATGGCCGAAATTCTGCGGCACGGACGCAAGTTCTCGCAACTCGGAACAGATGAAAAGCGCCGCGTCGATGAACTCGTACGACAGGGCGAAGACGCACTTCGCGCGGGTGAGTACTTCCAAGCAGAGCGTCGTTTCCAACAGGCGCAAACGATCGCATCAGACAATCCGCTTGTCGAAGTTGGTGTCGCACATGCGCAGTTGGGTGCGGGTCTCTATCTCTCTGCCGGACTCACGCTTCGCAATCTCTTCACTGCGAATCCCGAACTGATCGACGCGACGTACGACGCAAAATTGCTTCCCACGGGCGAGCGCCTCGGTGAAGCGGTGCGCCTCATGCGAGAACGCATCAATCGCGGTGACGATGCGCCTGGCTATGGCCTTGTCCTCGCGTACATCGGTCATCAAACAGGTGATCGCGCGATGGTCGAAGAGGGTCTCGCTGCGATCATGGGCAACGCGCAGCACGATGCGCAACGAGAACTGCTCAAGGGTGTTTGGCTCAGCACCAAGTGAATACGGACGCTGCATATGAAACCGCCGCAACGCGCGCACGAGGCGCGCTTGTGCGTGTGTTCGGTCATGTGCTTGCACGTCCCTCCGAGATCGCTGTCGGTTGTGCAAATGGTCGCGTGAATCTCATCGGCGACCATGTGGACTACGCGGGCGGACTGGTACTTCCGAGAGCGACGCGCGAAACGACAACCGTCGCCATCGCGATGGCGGCCGATGGCAGCGATCACTTCACGAGTGAGTGGGTAGGTGAGTTGGTGGACGCGTTGGAAAGCGACGTTGCCGGCGATGCGTCGTGGGAGCGCTACGCACGCGGCGTGCTTATAGAGCTTCGTGCTCGTGGAATCATGGTGCCGCCGATGGCACTCGCGGTTGTGAGTGATGTCCCTGTTGGCGCGGGGCTCTCATCAAGTGCCGCACTGGAAATCGCCGTCGCACGCGCAGCGTTGGCGCTTGTGGGTATGGAACTCACTCCAGCAGATCTCGCACTTCTCGCGCAGCGCGCTGAGCATCTTCATGCTGGGGTTCCGTGTGGCATCATGGATCAATGGTGCGTGGCGCATGCGAATCCGTGTGCCGCGCAGCATGACGCAATGCTCCTTGATTGCGCCCAACGGACGCATGAGTTGATCGCGCTTCCTATGAACTTGCGGATCGAGGTCCTCGATTCAGGGATTCGCCACGCGTTGCGTGATGGCGGATACGCCGCGCGAAGGCAAGATGTATTTGACGCGGCAGCTCGACTCGCGCGACCGGTCGAAGAACTCGCGCGTGCAAGTGACGCGGAGATCGCGAGCCTTCCCGCGCAGCTCTCGCGACGCGCACGTCATGTAGTGACGGAAGTTGCGCGCGTGCGTGCCGCAGTGCACGCGTTGCGCAACAACGATCTCGCAGGATTCGGCGCATTACTCCAAGCGAGTCACGCATCGCTTCGTGATGACTTTGACGTATCGACGCCCGAAGTGGATCGCATCGTCGAGATGGCACTTGCACGCGGCGCGCTCGGTGCACGAATGACCGGCGGCGGTTTCGGCGGGTGCGTGGTTGTCGCGTGGAAGCTCGATGGGCGTGAGTGAAGTGAGCGATCTGAGCGATCGAAACTGCGCGCGTGCCGCGAGAGTTGAGCGATTTCGTCGGCGACGGCTGCTGAAGTGCGCGCGCGCCCCCGCACTCCTGCACTCCCGCGCCCCTGCGCTGCTGTCTTTTGGGGTGGGCCGAGCAAAATCGCCAATTTCTCACCGTTGCTGAGAGAAGCACCTTCGCTGCGCGGAACCCTTTCGAAGCCGCTCTCGTCCGCGGCCCCGAACCTCACTCCCGAAAGGAACCTGCCATGCGTTACCTCACTGCAACCCTCGCCGCCGCCGCCACCCTGACCGCATCGACCATCGCGTCTGCCGCCACCTTCGGTGGACTGACCGCATCGGCTGGTCTCTTGCGCTGCACCACCGGGGTTTTACAAGCATCAAACGCCGCGGTCATCGCAACCAACTGGGTTGAGATCGATTACTGCTCGGGCTACACCGAGTACCTCACCTTCACCGCCACGAGCGCATCAGCTGTTCAAGCCATTGGTGCAAACGCTGCGGTCTACGGCGTCGTCGTCAGCGCAACAACCACGAACTACAAGCTCACGGTCCACACCCCTGGTGATGATGTGATCGCGGTCCGCATCATGGGTAGCCCAAACACGAAGATGGGCTTCGACCGCACCGCACCAAATCCAGGCACTGCGGGTTCGCTCTCGGGCCAAGACTTTGCCCCAGTCTCGATGAGCGGTGCGTGGATTGTCTACGCCCACCTCACCGATGAAATCGCGATCTGCCCGACACTCCCGCGGAAGGATCTCTTCGCGTCGCTGCACCTGCGCTTCTCTGACTGCTTCCGCTACGGCGACTACCTCAGCTTCAAGATCGACACCGATCGCGTCAACTGAAGTCGCACCAACGTTCTACGAAAGTGCACAGCGCGCCGTTGGAGGCGCGCTGTGTGTTTTTCATCAGCAGCGTGGGCTCAGATGAACTCGTGCAAGATGTGCTCGAGCATCTCTTGTCGACCACTTTCAATCGGCCAATCGATGCGATGCAGCGCAATCTTCTCAAGTTCTTCGAGGGTTGCATCGCCTGACTCGATACGACGACCAAGTTCCGAGTTCCAACTCGCGTAGCGTCGCTGCACGAAATCCGCGATTCGACCATCGGCGCGAATGGCTGCTGCAGCCTTGAGTCCGCGAGCAAACGCATCCATGCCGGCAACGTGCGCGTGGAAGAGATCGCTCGGCTCGAAACTCTCGCGTCGTCGCTTGGCGTCGAAGTTGAGTCCGCCTTGCGTGAAACCGCCGGCGGCGAGAATCTCCAACATCATCTTTGTCGTGAGGCGCGGATCGGTTGGGAATTCGTCGGTGTCCCAACCACAGTGTTCGGTTCCGGAGTTCGCATCCACCGAACCGAGCACGCCCGCGGCGCGGCACGCAGCGAGTTCATGTTCCACCGTATGCCCAGCGAGTGTCGCGTGGTTTGTTTCGATGTTGAGTTTGAAGTGTGGAAGCAAGCCGAATTCGCGGAGGAACGCGAGGCATGCCGCAGTGTCTGAGTCGTACTGGTGCACGCTTGGCTCGCGTGGTTTTGGTTCGATGAAGAACTGACCCTTGAAGCCGATCGACCGCTTGAACTCCACCGCCATGTGCAGGAAATGCGCCAAATGCTCGCGCTCGCGCTTCATGTCGGTGTTGAGCAATGTCGTGTAACCCTCGCGGCCGCCCCAGAAGACGTACCCATCACCGCCGAGTCGATGGGTGACTTCGATCGCCTTCTTCACCTGCGCAGCTGCATGGGTAAAGACCTCGATGCGTGGGCTCGTCGCAGCCCCGGAGAGGTAGCGGGGGTGCGCGAAGAGACATGCGGTACCCCAAAGCAATTTCTTTCCGGTTGCTTGCGAGAGCGCCGCGAAGTGGTCGACAACGCGATCGAGATCGGCATTCGATTCGGCGAGCGTCGAGCGCTCGGGCGCGATATCGCGATCGTGGAAACAGTAGAAATCGATGCGGCACTTCCGCAGGAATTCGAAGAAGGCGTCGGCGCGACGAAGGCAATTGTCGATGTTGTCGCTTCCGTCATCCCACGGCATGCGGGCTGTCGGAGTACCGAACGGATCCCCGAGCCCATTCCGCATCGTGTGCCAGTAGCACGAGGCGAAGCGCATGTGGTCGCGCATCGACTTGCCTTCCACGAGCTCATCGGGTCGGTAGTGGCGGAAACCGAGCGGCTCTTTCGAAGTGCGGTCGACGAAGGGAACGATGTCGATCTCGGGAAATGCGTCGGAGGGCATACCGGGAAAGGTAGCGATTGCGGAGAAGCGCGGCGGTTATCCGCCGTGCCCGCAGAACCACACGCTTGGTAACGACGCGTCGCTCGCGCGTTCGAACCTCCTCCAACCGCCGTCAAAGCCGCCCCCCCGACCCGGCCGATAGCATCGCACCATGTCTGACGGACCTACCAACGCCGCGAGTCCGCTTCGCGTCCTCCTCGTCACCGAGAATGACCCGCTGTACGTGCGGCAGTTTTTCGATGTCTTCTTCGACGAGTTGCCTCGGAACGAAGTCGATCTCGTCGGCGTCACAGTTTCTCGCGCCTTTCACGAGCCGCTGACCAAGACCGCTCGTCGTATTCACCGTTTCTATGGCACCGTCGACTTCTGCCGACTTTTGCCGCGGTACATCCTCGCGAAACTCGCGGGCAAATCGATTGGTGATCTTGCCAAGGCCAAGGGCTTTCCGCTCCTTGAAGCGGCGAGCGTGAATAGCCAGGAATACATCGACGCTGTCACGGCCTTGAAGCCGGAAATGATCGTTTCGGTCGCAGCACCTGAGATCTTCAAATCGCCGCTCCTGAAAGTTGCGTCGATTGGATGTCTCAACATCCACTCGGGAAAGATCCCGGAGTATCGCGGCATGATGCCGACCTTTTGGCAGATGCTCGAAGGAAAGCCAGCAGTCACGGTGACGGTGCATGAAATGGTTCCGAAACTCGACGCAGGTGGCGTGATTTCGACGTTCGAGTTTCCGTTGCGAACCAACGACTCGCTTGACCGCGTGATTTCCGGCACGAAGCAAGAAGGCGCGCGACTCATGATTCGTGTCTTGCGGGAGATTGCTCGGACGCGACGCTTGCCTGAGCCCACACCGCTCGACATGTCGAAAGCACGTCTCTTCAAGTTTCCGCAGCCGGAAGATGTTCGGAAGTTCCGCGCACGCGGACATCGGATGCTTTGATGATGGTCGCGAACGAATCGCCACTCCACGCGCTGAGCTTCGATATCGAGGATTGGTTTCACATCGTCGATATTCCTGGGCTTGACGACCCAGCAAAGTGGGACGGACTCGAGCGGGAACTCGGCACATTGGTTGAGCGCCGGACGGATGAAATTCTTGCGTGCCTCGCACGGCATCACACGCGTGCGACGTTTTTCATGCTCGGTTGGATTGCTGATCGCCATCCGTCGCTTGTTCGGCGCATCGCGGAGGCGGGTCATGAACTTGGCTCGCACTCGTATTGGCATCGCCGCGTATACACGTTGTCACCGGAGGAATTCCGCGACGACACGCTGCGATCGCTTGACGCCATCGAGCGCGCTTCCGGCGTTCGGCCCACGGGCTATCGCGCGCCGAGTTTTTCGATTCTCAAAGGCACCGAGTGGGCGTTTGACGTGTTGCTTGATGCTGGCATCACGTGGGACGCGAGTCTCTTTCCCGCACCGCGCGGCCATGGTGGCTATCCGTGCACCGACGCACCGCATCTCTTTCGCGCGACACCGTCAGGCCGCGCGATGCCCGAACTCCCTCTCGGAGTTATGCGGGTTGCTGGTCGCGGCTTGTGTTTTTCGGGCGGCGGATACATGCGCGTCATTCCGCTCTGGCTGATCGAGCGTGGCTTTACGCAGTTCAACGAACGCGGTTTGCCGGTCGTGGTGTATCTCCATCCTCGCGACTTCGCACCGGATTGCCCGCGTGTTCCGATGCCGATCCACCGCAAGTTCAAGTGCTACACCGGGATGACGACGACGTTTCCGAAACTCGAAGCGTTGCTCGCGCGACACCGATTTGGAACGTGCAGTGATGTGTTGCGCGCGCGTGGCGTGCTTTCAGAGTGATCGCGGCGCAGCAGCAGTTTGACGTCGAACGAGCACCATCAAGAAACCACCCCGTGCATGCCGATTGGCCATGAACGGGGTGGTTGGAGCGGCTGATGAGTCGTGTATCGAAGACAGGCGACTTCGATGCACTCACTGCACTTCATCGGTGTCGAACTCGACATACAGCGAGTTGTTCGATACGAAGCATGTGTTGAAGTCGAACGTCAGTTTGTTGAAGACGTCGCCGCGAGCTGGAAGCGAGCCGATTTGAATCGGATTGGTCCAACGCGCGTTGACGGTCCACGGGCCCGCACCACCGAGCACCGCGACGTCGCGACCTGTTCCAGAGAGACCCGTTCCAGGATTTGGGTTGCGGCGATCGAACACAACCTTCTGTGCGAAGCCGCCAAGTTCAACACGAATGATTCCTCCTGGTGCACCAGTATGTGTGATCAGAAGGCGCGTCTGATCGGGTGATGCGATCGTGATGGACATGCGATAGCACGATCCTGCGAGCGTGGCGGTGGTAGGTCCGGTCACGACGAAGACCGGTGCTTCAACCACACCCGAGCAGAGTGTGACACGCACTGGAAGTGCTGGGAGATTGGCACTCGACATTCCCTGAACCACGTTGGTCGCGATGATGCGATTGAGGCCGGGAACAAAGAAGTTTCCGCCGAAGACAAGCGCAGACGCTGTGGAAGAAATCACGCCAGCAGCGGCGAGTGCGATCATCGAAGTTGCGAGGCGACGTGCGTGGAAGAGAGACATGGTGCTACTCC
>CAIWCL010000219.1 GCA_903911205.1 uncultured bacterium
CAATCCCACCAGCCGTAGAAGAGCAGCGAAACAAGGGTGAGACCTACCCAGCGAGTTCGATCATGACGCCGAAAGAGTGGCCACGCTGACATGAACGCCAGCAGAAAGACCAGGAACGCGCCATCGGTGAAGGACACGTCCGAAACAATACCGGCGAGTGTGCCGACGAGTCGGCGACGCCGGTTACACTTTGCGGCTGACCGTCAGATCCACGCCATCGGACAGGTTTTATGGAAAACAGTCGCGCCCACGCTGCACTTTCGCTGGTCGTCGGGACTGCCGGCTCCTTTTTCATCGCGATGGCATCAACCGCCGTGGTGGCAAGGCTCTATCGACCCGCTGCGTTCGGCGAGTTCGCGGAGTTCATGGCATGGATGGCACTCCCGGCCGCCGTAGGAACGCTCCGCATTTCTGACGCCATCCCGCTCACGAAGTCCTCCGACGCGGAGCATCGAACGATCCAGGGTGCCCTCGAAATCTTGTTGCTGATCGCGACGCTTGGTGGCGTCATCGCCATCATCATTCCGGGCGGATCAGATGGGGTCTCCTTCACGGCAACATGGTGGATCTTCTCGCTCGGTTTCGCCTTTGTTGCGGCATCAGGCATCACCCGGATCGCGACCATGTTGGCGACCAAGCACGGCTGGTTCCGCTGGATCGCAACACTGAGCACGGCTCTTCCACTCGGGACCTTCATCGGTCAGCTCATTGTCTGGCGATTCGGAGGCATGCTCGTTGAAGGATTCGTCCTCGGAGCAGTCCTTGCCGCGTCCCCCGCCGTAGTTCTGCTTCTGAGACATGGAACTTCTGGTCGTGCTTGGCCACTTGCCGCCCGATCGGTTCTGGCGGAGTATCCCGAGTTCGCGCGCCTCGCCGTCCCATTCGCGGCCATCGACACGCTGCGAGCTCGCGCGCCGTATCTCATCGCCGGGCTACCTTCATCGGGTGTTGATGCCGCCCAGCTTGGCTGTCTTCAACAGGCAGATCGCGTCTCGGGTTGGCCACGAATGGGACTCTCGGCGATCCTACGACCACTCTTTCAGCATGCAGCAGCTCGTGACCACGTGCGCGCGGCTGCCCAAGCGACCGACATCACAGTACGAATGTTGGTGGTGGCCAGTGGACCAGTCACCTGGGCTGTGCTCAACGCTCCACTCGTCATCCGAGTGGCGCTCGGACCGGGGTGGGAGGGGGCGGTCATGCCGCTCCAGCTGCTCCTCGCGCCAGCAGTCATCTTTGTTGCTGCTGATTTCACTGACCGTTTATTCGACATGCACCGACGCCAAGGGGTGCTTCTGATCATCGGACTCTCGGCCTGCATCGCCACGACCGTCGGCAGTGTTCTCTTCACGCTCATCCAGCCGAGCCTCCTCGGACTTGTCTTCTCATTGGGATGCGTGATGCTCGCCTATTCAATAGTCGCCATCTTCTACATCGCGAAGTTGGGTCGGGTCGATTGGAAGCCCTATGCACGCCTGGCACTGCTCCTTGTTCTCAGCGCTGCACTTGTTGCGGCTGTCCAAGTGTTGTTCGAGTACGCCGCGCCGAGCCACGGAGGGTCGGTCAGCGCGCTGCTGGCATTGCTGCTCGCGGCGCTGACGTGGAACGTCCAACTCCCCAAACCCCCGCGGCGAGCGGTATGAGCACATCGGCAGATTGTAAATCGCCGGCCTTCAAACAGAAGAGCCAACCGCAACACGCCGCTGAAACAAATACTCGATCACGCACGGGCCACCGGGCGCCCTGCAGAACGCAACACAGCGTTGCATACAAGACGCTGAGAGCTAGGACGAGCGCGGTGACGCCACCGAACACGCCAAGGTCGGAAAAAGCCTGAGCGACGAAAGAATGCGGATACTGCCCCGGAGGCCAACGCCCGACACCAATCCCAAATTCCCAGTTCTCAGCAAATGCTCCAAGGGCTAGTTCCAACATCTCACCTCTGATTGTGATGCCGCTTCCATCGGCGAGCCCTAGGAAGTAGTCGATGAGCGGGCCCAACACGGGGGTCCCTTCGATCATTTGTCCGCTCGCAAGCGCCACGGCAATCAACAGGGAAAGCCACAGCAAACCAAACTTCCATCCCGCGAAGATCAGCATGATGATCGGCCCAAGGACGATGCCAAATCGTTGCAGACAAATCGCATTTCCCGCCGTGGTCACAACAATGAGAACTCCCCCGAGTGCCGGCCGGCTGTTCATGAGTCCGGCACCCACGCCAAACCCAATCGTAAAGAGAAGCCCAAGACTCACGCTGGAAGCGATACTTGCTTCGGTCCGAATGGCTACATCCTCCGACGTTTCGATCCAGAACACACGGCTATACAGGACCACGACCCAAGCAGCCATGCACGCCATCACCGAGATCGACCATCCCGCGCCCTTCATCCCTTGCGCACCAAGGACAATCACACAACTTGCCGCAAGGAACCCCGCTCCGGACTTCACCGCCACCCGGATCCACATCTCTGCGGCCGTCGCCCCATGATTTTCCCACGCGTGAACGATCAGTGCAATGGCCCATGAAACCGCAAGCAGCACCAAAAAAATGGCTCGACGCTCCGCAACGAGAATGCGCCAACTACCTGTGACGACCGGAAAAACAACGAGAAAGACGAATGCCATGCACACGAAAACTGGCGCGATGACTCCCGCCAAGCCGCCTGGTAGCACCCCCCGCCCTGTATAGCTCAAGAGACAACCAGTCCAAACCAAGACAGACCAAGCGAACATGGTGTTACCGCGAGCTCTGTAGGGACTTGGGAATCGACCGTTCGCCATGACGGCAATTCTATTATTGCTACCGTACACCCGACCAATCGTACGGCGCTGTTCGCCGTCGCCCAACACCGTCATACGAGTTATGCGTTCCGATTCAACAGCCCCGCTCGCGCCCCGAGGCCAGCGTGCGCAATCCAGTGCACAAGGCCAGATTTGCTGCAACTGCGTCATGGACACGAGCGATCCGGAGATCCGGTTCGATGCCAATGGCGTTTGCAATCACTGCCAAGCATTCAAGTCGGTGAAGTGCAAAGGGTGGTTTCCAGGGCCGGAGGGACAGCCGCGACTCAAGGCGCTGCTGAACACCATTCGATCGTCCAGCGGAAAGCGCGACTATGACTGCATTCTTGGCCTCAGCGGCGGGATCGACAGTTCATTTCTGGCGCTGAAGGCTCGCGAGTGGAATCTCCGCCCACTCGTCGTGCACGTCGATGCAGGCTGGAACAGCGAACTTGCCGTTGCCAACATCGAGCGACTCGTGTCGCATTGCAACTTCGACCTCCACACGCACGTCGTGGACTGGGAGGAGATGCGAGACCTTCACTTGGCTTTCCTCCGATCGGGGATTCCAAACCAGGATGTCCCTCAGGATCACATCTTCTTTTCCAGTTTGTATCACTTCGCGATGCGCAACGGGATCCGCTACATCCTGTCGGGTGGAAACCTCGCCACGGAGGGGATCTTCCCGAGCTCCTGGCACGGCAGCGCGATGGATGCGATCAACCTCAGGAGCATCCACTCCACCTTTGGTGAGCGTCCACTGCGGAACTACAAGACCATTGGATTCTTCGACTATTACCTTTGGTATCCAGTGGTTCGCCGCATGCGGACGGTGCGTCCGCTCAACTTCATTCCGTATGTCAAGTCGCAGGCATTGAAGGAACTTGTGGACACCGTTGGATTCAAGCCGTACCCGCGCAAGCACGGCGAATCCCTGTTCACGAAGGTTTTCCAGAATCACCTCCTTCCGGTTCGCTACGGCTATGACAAGCGTCGCCCCCACCTCTCGAGTCTGATCGTCTCCGGCCAACTCACGCGCGAAGAGGCTCTCGACGAACTGGCAAAGCCGTTGTACGAGCCCCTCGAGCTCGCGAACGATCTCGACTACTTCTGCAAAAAATTGCGCGTTTCTCCGTCTGAGTTCGACGGATTCATGACGGCCCCGCGACGCCGCCATACAGACTTCCCGAACTTCGGATCGCGGTACCGACTGCTCAAGTCGATCCAGGCGGCCGTGCAACGCATCAGCGGCCGCCGTTTCGCGAACTACTCATGATCTGACTCGATTTGAGAGCCGCGGTCTCCCATCGCGGATCGTGCCTCGTTCAGGATAGAGACAGTCCGGTGGGATAGTTGATGAGGACCGCCCGGTGGCGGCCGTGGAACACGAACATGCTCCCCGCAGCGACAGCCGCTGCGCCGCCGTCTCGGATGGCTTGTTTCAAGTGGTCAACCGTACCGGCTCCACCGCACGCAACCACTGGGACGCTGACCTCGTCGGCAATGCTGCGGAGCAACGAAACGTCGAATCCCTCCATGGTCCCGTCGCGATCAATGTTGTTCACGAGCAACTCGCCAACTCCGAGCTGCACGAGGCGTCGCGCTTGCTCGATGGGCGCGAGTTTGGCATCGACCGATCCAGATCGGATCATGGCGCGGTATCTCCCGAACATCGACCGCTTCACGTCGATGGCGCCAACGATGGCCTGGCTCCCATACTCCGCCACGGAAGCCCGAATGACATCTGGCACTTCAACGGATCCCGTGTTGATGATCACTTTCTCGACGCCCGCGCGGATGAGTCGCCGGACGTGATCCAGTGTTCGCACACCACCGCCGTATCCCACCGGCATGAATGCCTCGCCGGCCATCTCCTCAATCAGTCGAAAGTTTGGGTCGCGAGATGAACGTGAGGCATCAATATCCAACACCACGACTTCGTCGGCTTCCTTGTCACTGAAGATCCTGACGGCATTCACGGGATCGCCGAGATACGTTGGCTCCCTGAAGCGCCGTGTCTTGACAAGTCCATTCCCGCGGACCAGGAGACACGGGATTACTCGCGCACCATGCACTCCACACCACCTTCCGCGAATGCGGCCAGCAACTGCCGCCCGTAACGGTGACTCTTCTCTGGATGGAACTGCACCGCCATCACATTCCCCTTCGCTACGGCTGCTGCGAAGTTCTCCCCATACGACGCACTGAGGATCACGTCGGCGGTCTCGTCCGGTTGCATACAGAATGAGTGCGAGAAGTAGAAGCGCGCATCGTCGGGCAAGGCGTCAACGAGTCGGTGTGGTCCTGTTCGCACAACATGGTTCCATCCCATATGCGGGATCCGCAGTCCAGGCTTCGATGGCAAGCGACGAATATCCATCGCTAGCCAACCGAGACCACGCTCTGTGCCTTCTTGACTTGATCGTCCAAGAATCTGTGCTCCCACGCAGATCCCAAGGAGTGGCGTCCCCTCGTGTCGGACCCGTTGCTCCAAAATCGGCAGTAGGCCGGTCGCACGGAGCCCTCTCACGCACGCATCGAAGGAACCATTGCCGGGCAGAACGATTCGGCTCGCCCGATCAACGACTTCGGGATCACTCGTGACGACGCAAGCAAGACCGAGGCGTCGAAACATGTTGGCGATTGCGCCCAAGTTGCCAACTTCATAGTCGATGACCGCGATCACGGGAGCACCTCCGGGCGGAGCGTAGCATCCGTTGGTCCATGCCCCGGCTCCGCATCGCGCACCTGACTTCCGCCCACCCCCGCGGTGATGTCCGCGTGTACCACAAGATGTGTCGGACACTCGCCGCCGCGGGACATGAGGTCTCCCTGATTGTGGCCGATGGGCTCGGCGATGACGTCATGGATGGTGTTCGTGTGTTCGACGTCGGCGCGCCGGCGGGACGCGCCGCTCGAGTCATGAGGGCGCCTCGAAAGATCCGCGACCTCGCGACCGCACTGCGCCCCGATATCTGCCACCTGCACGACCCGGAATTGCTACCTGCAGGTCTCGCGCTGAAGAAGGCTGGGTTCCGTGTCATCTTCGACTCGCATGAAGATGTTGCGAAGCAGATCATGTCCAAGCACTACCTCCCTAGGCCATTGCGTCGGCCTGCCGGAGTCCTCTGGAAAGAGTTTGTTGAGGATCGCATCTGCTCTCAACTCGACGGCGTTGTGGCTGCGACGCCTGCCATCGGGGAGCGGTTTACGGACGTCGCGCGTCGACTGGCCGTCGTGCGCAACTATCCATTGCTGACGGAGTTTCCACGTGTCGCGACCCGGACAAGCACAGGACGGGTCGTTTGCTACCTCGGCGCCATCAGCACGACCCGCGGCTTGCTCGAACTTGTTGACGCCGTCGGACTCGCCCGGGGTCGGCCCAATTTGCTCCTCGCTGGCTCCTGTCGGGAACCCGGACTACTCGAGATTGCGCGAGGAAGACCATTTTGGTCCCAAGTTCAGGAATTCGGCAGCCTTGATCGCGTCGGTGTCGCCCAACTGCTGGGGAGAGCAGCTGTCGGAATGGTCACGCTCCATCCCACACCAAACCATCTTGAGTCCCTCCCCATCAAGATGTTTGAGTACATGGCAGCAGGATTGCCAGTCATCGCGTCAGACTTCCCGGTCTGGCGGGACATCGTCGATCGCTTCCAATGCGGGCTCCTCGTTGATCCACTCGACTCCGCTTCGATCGCGCGCGCCATCGACTGCCTTCTCGACGATCCTGCCACCGCGCAAGCCATGGGAGAACGAGGGCGAAGGGCCATCGAGACGGAACTGAACTGGGAGTCAGAGGCGTCGGTGCTCTCCGAGTTGTACACGACCGTCTGCCGTTGAAAGGTCTTGATGAGGGGCCAGGGTCAAACCGCTCGAGCCCCGGCGCAGACGTCACGCAAGACACCATCCAACTTCACCGACAATTGGCCAAAATCGTGATGTCGTTGCACCCACTGCCTACCTTGGTCACCCATGACTCGCCGCGCGGCGGGATCCAAGTTCGCCATCGCAGAAATGGCCTCCGCGAGACGCGCCGGATGGCCAGGTGGTACGACCATCCCGCCGCCGGAAGCCGACACCGGATTGTCGGGTACGTCCATGGCCGCAAGTACCGGACGACCCGACTCCAGATAGTCGAACAACTTGTTCATCCCGATTCCGTACCGGTACAACCGGGGCAAGTCCTGGACTGAGATGATCAGCGCATCCGCCGCTTGGAGTACCTGACGGACGTCGGCCTTCGGAATGGGACCATGGAAATACACCGACGTCAGCCCTCCCACCCGTGCCCGCTCCATGAGCAACTTTCGGCACGGTCCATCGCCATAAAGATGGAGTTGGATTGAACGACTCTCATGGGTGCGCTCGACCACACCCATTGCATCGATGACGCAGTCCATCGCGTTGGCCGAACCAAGCGATCCGACATAGTGAATTCTCAGTCCGCGCGCTTCGCTCGTCGATGGCACGGTTGGCTCGGCCATGGCGACTCCATTCGGAATCCAAACGACTTTTGACGCATCGAGCCCCACGCGCGCCACGTAGGCGGAGACGCCCGGCAGGACGGTGATGATCCGGACTGCCTTGCGGAAGAGCCAGCGCTCAAGCAGCCCGAGAGCTCGCGCGATCAGCGAACGCTCTCGAAGTGCGCCGAACGCTATCAGAGTCTCTGGCCACAAATCGCGAACCTCGAACACGAATGGGATACCGTGTCGCCGGGCGATGCTCGCCGCAGCCACGCCGGCGCCCGGGTGGACGCTCGAACCAATCACCACGTCAGGCCGTGGGAGGAGCGCCGTCGTGCTCTTAGCACATGATTTGAGGGAATAGACGAGCATTCCCCAGATGCGCTTCATCCCATTTCCGCGATACCGTGGAGTTCGAAGCCAGACAAACCGCACGCCATTGACCATTTCAATGCGAATGGATTCGTCGTCGCTGAGGCGCTGCTCGCCGGAAAAGTGATTCACACTGGCCGCGATGATGGAAACATCCCACCCCGCGTCCACCAACCCGCGCGCGAGTTGGTAGTGGCGCGTCCCGCCCGGCGTCCGTGGGCATGTCGCGTAGTGGTTCAGGATGAGTAGGTTCATCGAGCCGTCCGAAAGCGCTATCCGCAACTTGCCTAGCGTGCGGAGGAGCCCGATGATACATCGGTGTCGTTTGCACCCCTCTTCCGCCAAACCCGCATCGGCCTGCACGGCAGGCCCTTCACGCTCTACAAGTTCAAGACGATGCG
This sequence comes from uncultured bacterium, assembly GCA_903911205.1. Classification (GTDB taxonomy): domain Bacteria; phylum Planctomycetota; class Phycisphaerae; order Phycisphaerales; family SM1A02; genus QWPT01. The sequence goes on from CAIWCL010000219.1 coordinate 8,021, forward strand.
TGATCCCAAGCCCGGCGAGGACCCGCTGGCGACCGATGCCGTTCGCCTGACGCGCTTTGGACGCTTCCTTCGCGCGACGAGCTTGGACGAGCTGCCCACCCTCTGGAACGTACTCAAGGGCGACATGCGCCTGGTTGGGCCACGGCCACTGCTCCCCGAGTACCTGCCGCTCTACACGCCCGAGCAGATGCGCCGGCACGAGGTCAAGCCCGGCATCACGGGATGGGCTCAAGTCAACGGCCGAAACGCCATCAGTTGGGAGGAGAAGTTCCGACTCGATGTGTGGTACGTGGACAATCGATCCTTCTGGCTTGACCTCAAGATCCTCTGGCTGACGGTCTGGCAGGTGCTGTCACGCAAGGGCGTCTCGGCGGATGGTCACGCCACCATGCCGCCGTTCGCTGGGTCCGGAGTCGAGCAAGCCAATCGTTAGACTTTGTCTGCATGGCCGAACCCCTGATCATCGTTGGTGCGGGTGGGCATGGCCGTGAGACCGCTTTCGCTCAGATCCTGGCCCATGGCGAGCGCTCGTTCTCGGGCTTTTTGGATGATCGTGCCACGGGAAAGACACCCGAGGGTTGGCCGGTGCTCGGCCCGATCGATTCAGCGCCTGAACATCGCCGAGCTCAGTTCTTGGTCGCCATCAACGACCCACGCTCTCGGCGAGCCATCGTGCAACGCCTGGAGGCGCTTGGCGTTTCCAATTGGGGTTTCGTCGTCCATCCAGATGTTCGGCGACACATCTCCGTGAGCGTGGGTGCGGGATGTTCGATCCTTGGTGGCTGCCACGTGACAACCCACATTCGACTTGGCGATCACTGCATCCTGAATCGCGGCTCCCACGTCAGCCACGACTGCGTGGTTGGGGACTTCTGCTCGCTGAACCCGGCCGCTTGCGTGGCTGGCAACGTCACTGTCGGGGACGGCAGTGAACTCGGCTCGGCATGCGCCGTTCGACAGGGCGTCACCATCGGCGCTGGTGCAACGATCGGCATGGGTGCCATCGTGCTCAACCATGTTGACGCCAACGCCGTCATGGTGGGCAATCCAGCACGGTTGCTACGATCAAACGTCGTGTGGTGACCCCTCCATTGCTCCCCCCCTGGCCCATCTTCGAAGCCGACGAACTCGCCGCCGTTGACGCTGTCCTTCGCTCCGGCAAGGTCAACTACTGGACCGGACCCGCTTGCCGAGCCTTTGAGCAGGCCTGGAGCGCAGCTCACA
>CAIWCL010000220.1 GCA_903911205.1 uncultured bacterium
GTAGGCGAACACGAGCTTGACGATCTCGCGGGCGATGACGGCCGTGGCCGGCGCACCGCGCCCCTTGATCTTGGCGCACAGGGCGCGCAGGTCCTCAGGACCGATCTCGGCCATGCGGCGGTTCTGGAAGACCGGCAAGCCGCACAACGTCTACCTGTCGCAGCAGGCACTGGACATCTTCATCGCGTTGCACACCTGCGCGGCCGGGTCGAAGTTCGTTCTGCCTTCGCGCTACGACGCCGATCGCTGCATGTCGAAGGCCACGCTCAACCGCGTGACCCAGGTGATCGCCGAAAAGGCCAAGGAGTCGAACCTGCCGCTGGCGCCGTTCACCGTGCACGACCTGCGGCGTACGGGGTCGACCATCCTGAACGAGCTGGGCTTCAACGGCGACTGGATCGAGAAGTGCCTCGCCCACGAGGACGGCCGCTCATCGCGCGGGGTCTACAACAAGGCCGAGTACGCAGAGCAGCGGCGCCACATGCTGCAAGAGTGGGCGGACATGATCGATGCGTGGGTGGCGGGGGAGAGTCATACGCCGACGCTGTTGCCGCCGAGTATGAAGGTGGTGACGACGGCGGCGCCGGTGTGATGTGGGGGGCGTTCGTTGTGGATTAGCGTCGATCGCGAACGGACTATCCGATACGCCAGAGCTGCGGCTACAGGCTGGTGGCCGCCGTTTGCGCCTAGGTGTCCCCCCGACTACCGTCGCAATGAGCAGACGCTTACCTAGTGTATACTGTAGCGCTACACAATACAGTACATGCGGGGCTTCAGTATGGCCAACAAGACGAGGGATAGCTCAACTCCGTCAGCCAACGCCTTGCCGCACCCTGGCAAGCTTGTGCGAGAGAAGTACCTCGAACCTAAAGGCTTGTCTGTCTCCGCCGCGGCGGCGCTCGTTGGCGTCGGGCGCCCTGCGTTCTCCAACTTCCTCAACGGCAACGCTGCTCTCACCCCCGATATGGCTGCGCGGATCGAGGTGGCATTCGGCGCACACAAAGAGGAACTAATCGCGATGCAGTCTGCGTTCGACGCAGCGGAAGCGCAAAAGAAGGGTGCTCCCGCTGATGCGACGCCTTATGCGGTGCCCTTCCTCAACTTCAAGGCTCGGGACATCGAGGACTGGGCAGAGCGGAACATCGTCGCACGCAGCCGCTTGGCTGTTCTCATTCGCACGCTGGTGAACTCGACCGGTCGTGGCATCGCAAGAGTCGACTTCCCTGGAAACGATGATGCAGAGCGTCCAGGTTGGGACGGAATCGTCCATGCGGAACAGGGAACACCCTGGGTTCCCGAAGGCGTCTCGGGGTGGGAACTCGGCACAAATAAGGACCCCAAGACGAAGGCCGACGGCGACATCGCGAAGAGCGTCGAGGCGACACCAACCGCTGAACGCGAAAACATGACCTTCGTCTTCGTCACGCCACGGCATTGGCCGGGGAAAGGCGTTTGGGAGCGAGCGCAGCGGGCGAAGAAGAAGTGGCGCGATGTGCGGGCGTACGATTCGAACGATCTTGAGCAATGGTTCGAGCAGTCGATCGCTGCGCAGGCGTGGTTCGCTCGCGAGATGGAACGCCCGTCCAAGGGGGTTCGAACGCTCGAACAGTGCTGGGCTGACTGGTCGCTCGCGACGGACCCTGTACTCGATCGCACCCTTTTCGACCTTTACATTGAGGGCGCGAAGAAGACCCTGATCTCGCGGCTCACACAGAGCCCCGGCGACCCCACTATCGTGACCGCCGACTCTACGGAGGAAGCCCTCGCCTTCCTTGCGCGGTGTTTCGCGTCGATCGAAGACCCGAAGGCGATCGCCCTCGCGGACCGCGCGCTCGTCTTCGATGAGCCTGGCGTCGTGCGCGCACTTGCGAAAGGAACGACAACTTTCATCGCAGTCGCGCACACGCGAACGGTCGAGGCCGAGTTGGCGACGCTTGCGCGCTCCCATCACTGCATCGTTGTGTATCCGCGTAACGCCGTGAACGTCGAGCCACATGTCACGCTCGAGCCCCTGAACTACGGAGCGTTTGCGAAGCCACTTGAAACGATGGGGTTCGGCCGAGACGAGATCGCGCGACTCGCGAATGAATCGGGCCGTTCGCTTACCGTCCTTCGTCGTCGGCTCGCAACGATGCCGGCGATCAGGACGCCGCACTTCGCTGCGGATGCGGGACGAGGCGCGTCGCTCGTCCCATTCCTTTGGGTCGGTACCTGGAACGCTACCAATCGCGCCGATCAAGCTGTGCTCGAACTCATGAGCGACCAGCACGTATACGACGTGCTGGAGCGACAGTGCCAAGATCTCGTGCGCCTTAACGATCCGCCGCTTTGGTCAGTCGGGCACTATCGCGGACTAATATCGACGATCGACGTGCTCTTTGCGATCGCACCACAGATCACTGCATTCGACCTTGAGCGCTTTTTTAGGGTGGCACAAATCGTCCTCGGCGAGGACGATCCAGGGCTCGATCTGCCGGAAGATAAACGGTGGGCCGCAAACATCTACGGCAAGCGTCGCGAGTTCTCCGCAGCATTGCGAAAGGGTATCTCCGAGGCGCTCGTACTTCTTGCCGTACACGGCGACCATCTTTTCGGGGACCGTCTTGCTTTTGACTGCGAGCGCGAAGCGGGTACGCTCGTCCGTACGCTACTAACGCCGCTCAACACGCGCCTCCTCGAAGCGAACGAACGGGATCTCACCGCATACGCGGAGGCCGCGCCCGATGTGTTCCTCTCGATCCTTGAAGCCGACCTCAATAGCGGAACACCCGAAACTTATGGGCTCATGCGTCCTGCCCCAAGCGGCGTCTTCGGAGGTTGCCCGCGCACCGGGCTTCTTTGGGCACTCGAAGGGCTAGCGTGGAGCCCGATCACCATGCCGAGAGTCGCTCGCATCCTCGCGCAATTGTCGCGGATTGAGATCAACGACAACTGGGTCAATAAGCCCATGAACTCGCTCGGAGCGATATTCGCCGCCTGGATGCCGCAGACCGCGGCGGACCACACGACCCGGCTACGAGTACTGAAGGAACTTGCCGTTCGGTATCCGGAGATCGCCTGGAGGCTGTGCATCGCACAAATTGAGCCGGGATCGCGGGCAGGCAGCGGAAACCACAAGCCGAAGTGGCGAAACGACGGCCTGGGGTATGGCGAGCCGCTACCTACCTGGGAACCGATCATTGCCTTCAGGAAAGACATGGTCGAAATGGCTTTGACCTGGAAGATCGACTACACCGAAGCGATGATTTGCGATCTCGTCAGTTGCCTCCCCGGCCTTTCAAAAGGAGACCGAGATCGCGTCTGGAAAATCATGGCAGCATGGGCGAACGCGGCGCCCGACAGGGATAAGGCCCGTGTGCGAGAGCATATAAGGCAGCGCATCCTTTCGCGCAGTAGCAAGCGTGACACCAATTCCGATGAATATGTTGCGCTAACGGACGCGGCGAAGGCGGCACGTCACGCACTTGAACCGACCGATATTGTGCAGAAGCACGCGTGGCTCTTCAGAGAGCATTGGCTCTCTGAGTCCGCGGAGGACCTGGCGGATATTGACCGTGACTTCGATAAGCGCGCCGAACGTGTTGCCACCCGTCGCGCGGAAGCCCTCAGAGATGTGTACGCAGCTCGCGGTGCCACCGGAGTGCTTGAACTATCAACACAAGGAAATGCCGCTTTCGTCGCGGGTCTTCTGCTCGCCGAGCGAGTACTGTCGCGGGCTGAGGTCGCCGACATCATCTGTGCCGCACTCGCCCCGACAGACGCCTTGAATGCCGGCTCGCGCCAAAACCTCATCTCCGGGCTTGTCCGTAGCGGTACCGATGAGGTAAGGCGCCAGGAGCTTCTGGATGCACTCTCCGAACGCCTCCCGGAAGAAGAGCTCGTCCGTGTTCTCCTCGCTGCGCCGTTCCGTCCCGCGACCTGGCAGCGAGTGGACGGGCTCAGCGCCGACTCACGAGCGCGGTACTGGCGAGAGGTGGTCCCCGATTGGTTCCGAGAAGAAGATGGCGAGGTAGTGGAAGCGATCGAACGCCTAATCGCGGCGAATCGGCCCCGAGCCGCGTTTCATGCTGCGCAGTTCGCCCTGGGGCGCCTCGAACCGGAGTTCGTTTTCCGTCTCATGACCAAGGTGGCTCAAGGGGGTGACGAGCAGGAGGGCCACTACCAACTTCAGCATTACTACATCGAAGAAGCGTTCGACCGCATCAACGCGCCCTCGTCACTTACGGGCGAGCAAAAGGCCGGACTTGAGTTCACTTTCGTCGATGCGCTGGTTCAGCCTGGATCAAAGGGCGGCATACCGAACCTAGAGCGATACGTCGAAGCGCATCCAGACCTGTTCGTGCAGGCGCTCGCATGGACATACCGACGCAAGGGCGACGGGGTAGATCCGCCGGAGATCTTGCCGCCGGAGGGAAGCGGCAAACAGCTCGCGGAGCGGGGCTACAAGCTTCTTCGCGCGTTGCGATCCGTCCCAGGACGTGACGAGGCTGGTGTTCGGGATGCTGCTCGACTGCGCGCCTGGGTCGACGCGGTACGCGATGCGGCGGAAAAAATTGATCGTACGGTGGTGGCGGACGTGACTATTGGGGAGCTTCTCTCTAATGCACCATCGGGTGACGATGGGGTATGGCCCTGCGAGCCGGTACGGGAGGTGATTGAGGATATCCAATCCGTCGACATGGCACTTGGCATGCACACCGGGCGATATAACGCTCGTGGAGTGCATTCGCGAGGCGAAGGTGGAGGGCAAGAGCGCGCTCTCGCCGAAGAGTACCGCTCGTGGGCCGAAGCCCTTCAACATTCTCATCCCTTCGTCTCTTCGAAGCTCTTGATGGACTTGGCGAAGACATACGAAGCTGAGGCGAAACGCGAGGACACCCAAGCGACGATCCAGAGGAGGTTGCGTTGAGCTCGAACGTAATGTCACCGATTTGCCAGTGCCCCGCGCCAACTGCTTCTCTAAGGATGCTCTGAACAAAGCAAGTTATCGATCCGCTCAGGCGGTATGAATCGATGCAATCGTCGGATCAGTGCTGGAATGCGTGCTAAATGTGTGCTGGCGAGCGCGTTTGCTGGCCTTTATGCCATTTTTGGACGGACCAC
>CAIWCL010000221.1 GCA_903911205.1 uncultured bacterium
AGCGATATAGCGAGTTGAACCCGACACCGCCAGCCGAGATGCTGGGCGGATTGAAGCCCAGCGGATCCATCAGTCAGAACCTAGGCCCCAACACGATCCGAAACATGGCATTCGTCGCGATTCCAAAGTGATCCCGAAGCGATCCCCAACCTGATCGAGAAAACCATGCGAACCACCCACCTTCTCTCGGCCACCGTCTCGCTTGCTGCCCTCTTCGGCGTTGTCTCGAGCGCGTTCGCGACCAAGCACACCATCACACAATCCGGGCTTGCGTTTAGCCCTTCCACACTCACCGTTGCACCCGGTGACACGGTTCGCTTCGTGCGTACGGGCGGTAGCCACACGGTCACCAGTGGCGCGAATTGCACCGCGAGCGGGCTCTTCAACGCGCCTTTGAACGCAACCAGCACGAGCTTCACGTGGACGGTTCCGTCATCGGTCGCTGGTACGACCGTTTCCTACTACTGCATTCCGCACTGCGGAGGCGGCATGCGAGGCACGATCACCGTGGTTGCTCCACCGCCATCGCCCGATATCGACGGCGACGGCGCCGTGAATGCCGCTGATCTGGCTGCGGTCCTTGGCAACTGGGGTGGCGCCGGCGCGACGGACCTCGATCAAGATGGATCAACGGGCGCATCCGATCTGGCAATTGTCCTTGCAGCATGGACCGGTTGACACGAACATCCGAGCAGCGCCGCGGCGGAATCGCTGTGCATTGGTTCCGCTTCATCGCGCTGACAAGTTTGTTCTGCGTGTTGGGTTGCTCCGCAGACTCCCGAACAACATCTGTTTCGCCGACAACGAACACCGATTCCTCAGTACACGCAGCCGTTGATTCGGGCGCGACTGAGAGCGAAGTCTTCAAAACCATCACGAGCGCCTCTGCGGTGGATCCATCACCGCAAAACCTCTTCGATGGCACCGCCGTTCGCGCGCTCGCGGGGCCGCAGGGGCAGTTGGTCGCACTCGTTTTCGTTTCGACCGAGTGCCCCATCGCGAACGCCATGGTTCCTGATCTCATCGAAATCGCGAAGCACGCTTCCGAGCGTGGAGTCGCGTTTCATCTTGTGTATCCATCGACTTGGCAGGCACGCGAAGATCTCCTCAAGCATGCGCGTGAATTCGGTCTCGAGACTGCGACGAATGCGCGGAACATGCTCCTCGCCGATCCGTCGCACACGCTCGTCCATCTTGCTGGTGTCACGGTCGTTCCCGAAGCGGCGATCTTTCGATGCGATGGACGCGGCGGCGGCGAACTCGTCTACCGCGGCCGCGTGAACGACCTCTACGTCGGCATCGGTCGCCGACGACCGTCGATTTCGTCGCACGATCTCCGTGATGCGATCGATGCATGCCTTGCGGGCCAACCACTCGCGCAACCGTTTCCAAAGGCGGTCGGATGCTTCATCGAATCTTCCCGCTGAAGTTCTCGATCGCGCGTGCGAGAGCCGAGATCTGTGGAGCGCTTCGATTTTCAGTCGTGGGTTTTTCAGTCGTGGGTTTTTCAGTCGTGGGTTTTTCGGTCGTGGGTTTTTCGGTCGTGGGTTTTTCGGTCACGAGCTCTGCGGCGCCACCGGCGACCGAACTGCCCTCCCCAACTGCGGCAGACATCGCAGACATCGCAGACATTTTCGCCGCTCGATGTCTCTCCTGCCACGACTCCGATGGCCCAGCACCGATTCGATTCGACAATACCGCCTCGATCCTTCGGCATCGCGCACTCATGCGCGCGCTCGTCGAAGATCGTTCCATGCCGCCCGCATCTGCGGAAAGTACGCTCGCGCTGATCGATTCCGCAAACACTGGACGCGGCGCACTCTCCGAAGATGAGCGCACGGCGCTTCTCAACGCGCTGCAATCTGAAGCGTCAGTCAAGGCTGCATTCCCTGAAATCGCGTCCGCATCCGCGACGCCGAAAGTCGCTTCGCCGTCCGCGGGTCGCGTGATCGCGAGAGGTACGTGGCGTGTTCCTGCGCGCGGCGGTATGGGCATTCGCTCCTTCTACGCGCCGCTCGATCACCAGGCGCCGATCCGTCTTCGCGGCTGGCGCATGATTCCGTCTGAAAATCCTGCGCGATCACCCATTCGTTACGTTTCGTTGGCTGCGGATCCCGCACGTATATCGCGCATCCTCGATGAGAACGGAACAGGCGCAGAAGCGATGGGCGACGTTGGCCAAGTCCCAAGCGGCTCACTCGGTGCACTCTCGCGAACGGCGCCGGAGTTCATGCTTCCTGCAGGATTTGCCTTCGAATTGCCTGCGGGCGACCTCGTCATCGAAACCACCGTCGAGCCAATCGGTCGCGAAGTCGCCATACAGCCCGCGGTCGAAATGCTCACCGCGCAGTCGAGCGATACGAGAACGGTGGAAGCACTCGCGGCGCGCGTTGTGCCGCTTTCCGTCGCGGCAGGCGAACGCGTGGATCGCGTCGTGCACATCGAAATCACGCAAGAGCTTGATCTCGTGGGCGTCGTTGCGAAGGGCGGAGTCTTTCTTCGCGGGTTTGCAGTCGATGTCGTTGCCGCCGATGGCTGCCGAACACCGATCGCGCGAGACCGCGATTTCCGCATGAATCTCACAGCACCGCTCGTCTTTCGCAATCCGCCGGAGCTTTCGAAAGGCAGCGTCATTGAGGTTCGCTTCGACCTCGACAACACGCCACAGAATCCGCTTCAGCCCTTCGATCCACCGCGCCCGCTCGCTGCTGGACTGCCGCCGGAAGGTGAGGATGCTGCGATCGTGCTGCTCGTTGCGACGCGCGATACTCGACGATTGCAACAGTGATTTCACACAAACGCTGAACCTCGCGATCGTCGGCCGCATCCTCACGCCGGCGAAAGCACTTGAGTTGATACTCGAGAATTCCAGTGATCCGAGAGCGCTCGTGATCTAGAAGCACGTGATCTAGCAACTCGTGATCAAGGAACTCGTGATCTAGAAACTTGTGATCAACAACTTCATTGATCAGGGTGCATCTTCACGCGCGACGTGACCTGCCTGATCAAAGACTTCGTCCATTCGTGTGAGCGGCGTTCCCGTCTTCACATCGCGTGGGATCTCGCGAAGGTACTTCGGAACGAGTTCGTCGAGCGTGGTCGGCACTCGCCCTTCAGCGCGACGGAAGCGTTCTGCGGCGAGTGCGATGCGCGCGGCCTCGCGGTGCGGTGCACCGAACCACTCGCGATTCGCGATCATTGCGTACACACGCGTGATCTGTTCGACGAGATAGTCGCCAGGCGCGAAGATCAACGACGGCATGGGCGCCGCTGCAGCGCGTTCCCAAAGCGGCTTCTTTGATTCTTCTTCAATTTCGTCAAGTGCGCGATCGACGCGTCTGGTGAAATCCGCGCGCGACGGCATGAAGCAGGCAACAAGCGGGCCAAGCAGAAACGCTTGCGGCTTAGAGACACCGACCGGCGGACCGAACCCCATCATGGATGTATCGAGCGCTACGAGCATGAACTCCGTCAACATCCATCCGTCGCGTGTCTCGTCAATCGTTTCGTCGCTCGTTTCATCACGCTTGCCATCATCGGTGAAGGATCGCTGGATTTGATCAGCAATCTCCGCACGAATCGCGCGTGTATCCAACGCGAGCGGACCATCACCAGCCCACACAACGACGCGCGCAAGTTCCTCAAGTGTGGCGTCGTCAAACGACTCTGGGTTCGCGCGCAGCACTTCTGCGACACGCTGCCACACGCGCGCACGGATTCCCGCCGCAGTCATTTGCACGAACAGCGTGCCTGGCTCGAGCACGCGATCTGCGGCCTCCATCGCAGCAATGAGGCTCGCGGCCGCACGTCGACCGTCGCCTTCGTGCGCTGCATACCGCGCGTCGAGTATCAAAATCCGCGCGATCTCCAGCAGGAAATCGCGGCTTGGCGTAGGGCAGAAATCCATCGCGCCCGCCCATGGATCTGAAGATGGATCGATCGATACAGGAAGGGCAGCTGAGGAAGATGTTCCGACGTCCAAAAAATCCGCCTCGCGCTCGGGCCAGACTTGTCGTGGAAGAAGCCCGAACGGCTGCTCGTGCAGGAGCGGTCGCAGTGCGGTCAAGATCGGTTGCGCGTCGGCGATCAGCCACGCGCCGAGTTGCCACTTCGCATCGGTCGGCGATGTTGCGCGCTCAGCTTCTTCCACGAGAACGTTGCGCAAGATCTCCTCTTCGAAGAGCTCTGTCTCGCCGCCTGTCTCGCCAACTGTCTCGTCGCCTGTCTCGTCGCCTGTGTTAAGGAACTTGGCTGGAACTTTGATTGGGAGATGAAGCCAATTCTGCGAGCAGTCCTCGGAATCGCAATCGGGCACGGTGCGCTCCAAGAGTTCGATGAACTTCGGGTACGACGGCGCGGCCGTTGTGTCGAACAAAACCGCGCGTCGCCAACCTTCTTCTCCCGACACGCGCACGGTCGGCGTGAGCGTCGAGTACCACCACGCGAAGAGGAAGTACACCACCACCAAACCAAGTGCGCCGAAAAACAGTGCCCAACCCGCGCGGTACATACGCCGCAACAGCGGACGCCGATCGAGCGGATCGAAGGACCTCCGAAGATGCGTCGAACCGGATTGTGCCGTGAGGTTCACAGGCGCACGCTACCAATGGGTGCGCGGGAGAACAATCAACACTCAGCACCAATCTCAACAGACGCGACAGACGCACACAACCGCATCGTGGACGTCAAACGGCTTTCAACGTCGTCGAGGCCGCGGCGTGTCTGCGTCATCCGGAAGGCCGTCGAGTCGTGTGAGCGGCTTTCCTGTCTTCACATCGCGCGGGATCTCGCGAAGGTACTTCGGAACGAGTTCCTCGAGCGACTGTGGCGCGCGGCCCTCCACGCGACGGAAGCGTTCACACGTAAGCGCCACGCGCGCCGCTTCGCGCTCGGCTGCATAACTCTCGATGCGCCGTGCAGCGGATCGCGTAGGCGCGACTCGTTCCAATGCAAGCGCTCCGGCTGCATCTTCGCGATAGGAAGGTGTCGTCGGCTCGGGCGGTCGCTCCCAGAGTTCGAGCGAAACTTCCGCTTCGAGTGCGTCGAGTTCGGCATCGAGCCGCGTCTTGTACTCAGCACGCGATGGCGCCACGAGTGCGAGCACTGGTCCCGCGATGAACGCGAACATACGCGTCCGCGCAGGCGCCGAACTGAGGTCGATTCCGTTGGGACCGTAGAACGCTTGCATCGCAGGCGACGCAAGCAGCACACCATCTCCCGCGCCATCGTCAGAGAAGGACCGCTGTAGTTGATCATCGAGTACGGCGCGTGTTGTCCGGAGATCGAAGCCGATCGGGCCGTCCCCAACCCAGTCGACCACGGTGTCGAGCCGCGCCAACTGCACGTCATCGAACGCGGCCGGATTCATGCGCAGCACATGGCATACCTCGCGCCACGTCCACGCACGCAGCGTGATCGCCATGACCTGTGCGATGGGCGTCGCACCTTCACCAGCCCGATCCGCGAATTCCATGCACACCTTGAGGCTGTCGACCGCGCGTGCGCCCTCACCGCGATGTGCAGCATGCCGTGCATCGAGCAGAAACAGATTCGCGAGGTCGATGAAGAGTCTCGGACTGCACTCGTCGAAACTCTCCATGGGCGCGTCGTCGGTAGCAGCATCCTTTCGTTGGGCCGCGGCTCCCGCTTCATCGGACGAGCCTGCTTCCCAACCATGTGGCAATCCGAAGAACCGAGCCGTGCGTTCATCGAACCGTCGTACGGGCCGCAATCCGAAGGGCGCTTGCGGCGCCAACTCGCGAAGCCGCGCGATCATCGGCGCGCTCTCCTCAAGCATCCACGCGCCCAACTGCCAACCCCAGTCCTCTGGCCATTTGGCGTTCAGCCCTTCGAAGACAAGTGCGTCCGGCGCCCACACCGCTTTCAAAATGCCTGCGCCTCTCCCACTTCCCTCCGCTGCACTCAAGCGGAGCTCATCTGGGAGCACAACTGCAGCATCCAGCCACGACTGGTCGCACGGCGCGCACTCGGGCCGATCGAACCACAAGAGATCGATGTACTTCGGATACGTCGGTTGCGGTGAGGAATCGGTCGAGGCCTCGAGCCCGACATCGAACCCGAGCGCGCGCCGCCAACCTTCTTCACCCGACACGCGCACGGTGGGCGTGAGCGTCGAGTACCACCATGCGATCAGTAGGTATGCCGCGACGAGGAAGAGTGCGCCGCTGAACACCACCCAACCCGCGCGATGCATGCGCCGCAACAGTGGACGCCGATCGAGCGGATCGAAGGAACGTTGAGAGTCGTGCCGCGCAGTCGACATGGAGAGAAGATACCCAAGCGATTGCTCGTTGCAGCCGAACGTCACGCGGCCACGGATCCGCTCGACGTCTGGAGCGCAATCGGCCGATAGATGCGCCGTGCTGCGCGAAATCACGCATTCCTCTGGGCCCGTCGTACTCACAAGCGATCTTCTTTCGAAGGCGGGGTTTGCCCACTCGTTTTCGACGCGCGTCGGCGGCGTGAGTGCGCCGCCCTTCGATGCGTTGAATCTCCAGAGCGTGCAGGCGAACGCGCGCATCGCGGAGGGTGAACCGCGCGACAGCGACGCATTCATTCGCGAGAACCACGCGCGATTCGCAGAAGCCGCGGGACTTGCGCGCGACGCGGTCGTCGTCGATGTGAGTCAGGTGCACGGCTGCACGGTTGTCACTGACGAACTCGCGCGCGTCGACCGTTCAGCGCCGCGTGAGGATTGAATCTCGAGTTCGAGTCCGAGGCCGCTTCTCAACGCCTTCGACGAGTCACGAGTGCGCAACCCACGAGGAGTGGTAATGCGCCTGGTGACGGGATGGCACTTGTCGGGACCCACCAGGATTCAGAACAGAAATACGCCTCGCCGTAATTTTGGAAACCGATCCTGTCGAATTCGACATCTGCCGTGAAGGCGATCAGGACCGATGTCTTTTCGGGATCACTCGAAGGTGTGCCGTATGCCGGTGCTTGTCCGAACGACAAGTGCGTCTGACCGAGATAAACGCCATCGCGGAAGAGCCAGATATAAAAGTCTCCCCAGACTGGTCCGCCCACCGTATGAAATGCAAATCCATTTGTCGGGGCATTCAACTCAAGGTTCTGAGGTCCGATGGCGCCCACGCCGCTCTCCAAACCAAAGTACTCATGGGCCCACGCGGATTCAGGCGACATCCCGATTTGCGAGTAAGGGAGACCGGGGTACTCCATTCCATCGGCAGGGCTGTAGAAACTCCCACGGGCCCGAACGCCAAAGTTCACATACTGATTTGTAAACGATGCCCAGCCCTCTGCGACGGGCGTACCGATCGGGTCGAAGTCGAATGTGCACTCATTGGCGCCACCTACGGCATTCGACCATGATGAGATATCGGAGTAATAGGTGGGCGTCCAAGCAGCTGCTGCGATGTTGTTGCTCGCGAGTGTCAAGAAGGCCGCTGCAACAGTGGTGGCAATTGTCAGAACTGCATTTCCGAAAGGATTATTGTGTCCCATGGCGAAGTACCTCCAGTGTTTCGTGAATGATGGCGCACCTACCAGAAAGCTCAATGCGATCTAGACGCAGGGCGACCGCTCGGAAGGTGTCAATATCGCCCTCCCCAGAGAGCGCTAAAGCAAGTTCAAGATCGGAAATCGTAACTGGCGCTGACTGACAGCAGAATGACTCAAGTTCCGTGATGACGCCGAGTGTCCAGTCACTCAATACGAGCGCGAAGTCCGCTGCGTCAACAACCAGATCGATATTCGTGTCTTCCGCGAGGGGCAAGCAATCGCTTGGCGTCGTCGTGCCCCACGCGCCGAGGATGGCGGAGACATCCGTCGCGTCCACAATGAGGTCCGCATTGATATCAGTCATTCGCGTTGCGACGAATACTCGGTTCGAGGGACTCGATGTAGAACCGACGAAGAGCCCACTGTTGGTCGTGTCGTACGCAACCAAAGCATGCCACTCGTCACAAATGGGACGCCACAGTGCTGTACGCGCCGGATCAAGATCGTGAACGAGTGTCGGTACTAGCGGATGCTCAGCCTGCCATCCAGACTGACAGTTGTCCCAAACGACAGCTGAAGAATAGGTCGCTACGACACCTGGGGCGTTTGCGACGGCTGTCGCTCCCGCGACGCGAACCTCACCGTCGCGATTCCGACGGATACCAATCGCGACACTTGAGTCGGCTGTCGAAGGCAATGTGACGTAGGCTTGGAGATCCTCGCTCGACGGGGTCGCACTCGTGAGATCGCGCCAAATGAGCGCTCGCGGAGCGCACGACGAAGGGTCGGAAGGATCGAGTGACCGACCCACGAGGGTGTCCGCGTCGCGTGCACGTATTCCCTCTGAGCCAACTTGCGTCGACCCTAGGGTCACGACAACCCGAGACTGAAAGATCGGGGCTCCAAACCATCGAAACGTGCGCGAAGTTTCAAACTGACAACTTGAAAACAAGATGGGGCCACATGATTGTGCAATTTCCGTGCGCGCTCCGCCGCAGATGGAACTGCTGTCACACGCGAATCCAAAGACCTTCCCACGGTAGATTGACGTCATACCAATCCAGAGTTCATTCACGAGCATGTCAGCGGACAGCGCTATTGCATCACCCACAAACGCTCGCTCCTGCGGACCATTGGCTCCCGGCCCGGAGGCGTTGCAAGTCTCAGTGGTAACACCGGCGACAACGACCCCGCCAACTCGGTCAATTCCCAACGCCGCAGAAGTGTCGACTGGCGCCGGTGAGATCGTGAACGCGCTTACGGGCGTACCTACTTGGGCGAGGTCCCAACGCACCGCTGTCTCCCGTGACTGTCCAACCGCGAAGCCGTTGTCGGATACATCGCATGCCGCCGAGGTAGTTGGGTCCTCGGGTGTTTCGTACAACCCGGGGAGCCTCGTGACTCCGGTTGACAGTGCGTATCCGGTGATGGGACGCGGACTCCATGCCCATGCAACTTCAGTGCGTGCCGCCCCCGGCACGGGGACTAACTCGGCGCTGCCTGTGACGATTCCGTCAGCGTTGATTGAGAATCGACGATAGTCGCCTTTGTCACCCCAACCATCTGGGAGTTCGATGCGCAAGCCCAGTGGGGACAGATTAGGAAGCACCGCTTTCCAATGTCGACAGGGTGGCGTTTCTCCGTGGAGCGGCTGTGCGCTTGCGATCGAACAGCTCAAACTAAGCCCAATCCCCGAAATTGCCCAAGCGCGAGCACGGAACGCCAATCGGATAAGAGCGCCGAACAGCGAACAATTCCCACCAAACAGCTTGTGTGCCATCATCATTTCCCTTCGGTAGGTATCTTCCACTCCTCAGAACCACACCCTCGCTAAGTTCCGCCGATAAGCGAGTATCGTCGTTCCGACTGTCAACTTAGATTCAGTCCATTATCGAAGCACCGCACTCCGTTCCATCGGACAAATTGCCGCGAGCTGCTGCCGTTTTGGAATTCACTTTCGAAGCCGGATGACGCCGCAGTACTGCAAATACACCGCTGTTTCAGACATGCCTTTCGGCGCACGTGTTTGTTGAAACCGGAGCGTACGCGATATCCAAACCTTGTCAATTTACTTTGATACCACTTTACAATAAATGCTTCTACGTCGGTGAGTAGTAAGCAATTCACGGATTGAGTGTCTTCACTATCGATGTCACCTCTCATGTGTCCGGCCGTGCCACGCCATGTTTGAATGAAGCCCCGCAAACTGTGGTGGTCACAACGCGCGCTTCGCCGATAGATAGACCGTGCTGCGCGAAGTGATCCATCCCTCTGGACCGATTGTCCTCACGAGTCACCTTCTCGAGCGTGCGGGATTTCGTCACGCTTTCTCCACGCGAATTGGCGGCGTGAGTGCACCGCCGTTCGATGCGATGAATCTCCAAAGCGTCCAAGCGAATGCTCGTATCGCTGAGGGCGAGCCGCGCGATACCGAAGCAAGCATCCGTGAGAACCACGCGCGCTTCGCACAAGCCGCGGGACTTGCGCGCGACGCGGTTGTCGTCGATGTGAGTCAGGTGCACGGCTGCACGGTTGTCGCCGCACGCGACGCGGCGCGCGAACGCGTTCCCGCCGACGCGATCACGAGTGCACGCGGAGGCCATGCGATTCTCATCCGCATCGCCGATTGCGTGCCTGTGCTACTTGCGTGTCCGCGGACGGGTGCGGTCGCCGCCGTGCACGCGGGTTGGCGCGGTGTCGTCGCGGGCATTGTGCCTGCCGCAGTCGACGCGCTTCGTGCGATCGGCGCCGATCCGCGTGATCTCATCGCAGCCGTTGGGCCATCAATTTCAACAGCGCACTTCGAGATCGGCGCTGAAGTTGCGGGAGAACTCACGCGCGCAACTCTCGGCGCGTGCGTCGCGGCGCCGGGCGTCCACGCAATGGGCATCCACGCAACGGCCGGTCGAGAACCGAAACACCACGCCGATCTCGTGCTCGGCGTGCGATTGCAACTGGAGCGCGCAGGCGTTGAGCCCGCAAACATCGACGCGGAGCCACCGTGCACCTACGCCGATCGCGCGCGATTCCACAGTTTCCGCCGCGATGGCGCGCAGAGCGGTCGACTCGCCGCGCTCATTGCGCCGCTGGCGTAGGCTCGGGAGTTCGCGCCTTTGCGGCCTTCGCGACGCGATCCCAGCCTGCGGCGCCCGACTTCCACCACACGCGAATGAAATCGCCATCGGTCTCCATGGTCGCCGTCGCGTCGACGTCGACGACCGGCTGCGTCGGGTCGAGCGGTTGATCTGCGGCGACCGTGGAACTCGTACGAAGGCTGTATCGGGCGTTGCCCGGCGACGCAGAACCCCCGCCGGCGAAGCGATCCGACTGCGCCGCGCGCAACGAGACGAATCGATCGTTCGAACGCTGCGCGAGTTCCTCGCTCGTCACGGTGTCGAGATCGACTTCCGGCGGCTTCCAGAGCGCGGTTCGTGCGCGATCATCAAGCGCATCGCACCCCGCATCAAAGAGCAGCGGTCGACCATCGATGAGCGCATACTTCCACGGAATGTGCTTGTAACTCGCCGATTCAATCGGCTGACCCATGAAGGCGACGAGTTCCGCAAGATCGTTCGGGAATCGCGCGTTCGCGCGACGGAATCGCTCGATGCCGATCGCCGCAAGAGCGGTGTTCGCGCGAGCCCGCGCAGCCCAACCCATCGTGGCCGCCCGATCCCGATCGAGCGATGGAAACAGCTGCTTGACGAGCGCGAAACGCGTGTCTTCGGATTCGATACGCGCACCCGCTTCCTTCGCGAGTCTCTCCGATTCTTCGCGCGTGGGCGCGTTCGTCGCGGCGATGAAGCGATCCATGTGCGCGTTGTAGTTGTTCATCACCTCGCGACGACTTGGGAGGATCGCCGCCGCCGCAGGCCCCGCGAGAAATCCGCCGGTCGCCGCGAGCAGGCCCTCTAGAGGTCTTTCATTGCTGATCATGGATGAGCTGTGCACCGCCTCGAGCAGCCTTATGTACACATGCGCGAGCGGCACACCGTCGCCGCTTCCATCGTCGCTGTAGCAGCGTTGCACGAGATCGTCGAACATCCAGCGCTCACCCGTCATCGCGCGCGCTATATCGATGTTGTTCGCCGAGAAGATCGCGTTGAGCCGTGCAAGATCCTGGTCACTGAAACGATCGGCGTGATTCTCGATCGCGGAAATCACCGTGTTTGCCATGAGATCACCACGCATCGCGATCTCAACCAGCTCTGCAATGAGCACGCTCGTTTCTCCAGCATGATTTGCGGCGGCGTTCGTCGCCTCGATGTCGGCCATGAAGTCGGCGACGCGGCCATCGGCGATCGCAAGCGCAGCGTCGGCGCAGAGCAACCTGGCACTTGCCCGCAGCACGCTGAGTTGCGGCAGAAGCACACTCAGGAGTGTGCCGGAAAATGGGGAGCTTGAGGTGGAGGAGCCCGAAGGAGCGCTGATGTCGGCGTCGGTCGTCACTCTGAAGAATCGAGCGGCATCGGTGTCGCGCCAACCCGTCGCCGTCACTTCGAATCCGAGCGCTGGGCGATCTTTCACCGCGCGGAGGATCGAGATTTCATCTTCGATTTCGGCGAGTGCCGCGCGTGTCTCTTCGCGCGCCGCCGCATCGTGCTCGAGTAGCGGAAGTGATCGTTCGATGCGAGGGAGAGATCCCGCGAATCGCGCTTCGTCATAGATGCCCGCGTCACCACCAAGCGCCTTGATGTAGACATCGAGCGCGCGGCCTTCAGACCCCACCTTTGGAAGTTGCGCATTGATCGCCTGCACGCCATCGAACGCGATCAACGGCTGCTTGAAGTAGAGGATCGTCGCCGCCGCGCAATACGCGGCCGCAGCCACCGTTCCGCCGATGAACGCGAAACGCGCGGTTGTACCCACGGCGCGGTCGAACGCGCCGCGCTTGGCGATGGTGCTTCGTCGAATGGCGCGCGCACTTTCACTCGGGTCGCCGTACGTGCGAATGAGATCCGAGGCGCTCTTTCCAGTCGCAAGACCTTCCGCGAAGTGCGACACGAGTTCGCCCGCGACATCAATTTGTTCCGCGCCGCGCAAGCGCGTGCGGCGTACCACGCCAGCAATGAACTGCGTGATTTCAGCGGGAAGACCCGACGATGCGAGGCAAGCCTGGACTGCGCGACGCTTGATTCCGAACATGCGAACCTCCGTTTTTCGCGGTTTATGCGAGGGAAACAGTGTGATGGCGAGCGAGGAGTGA
>CAIWCL010000222.1 GCA_903911205.1 uncultured bacterium
GCTACGAGTTACAAGGTGTTCCGCGCGATTGGTACGGGCGCGAACACCCAGCTCGGTACGGTCACTGCGGGCGGCACGCTTGAGTTCAACGACACAACGATCGGTACGCTCGTCAGCGCGAACTACTCAGTGCAGGCGGTCTCCGCACTTGGTGCGGGACCAACGAGTGCGGTAAATGCAGGATGGCGCAACATCCCAGCGCCTACAAATGTCGCCGCGACCGACGGCACGTTCCCCACAAAGGTCCGCGTGACGTGGTCCGCAGTTTCTTCGGCAACGGGGTATCGCGTGTTGCGTCAGATCGATGGCGGCGCCACCACGCTGCTCACGACGACAAATGCGACCACACTTGTGTTTGAAGACACAACGATCGCCGTCGGACAGATCGGCACGTACACGATTCGTGCAAACCACGCACTCGGTGCAACGCTCCCGAGCCTCCCCGATACTGGCTTCCGAGCACCGTCTCTCGCGGATAGTGATACGTCGAGTGGTGGTACGTCGGGAGGCGGAAGCGACGGAGGCGTCGCCGGATTCCTTCCGGGCGACGGCGCGGCATCGGATAGTGGCTCTGCCGAGCTCGATGTGCCAAGTGATGCAATCGATGGGACGGGCGGCAATACCGACGGAGAGACAGACGACACCTCCGACGGATCGGGCGAAGACGACGCGAGTCGCCCAACCTCGGAACTCGATGTTTCGTGCGACGTCGTGACCGCACGCGTCCTCGCGCTGATGGAACAGCGCAGTGCGAAGTTGGACGAAGAGATCTATGCGGAACTCCTCGCACCTCGCGCAAACGAGGGTGACAGTGATTTCACCGAAGGCGTTTCGATCGCGTGCGCCATCGCCGCGGGCGATGTTGATCTCGATGGCACGGTGACACCAACCGACTTGGTTGCATTCCTCGCCGCGTGGGCTGCGAATGACCACTTCTCCGGCGATGTCAACCGCGACGGCTACGTCGATGCGATCGACTTCGCGGTGGTGTATAAACACGTGAGGTAGGGCACGTTCTCACGATGCAGAAGGCGTAGCAATTATCGCTTCGACGAACAGATTCATGCCTTTCACCGAAAGTGATTCGCCGACCACCATTGAAGCTGCTCGGCAATCGGGAGCACGATCTCGTCGCCCGGTAGCAACGTCCGCCAGTTCGTTGCGAGCGCCGCCTTCTCGAGGACCGCCACTTCATCGAAGTCGACCCCTTCGCCGGATGCACGTTCGTTTCCACGAAGTCGCGGCCAACTCTGATCAATCCACATTTCGCGAATGACCGTGGTCGCACGGAACCGCTGTGGATCACCACGCACAGGCTCGAGGAGTGGTTGTGCGCTGGGACGGACAAGCTGCATCACTACGTCATCAGCAAGGAACTCAGTCGCACGCCCGTATGACGGTTCTTCCTCAACGAACGCAACGAGTGCTTCTCGCCCAGCTTGAAAACCACCGAGGAAACGCGCGGGTATGTCTCCACGCAGCGTCGCCGCAGGAAGCCCACACTCCACAAACGGCTCGAGTGTGATGTGCTCAGACGCGAGAACTCTTCGATCAAAGTCGATGCGCTCGAAACGCACGCGAAGCGAACGCCGCGCGAATTCCTCCGCATTGCGAAACGCCGTGTCATCCCACACGACGACTTGCAGCTGTCCCGAAATCGTCGGCGGGGTTCCAACGGCCACATTCGTAAATCGCCCAGTGGGCTCGATCGAAATTCCGCGCGCGCTGCATGCTCGCCGCACTGCATGCCACGCTGGCTTTGCGCGGCCGGCAACATCTTGCAACGACCACGAATGCCCCGCCCACACATCGTTCCACTGCCAAATCAGCGCGCCCATCGAGCGAGGCGCACCTGCGCGAAGCCAACGCATGGCGATATCCATCGCGCGTGCCTGCAGATGCTGCGCTTGTGCGACATATTCGCGAGCGCTTTCGGCTTCACGAAACCGCGCGGCAAGAAACCGTTTGTACTGAAATTCATCGCCGCCCCACGCCTTTTGCCGCAACTTCATCGCATCGACAAGTTCCTCCGCCGACATGGCGTGAGGCACCCGCGTTCGGTCGAGGCACTCCTCGACGATCGTGGCCCAGCAAGGCGGCGACTGGTGGCCAAACTCACTGGAAAACCGCGGAAGGATCGCGCGGTAGCCCTCGATCTTCGCCTCTGCGTCCCACGTGTGACGATCACCATGATCGGGGTCGTTTGGATGTCGATCGAGCGAGCCCGACCATGGGCTCTCAATCCAATAGGGCGTACCGGGATCATGCCCTGCGACTACGGCGGGAAGCATGTCGTTCCAGTAGCGAAGGCCCCACGACTGATTTGGCGCAAGTCGTTCTTTCCAACCCCAACTCCACCACGCGAGAATGTCTTCGTTGCCGCCGCACCAAAGCGCAAGCGATGGATGACGTGAGAGACGTGCGACCTGATGTACAGCCTCCCGCCGAACGAGCGTCGCAAAGGGCTCGTCCTCGGGATACGTCGCACACGCAAACATGAAGTCTTGCCACACGAGAATGCCAAGTTCGTCACACGCTTCATAGAA
>CAIWCL010000223.1 GCA_903911205.1 uncultured bacterium
ACCGCGTTCGAATCACCTTTCAGCCAACCGCTCACAAGGGCACGCCACGCATCCCCGATGACCGCAGCCTGTGCAGGCGTCAGGTCTTCCGGTTGACCTTTGTTTTCAGCGAGCAGCAGCATGGAGCCCGGGACGGGTTCCTTCCCGTCCGCGAACATGACTTCCGCAATCCCATGCCATTCCTGTAAAGCATTGCCATCGCCGCGCGGCACAATCTTCAACTTCGAAAGGAGGAAGCGTGGATCCTTCACGGTGATCGCGGAATCAATCGCGCGCACGACCTTCTCGGTTCGAATGAGATCGCCGCGCATTTCGCGCAAAACCACCACCGATTCCGGCTTCAAAATCAACGTCTCCGAAATCAGCCCCGTCTTCGCGAACGCTTTCATCTGCTCTTCGAGCGCCGGGCGTGCTTCTGGCGTCGCCGCGGCGAGGAGCGCATCCGCGATGCGCTTGCGCGGCCCCGCGCCCTTGACGTAGATCACGTCGGCGTCGCGATAGACGTCCGGACGGAAGAGCATGTCAAGATAGGTGAAGAGCGGATCTTGCCCGTTGATCTCACGCGGTCCAGAGACGAACGCCATCATCTCCTGCGCGAAACTCGAGAGGCTCTTCAAGCGACCATCGCTTTGCACCGCGGATCCGCTGCGAGGCTTCACTCCGCACGAATCTCGGTCGTTTGAGACGCCGCGTCCATCTCCGAAACGGGAATCAGCGTCGGACGGATCGAGATGATTTCCCGTCGCTCCGCGAGCGCACCGATGAGTCGTACGACGCGCCACGCAGGCATCTCCCAGCGGCTCGTCCCAGTGCGATGCGTGGAGCCAAACCCTTCGGACGGCTCGTCGCCGACACCCATCTCCCGCGCGATGAGTGCAAGAACTCGTTCTTGCCACGACGACGGCACCTGCTCGGCCCATCGAATCTCAATTGGTGATGTCAGGATCGAGAGCTTCGCTTCTTCGGAGTAGGGAGTGCTCGCCTCTGAGGCGACCATCACGGCCACTTCCAAACCCTGCGCGGCGACGAGGCGCGCCAGCGTTTCGCGGGCTCGCTCAGACTGAGCGAAAGCAGGCACCGACCAGATCGTCCACGTTTCGTCCGCGGCTTGCGCCCGCTCCGCACGCATCAAGCCGAATGCTGCGGCGACAAGATCCACCGAAGGGTCGAAACCAACAGCGTCAACCGACGCGCCGTTCTTGGCGCCGCCTCTCAATGCAACGAGATCACGTCGTACCGCGAGCTTCCATTGCTTGAGTGCCGCGAGGGGCAGTGTGAGGCCGTCGAAGGCGAGCACGCCAGACTCTGCAGAACCGTGCTGTGCGCTTGAGAAAGAACCGAGAGCACTGTTCGGCGAACGAGTCGAACCGATGTGCGTTGCGCCGATCGCATTCAATCCAGCATGAGTGAGAGTGTCCAACGGCGACCTCGCACTGAAGGCACTCCCGTCATCGCGCGATGCGCCATCACGCATCGCGAACCCAAGATCACTGCACGGGTTGATTCCAAACCGAAGATCGCCACCAATCGCAGCGATCACAATCGCTGCGTCCGCAGTCGTGATGGCTCCATCGCCATTGATGTCGGAACGCACCTGATACGGATCGAACGGATCGATGTCGCTCGTACCGAGCAGCGTTGCAATCGCGCCCGCATCGTTCACTGTCACACGACCATCGCCCGTGACATCACCCGCGAGGGCAATCAGGTCAAGACTTGAAGACGCAGCGTCGAGGACATTTCCTGCGAGGTCCTTCACCCCGACGAGGCGGATGCAATAGCGGAGCCCACTCGGAAGCGGCGTCGGGAAGTCCAAAGTCGCGGAGAGTGCGCCAATGCCGAGCGTCGCCACACGATCCTCGGTCTGGACCTCCACTTCGTTCCCGTTCGCGTTGTACGCGCTCACCACGATGCTCACCGCACCAAAGGTCGCCGGATCAATGGCTTCGTTGAAGGTCACGACGAGCTTCGACACGCCGTTCGCGCGGCACTCCGTTGCGAAACCTGTCGACACAAGGTCGATCGCGTAGTTGTCGGTTTCCTGCGTCGTACCGCCATGGCTCTTCACAGAGCGCCATGAGAGCGCGGACGGCGACAAGACATCCGTATCGAACACCGCTTGATACACACCGTCACCGCCGCGATCAAAGATATGGAGATGCCGACGCGCTTCTGGCACAGCGGTGTCGCGCGAGATGTACGACGTTTGCCACGCGTTGTCTCCGAGTCGGAGGACCTTTCCATCACTGCGCACAACCGACAGCAGCGGTCGCGACGCGAGGAAAGGATCGTCGACGCGTATGTAGCGCCAGCCGAGGACTGGAACGGCCGTGATTGTCGCCACCGAGTCTTCAACGACAACCGATGCCGCCGTCGTTGAGAGTACAGGCTCGCTCGCTCCCGAAGAGAGGAACACCACATCGGGCAGCGCGTCGGGCGAGAGCACGAGGTTGCCGAGGAAGTCGGGCCGGTTGTCGTCGAACGGGTCGTCCGCGCGCACAACGTGCACGAGCGAACGTACGTTGGCTTCGTCGATCACGGAGAACTCTGGATCGTCGAGACCGTTGAGGTTCGAAACCGTCGCGTCGTAGCGCGTGAACTCTCCCTGCAGAGTCGACACCATGAGCCAGCGCGCGACCGACACACCCGCCGGCGCGATATCACCCAAATCAACAGTGAGGCTGGGCGAAATGGCGAACTCGTTGACTTGCGCGCCGATCAACTGGAAGTCGATCAGAAGGTCGTCCTCATTCGACACGATCTCGGGCTGTGCACTTTCGATACGGACTTCGCGCGCGGTTCCGCCACCGACATTCTTTGCCCAAAGACCGAGGCTGAACGGAACGCTCGGTTCGATCTCGGGCGTAAACGGATCATCCGCACGCACCTGCGTCTCGAGGAAGTACTCCAGCGCCAGGCTTGGATTCGGTACGACAGTGATGTTGGTCGGTTGCAGCGGAATGACGATGAGTTCGCCCGCGAGTCGGTAACTCAATGTGCCGCGCACGAAGTACTGGATGGGTGCACTGGTCGCTGCGAGGTCGCCTGGAACAATCGTCCATGTGGCGCTTCCCGACGCACCTCCCTGCAGGACGCCGGTGCCCGAGACATTGCCAAAACCCGTCACCGCCGGACCAAGCAGCGCAAACTTCGCCATGGCACTCGTGCCCACGACGTCCTCGATCTCAAGGTCGACGTCGATTCCTTCGATGGGCGCTTCGCCCTCGTTCTCAAGGACGAGCGTCGCGGCGAACGCATCGCGGGCGAGCGTCAGTTGTTGATCCAACTGAATCACGATGCGCACGCAGGTGCCTTGACCGGGCTCCGATGCTGCCTCGGCGCCAAGCAAGCCGTTCGAGATGAGCAAGTTCGGATTGGCGAGACCGAGCGCGTCGAGTTCCTCAAATGCCGCGTTTGCAGAGTTGAAGTACGCCTGACACTTGTCCTGCTCGATGAAGTCGAGTGAATAACCCTCCGGCACATCCGACGCGTTGAGCCAACCAAGTTCGGCGTATGCCAAGGTCCGATTCCATCGCTCGACAACTCGTGCCGCCATCCCTGCGTCCCAACTGGCAGGGCGAACCGTCGCTTCCAGCGCGATTGCCTCCGTCGCAGAGATCCGAGCGCCCTCGACTCCGTTGTCGTCGATCGCCTCGGCAAGTGCATCAAAGAAGCCGTTCGTGAGCGGAATTGTGTCGGCGGTCACTCCGATCATCGGATCGACGCTACCAAGCCCGTAGAGCACAGGCCGATGGATTCGCCAATAGAGATCGAGTCCAAGGAGAATCTGCGCAGACCATGGATCATCCGCTTCGCCGAAGTCGATTTCCCAATCGAAGTCGACATCTCCACCGAATGCGAACTCCGATCCTGGTGGAGGAGTTCCGCAAAGACTCGGATTCGGTGGCGGAACATCGGGGTCGCAGGAACAACTATGCCCGATTTCCCAAAGGTCGCAGACATCTCCCACCCACGGAAATTCTCCGCACTCTTTGATCGCGTTTCCGAAGCCTTGAGCTGCAGACTGATTGCCGACACTCTCGGCGAATCCTCGCAGGCAGAGGTAACCGTTCTGATAGAGGACTGGTGCCAAGGGGAAGAAAACTGCAAGCGCTTCGGCCACATTTTCGCCGGACTTGTCGACGAGCATGTCGGTGATCGTGTTCACGCACCTGTTGAGGCAGCTGTCGCATTGCTCGGTTGTCGTCGAGGAGGGCGGATAGGCCACACCCCCGTCGCCACCGCCACCAGCGCTTCCAGTCCACACCGCGGGGCCGTCACAATCTTCAGAGATGCGCGCGCCCAAGAAGATCCCGAAGGGGCGAGTGATCCCGCCGCATTCGATGTTCCATATCGCGCTGAATGTGGGTGCAACACAACATGCACTGGCGTTGCATTCGAGGAATCCGCCGCCGCCGCCACTACCGCCACCTCCGCTACCGCCACCTCCGCTACCGCCACCTCCGCTACCACCACCGCCGCTACCACCGCCGCTTCCACCGCCGCTGCCACCACCGCTACCACCACCACCGCTACCACCACCACCGCTTCCACCGCCGCTGCCACCACCACCGCCGCCGCTGCCACCACCGCCGCTACCACCGCCGCCGCTGCCACCACCGCCGCTCGGCAGCTCGAAGAATGAGCGGAAATCAACATCGAACAAAATGCCTTCGTCGCCACCGCGATCCACGCCGCTCCCGAGAACAACACTCACGACATCGCCCGCATCGAGCGTCATGATCACCATCGACGCGAGATCACACGTGTTGTCTGCGCAAACAAGCGTGTTGCCTTCTTCCGGACAGCCGACGTAGACGGCGATCGCGGTGTCTTCGTCGGTCAGGTCGCAGGTCGACAGCACATAGGTGTCCGTCGCGGGCGCGATCGCGCGACGGAACACTGGGTTGTAGATCGTCAGTCCACTTGGGCAACCGACGCTCGGACTCACCGCGAAGGAACCGCTCGACGCACGCGTGTCGATGAAGTTGAGTCCGGTGACGAGGAAAGGATCATCGTCACAACCACCGCTCGATCCCTCCCCCGCAAGACCGCCTTCATTCGCATCACCCGATGCACCATCATCAAACGCGTTGCCTTCGGCAGGCTCGTCTGGGCGGATCACCATCAGGACGGGCACGATCGCGGTGCGACCTGGGAGAATGTCACCGATCTCGGTTGCCAGCGGAATGATGTCATATCGCTCCGCAGACTGCGCGACCATTTCAACATCGCGCGCCGTAATGAGTCCGTGGTTCGTGAAGCGCAATTCGCGGTACTCAACTTCTTGCCGCATCGTGGTGAAGTCGAGGTATGGCGGATCACAGGTGACAACGGCGCCATACATCGGAACGCTGGTATCGAAGACGAGATTGAGCGAGATTTGATAGCCGTCGCCAAAGGAAGACGGGATCACCGACCATTCATACGACACGAACTGCCGTGGCATGAACGCAAGCACGGTGTTCGCACCGGGCGCAAGCAAGACCGTTTGGCTGAACGATCCGTGCTGCGCTGCGGTCGCACTCACCTTGTAGAGACCTGCCTCAAGCCGGCGAAAGACCGCGTTCCCCTGCGCATCGACTGCGCCGCCTGCGACCAATTCATTGTTCGAGACACGACGAACTTCGATCTGTGCCGCGGGATATCGCGCGGGAGAACCGAAGTAGCTCAATTCACTGCGAGCTTCGACGCGAAGCGTGGCAAAGGCATCGCTCACCGCGTCGAATACGCCAGGCACCGAGACCTCAACTCCGCTGTAGGTCAAGTCGCGCACCGTCAGGAATGGAGTTGCCGAATAGGGGCCGAGCGGGAGATCAGCGGCGGGCGCAAGTTGGATCTCAACCGCACTCGCTCCACCCGCGGGGATCGACGGCAGCGTTGCCGGCGAGAGAAGTGAAAGCCACGGCGCACTCACGACGCTGATGGCAAGAGGCCCTGAAGGCGCGGCGCCATCGTTGCGGATGACAACCGAGTAGTAGGTCGCTTCACCAACAGGCATCGCGACGGCGACGGAACTGGGCGCGGCAGTGAGTTGTGGTGCCAACGGAACGACGACGACGGGGATCTCTGCTTCGATCGGCGCGAGTTGATCAGACGAAACGATGAACTGCGCAACTCCGCTCGACGAACCTGCCGCCGCCGTTGCGGTCCAGAGAATCGTGCGCACCTCACGCGGCCCGAGCACCGATCCGTTCGTCAACGGCGCATCAAGCGTGACGCCCGACGCTTCGCTCGATGGAATCAGCGAAAGCCCCGACATCGGAATCGGGCCGAGGTTGCGAAGCACAATGCTGCCACCGATGGTGCTGCCATCGGCGACACGGATCTCCGTACGGTCGACCTCTATCGTCGCGCCCCACACGATGATCTCTGCCTGCGCACTTGATTCGCTCAGCGACGAGGCGAGACCCGAGAGCGCTCCCGAGAAGCGATACACGCCCGCGACACTCGGTCGCTGCGCCATCTCCACTTCCGCGATGCCATCGGCGTTGGTGACCACCTCCATATCGCTCGCGATGCCATCGACCCAGGATCGCAGAGTGACCGCGACATTCGGCACAACCGAGCCGTTGAGGGGATCAGTCGTACGCACGACGAGCTGCATCAGCGATCCGTATTGCGCACTGCTCGACACCGCTTCGACGGCGACGCGTACATCTTCAATGAGGATCGGTATTCCTGAAACGGAGATGTTGTTCATCTCGCCATCCGGAGCCTGTTCACGAAGCGCATTCGAAACGTCGGCACGGCCGAAAATCCACGATGGGCCATTCGACGCCGAAGCAAATGCCTCGATTGCGACGGTGTACGACGCACCCGGCGCAAGCCCTGCGGGTCGCAGCGCGTCACCGATCTGCACGTCACCGAGCGAGTAGGTCGCGTTCGAGGAGATGGCTATGCCATCGAGCCACGCCGTATCGGTTGGTTGTGTGCCTGCATTGCGAACCGTGACTGACGCCGTGAACTTCTGTCGTGCTCGAACGCGTGCAGGAACAGTCACGGCATCCACCACGAGATCAGGTCGCGCGAGCGGTTCGATCACGGTTGGAATCATGGCAACCGCGCCGTTGTTCGACTCGTTTGATTCCATGATGGCAGCACCGTCGTCCACTTCAAGGACAAACCAGTTCGCGCCTTCCGCGTCCTCGGGAACAGGAACGTCGATCGTGCGAACCACGCTTGCACCTGGGGCGAGCGCATCGACAACGGGCGCGACAGTGAGCAAAAGGTCACTTCCGAGCGCGTTATCGAACGAGATGTACGCGCCATCGCGCGAAACTCCCGAGGCGACCGCAGCGCCATCGTTGCGCACGACGAATTGCACCGGAATCGCCGACCCAGCAAGCGCGGTTGCGGGCGCCGTCACCGAAGTGATGACCAGATCTGGACGCAGAATAGGGAGTTCCGCGCTTGAAACACAGTTGTCTGTTTCGCTCGATTCGACCACCGCGAAAGTCGTATCCACACAGGCGACGAGTCGCAGCGTGCCACCTGCTGTGGGACTCGCCGGAAGACTGGTTGGAGGAACGACAACCTGCCCACCA
>CAIWCL010000224.1 GCA_903911205.1 uncultured bacterium
GCGCGTGGACGAAGGAGCGCGAATACATCGCGCCACCGACGACGGGTTCACTCGCGTCGCTTGATGCGGCCTTGCTCGTCACGCCTCCCGCAGGACTCGAAATCGGCTACGTCCCGATTGCGCTCAGGCAAGAACGGAGGCAAGAGCGGAAGCCGCAGAAGTAGTGGAACCCTGCGGCTGCACACTCAAACCTCGGGCGCGTTCCAATTCGACAAGAGTTGCGTGAGGTCATCGCCATCCACGACGCCGTTGCCGCTGAGATCACCGATTTCTGTGTCGATCTCGCCCCACAACGCAAACAGCGTCGAAAGATCGGCAGCATCGATGAAGCCATCCGCGTTGAGATCGCCGCGGCCGTACGGGCAAGTGCTCTTGTCGGAGGTCGAATCGTCGAAGGCGCCATCGGTGAACGGCGTCGAGAAATCGCGAATCGCGATCGTGTGGCCGAGTCCCGCCGCGATCTTCTTCACCTTGCCGATGTCCGCCGGAATGTTGCACTGACCGTCGCGGTTCTCACCCCAACAGAAGACGCGGCCCGCCGAATTGAGCGCGACCGAGTGTGAGTACCCCGCTGCGATCTGCACAGCCGTGCCGATACCACCGGGGACATTCAAATTGGGGTTGTCGGTGAGCGATGTCCATACATAGATCGATCCATCCGATCGAAGCGCGAGCAGGTGCCGTCCGCCAACCGCCAACTGCGTGATATCGCCGTAGTTCCCCGAAATCGAGTCATCGCACGGGCTCGACGTATACGGGTACCAACCGCCCACGCAGTAGAAGTTTCCATCCACCCTCACCATCGCCTGCGTTTCGCTGTTGACCGCGACGAAGCGCGCTTCACGACCATCCCAGAATCCCGCCGGGAATCCACCGATAATTTGCTCCCACGCGTGAATGCGGTTGTTGTTGTCAACCGCAAGCGTGAAGGAGTTCGACGCGGCAACCTGGCGGATGTTCGAGAGCGCCGGCATATTGCCGCACTGTCCGGCCCACGAGCCGCCCGCGCAGCGCAAGGTGCCATCTTCGAGCAATCCAACGACATGGCTCCAACCTGCGGAAAGCTGCGTGTAACGCTGATTCGCTGGGGGCTGTGCAAGATGGTGCTGTCCGTACTGGTTGTTGCCCCACGCGAAGACCTCGTACGGCGCGACACTCGACGAGGCGATGCTGAACTCGGACCCACCCGAGATGAGATCTGGAGTTTCAGCGCTCGCGGAGGGCACAGTGCTTTGACCGAAGTCGTTCCGCCCCCATGCTTCGATACGACCGTTTGCACGAAGCGCCATCGTGCGGTCGTATCCCGCGGCAACGGCCACGACATCGGTCAAACCCGCGGGCACGTTGCACGCACCAGACTCGTTGCTGCCCCAACAGCGCACAGTCCAATTGCTCGAAGCGGCGTCCCACACGATCGCCGCCGAGTGTCGAACGCCCGCCGAAATACCGCCGTCGCGCACTTCGCCGAGCGCGGCGGGAATCGTGCATCGTCCGTCGGGATTCCAACCCCACGCGGTGATGCTGAAGTCGCCGCGTTGCGCAAGCGAGTGGAAGTTGCGCGAACTCGCGTGCGTGTACCCCGTCGTCTCGGCGGGCAGATCACACGCGTTCTGGAAGTTGCTGCCCCAACAACGCAGTTGGCCATCGGCGCGCACCGCGACGCTGTGACGATTTCCCGCCGCAACCGACACGCAAGGCCCGAGGTTCTTCGGCACGATGCCTTCGCCGTAGGAGTTTCGCCCCCACGCAAAGACATGACCCGACTGCGCATGAATCGCGAGGACGCGCTCCATGCCCGCGGCCACGAACTTCGCCGCCGAGAAATCAGACGGCACATTGCACTGGCCGTGGGTGTTGTCGCCCCAGCAGGCGATGCGCCCGTTCTGCGCGTTGAGCGCGACGGTGAAACGATCACCGACCGAGAGCGTTGGCACACCGCCGCCGAGCGTTGCGTCTTGTGGCGGCTGTACCCACTGCGGACCGCCGCTTGGAGTGGCGCCCCATGTTGCAAACCTGCCGCGCGCGAAGGCGACGCTCCAGGTGTCGCCGGCAGCCATCGATTTGACGGTCCCAAGCGCCTGCGGAACATTGCACTGGCCTTCGTTGTTCTGTCCCCACGCGACGAGTGGGTTCGGACACTGCGCGAATGCGGTGGATGCGAGGCCGAGATGAAGGCCGAGATGAAGGGTGAGCGTGAGGGCAGCAGAAGCGACAGCGCCTGAGGCAGCCTGCGCGGAACAAAGCGAAGCGAGCACCGAAATCTCTCAGTAAGGATGTGTGCGCTTGCGCTGCGAGACGGGTGCGGCGCGAGTCGCTCGCAGAACGGTATCACGACACCCCCGTGAACCGACCTACAAGTCATCACCCAAGAGCGCAGTTTGCGCGAAATGCCGTGTCGAGGACATGGCGCGTTCGCATGGACGCCTCGTTTGTAGGTCCGCTATCTGACGCGCCCTTTCCGGGCCCCTTCCGCGCCTTGTCCGCGCCGCATCGATGGCGCGACTCGTCCCGAGAAGCGACCCGAGTTCGATTCTCCTCATCGCCGTGCACATGAGGTCCCGTCCGACGGAACCTTGGACCGCTTCGCGCTGAGTGCGAGGTTGCGAAGCGCACGAACGCTGATCGACCTACACCGTCCAGCGCAACAACACGCGTCCGTGCATCGGCGGATCGATGACGGTGAGTCGGTGCATACGGAATTCTTCAAGTGGACGCCCAAGTGCTTGGATCGCAAGCGACAGCAAATCGCCCCATGCGCGCGCGAACTGAAGATCCCAGTCGGTATCACCGTTGGCTTGACTGTTTCCACGGTCGCGTCGAGGGGTAGCCGCTTGGCTTCAAGTCGATGCGGCATGCCGTGAGCGCCCATCACCGTTGGCCATGGATCAGGCGGGCCGTACAGCGCGCCGACAGGCTCTGCGTGCATCGGAACATCGCGCTGGACGAGCATGTCAAACACCACAAGCCGCGTGGGCACCGTGACCACGGTTCCAAGGTGCGGTGCAATGCGCGTTTGAGACCCCTCTTCAGCGCGCACACGGCCTGCCTGCATGACCAGTTGACCGAATGCCGCACGAATACCTTTCTCGATCGGCTCGCTCGATTTTGCCATGCGATCGCCGCTCCGTTTGGCGAGCCGACCGCGGGCTTGCGCGTCAACGCTCGTGCCCGTGTCGAAGAACGCTACGAGATGTCCTTCCGCATCGCTCGCATGGAGTGCAGTTCCAACCGAACCCGGAGTGCAGTGCGCATCAAGCGCCCAACCAATCGCGGATTTCACCAGTGGCCGCACCCTCGCAGCGGCGTTGCCCTCATGGAGTTGGCCCTGAAAAATTGGCCATTCAGGACCAGGGCGAAGACGCGCGAGTCCCGCGAAGTAGTTGATTCCGGCTGTGTCGACCACACCTTCCGCGTCTGGCGGACCGGCCACCATCGTCGACCACATTGCGTCCGTTCGAATCCCGTACATCACTTCCGCTGCCTCTCTCGCGCGCTTGCGAGCTGCCCGCATGCGACGCGACTCCACTTCGGTATCGAGCGCACCCGAAGCAATCGAGCGTAGAAGCGTTGGCCGCAGATCACGAGACTTCAACTCTGTCGTCAACGCCGTGACCGCAGTTTGCAGTGCCTCGAGCCGCGCGGGCGCGCACCCTCGGCGAGAAAGGCCGACTACGAGGAGTTTCCAACCCTTCTCGCCAGGTGATGCACGCAACGCTGCAGGAACATCGGGCGCGAAGGCGAGATTCCAGATCGACCACGCAAGACTCCGCGTCAGGCCAAGCGCGCGACCACACGCCCGCGCACCAGCATCGACGCTCAAAATCCCATCGAAAGCACTCCGCAGAGCCACTTGAAGCCGCTCAATCTGCCCGGAGATCCGCATGATTTCGTCATTGAAAGGAGCGGACCGGCTTGCCATCAGACGCTCAGTCTAGGAATGACGCCTGCGGCAGCCGTGATGCTCGGCACGCTTGTGGTGAAAACGCGCGATGTGGTGTCCACGGGTGGACACTTCTCTTGGCGTGCTCAACCAAACGACTGCGGTCTTTCACAGAAAGCACACAAGGCACCGTGGAAACAGCACGCGAAAGCTCGTTGATCAGTTCGCGTTCAGAACATTGCTCGCCGCATCGTTTGCAACGAATGGCTTCGCCTTGACCGTCGCTGCAACTGATGTGCTCGACATGACCCCAGTGGCTGCTGCGCTTCCGCCGCTGCGGTGACCGCATCGATGGCGCAAGCGACCGAAAACACGCGGCGTGCAAACTTTCGCAGGTGTGCGAATCAGCGTTGCATCACACGCCGTTCGGGCCAAAGCCCAATCAAAAGTCCTTGGCTCGATAGACGGGCACGCGTGACCGCGTACCAAGGACGCGTGCTTTAGTCCCGTGCCGTATTCTCCGCGGCCTCACGCGGCATCGCGCGTGCTACTCCCATGCCAACCCACACCAAAACTCCGCTCTCCCCATCCGTCGCTTCAATCCGCATGGCTGTTGCCAAATTGCACGCCGTCACCGTCACACAAGCCGATCTCCACTACGTCGGCTCGATCACGATCGATGAAGATCTCGTCGATGCGGCGGGCATGGTGCCGTTTCAGATGGTGCAAATCACCAATCAATCGACCGGCGCCTTTTGGCAAACCTATGTGATCGCGGGCGAACGCGGCAGCGGCATCATCGGTTTAAACGGCGCGCCCGCGCGGCATTTTCTACCGGGCGACAAGGCGTATGTCGTTGCGGAGGGACAAGTCGAACCATCGCGACTGCATGAGCACGTGCTGAACGTCGTGTTTGTCGACGCACGCAACAACATCGTCAAAGTCGAGCAGCAGCGCGCGACGGCAAAGCCTGCCGGAGGCGTGGCGTGAGGGGGCACGACGCGAACGGCACGCATGACGCGAACGAAATGCAATGCGCGGCGCGCGCAACAACGCTGCTCGATTGGTCGAATGCGAAACTCGTCGCGAGCATGGAGTTCGAGGCGTACAACGCGTTCAACGGCGGTCACGCAAGCGAACTGCTGCGCGGACTTTGGATTTGGGATGACGATGCGAAACGGGTTCGCACGCGGATCCCGCCCGAAGACTCGCGCGTGTGGATCGAGACGGATGGCGAACGCATCGACACCGCGATCCTCGTCAATACGCGGCTTGCGATTTTGCAGAGTGCGGCGTACGGATTCACGGTGCCCGACACGCTTGCCGATGGCCGCGCGCTCTGCGAGTTCGCTCTCGCTTTCTCGCGCGATGACCATTCCATTTCGCACTTTCATCGCGCGTGGGACGAAGCGTTCAGCGATCTGCGCCGCGATGGATTCACCGACGGTCTCGCCACGTGCGCACGCCGACTCTTGCCGCTCTATCAACGCATGGGCGCGCGCGTGATTGCCGAAGCCGAGATTCGCGGCGAAAAGCGCTACTTTTTGCATTTCGATCTCGCGCGCACTTCGCGGTGGAATGCGCGATTGGTGGATGCAAGACTGGTGGATGGGTCGGGCGGCGAAACGGCGCGCACTGCGGTCGGCGGCGACGCCAACGCGCGACGTACCGTTGCGCATCGCGAGACACTCATCGCACTTGCGCGGCTTCGATTGGTTATGGATATCGCACGCGGACAACCTGATCCTGCCGTCGGAATCGATGCGCGGCGACGAGGTGCGCATCATGTGCTTGCGACCGTGCGGAACGCGCTTGCGGTGCCTGAAGCCGCGGCCGAATTCGAGACGCATCGAGCCGAGTTCGCGCGCGCGCGACTCGACTCTGATGACGCAGAAGTTCTTTGGAACGCAGTTGCGTTGTTTGCAGAACTTGCGCAAAGTTCGATGCGCGCGCATGCAGTGCGGATGGAAGCGACTGTGACGATGAACGCGGCGGACGCGACAGACGCAGAATCCAGAGCAGTCGAAGCAAGCAAGGCAGCAACGGAAGCAGCAACCGAAGCACTCGACGCGATGATTCTTGCACTCGTGGAAGTGTGGGATGATGACTGCAACGGCGATGACCGCGGCAACGCAAGTACTCACGAGGCCGTAAGCACTCACGAGGCCGCAAGACTCTTGGCGAAAATCGCGTCCGACGGACTCGACACCGCAGAGATCGACGCGAACTTCGCCGACCTCGGCGCACTCGCCCGGCCGTTCATCGATGCATCAGCCGCGATCGCTCGACTTGCATCGCGTTCTTTCACGCACGCTACTTCACCCGCCACTTCTCCCGCCGCACGACAAGCACCACGCCATGCCGACCACTGATCCCGCCGCTGAATTTCCGCTTGCGCGCGGCCTACCGCTGCTCGGCCACGCGCTTGACCTCGCGCGAGATCCGCTTGCAACCACCTGCCGGATTGCACGCGAGCATGGCGGCGCTGCGCGTTTTCGTGCATTTTCTCGCGAATGCATGGCGATCTCCGATCCCGGCCTTGCGCGTCACATTCTGCAACAGAAGGTCGACAACTTTCCGCGCAGCTTCCACTACCGCACAAGTCGGCCGATCATCGGCTATGGCCTGCTCACGCAGGAAGGCGACAGTTGGCAGCGCGCACGTCGCATGATGCAGCCAGCGTTTCGAAGCGATCCGGTGCGCGAAGTGGCAACCGTGACCGCGCGTTGTTGGACGCGCACGCGCGATCGTTGGAACGATGTCGCGAAGCGCGGCGACGCGATCGATGCGCGCGTCGACCTCACGCGTCTCACGCTTGACGGGATTACCGCGGCGCTCTGCGGAATCGAGCCAGATCTCGAAACCGCCGACCGCTTCGGTGCACTCGTGCGCGAGGCGCTGCTCGAGGTGCGCCGTCGGAACAACGCGATCGTGCAGTTGCCTGCGTGGTTCCCGGGAAATCGACAATCAATCGTGCGACGAATGTCTGCAGCATTTGAAGCATTCCTCGGTCCAGTCGTGGATGCGCGCATGCGCGAGCCCGAGGGCCGCGACATTCTTTCAGCGCTTGTACGCGCACGAGATGGCGAAGGCCAGCCTTTGACGCGCCAAGAACTCCTCGACCAAACAAAGACGCTCTTCGGCGCGGGCTTTGAAACGACCGCCACGGGCCTCACCTGGGCGCTCTGTGAGGTCATGGACAAGCCCGGCCTCTGCGATGCGATTGGCGAGGAAGCTCGCGCGGCCGGACTTGGAAGTGGTGTTGCTGCCGAACGCAATGCTGAAATCAATGCTGAAATTGCTGGCGAAACGCTCGAAAAGCTCGGTCTCGCGCGGCGTGTCATCGAAGAAACACTTCGCCTCAATCCACCGGTTTACACGCTTGGACGCGTTGTTGCCGCCGATGACGAGTACGAAGGCAAGCGCATTCGCAACGGTACGACGCTACTCATTTCGATTTGGGGCATGCATCGCGGGCCCGCGTGGGGCGCCGACGCCGAACGCTTCGACCCTGATCGTTGGCTTCCCGAACGCGAACCTCCGCGACACGCGTACATGCCGTTTGCTGCCGGTCGACATACCTGTATCGGCATGCATTTCGCGCAAGTCGAAATGCGCATCGCGCTCGCACTCATCTGTCGCGACTTCCGCATCCAATGGGCACCGGGTGCAAGTCGCCCGCCGATGCGCCCGCAAATCACGGCTGCTGCAAACGGGCCGGTGATGATGACGCTCGAGCGACGGTGAAGCACGGCAAGAACCGCGGCCATGTTTGTAGGTCCGCGCTCTGAGGCACCGCCTGCGCCACATCCGGAATTCGAACGCGCACTGCGTCGAAACGCAGCCGCGCGTCAATCACTGACTGGCATATCACCAAGCGCGCGACGCGAGTACATCGGATGGATCGCCGAAGCGGAGCGCGACGGCACGCACGCGAACGGCGTATCGCGCAAGCCATCGAACATCTCCGCGAAGGCAAGAAAGTGCACTGGAAACACCAACGCTGAGAATTTGGCCCCACATTCGTCTCCCGCAGCATCCGCGGCATGATTTTGGCGAATGCGTGGCCCCATGCAACGCTTCACCCTCTCCCTTCCGTCCTTGCTCGCGTCCTTCCTCGCGCTTTTTGTCGTCAGCGCCCCCTGTATGGCCGACTCGAACCTCGACTCCAATCTCGAGTTCAACAGTGGCACCAAGGGCTGGCAAACCGTCCTCGACGGCGTGATGGGCGGCCTCTCAACCGGGCGTATCGCGGCTGGCGAAGGCGGCACGCTGCGCTTTACGGGCGAACTCTCGCTTGAGAACAACGGCGGGTTCTCGCAGATTCGCACGGCCGTGACCGACGGCACGTTCGAAGGCGCGACCGGACTTCTCCTTCGCGTGAAGGGCGACGGTCGCACGTATCAATGCGACATTCGGTCCTCGCGTTTGCGCATGATGGCTGGTGGCTATCAGCGCAACTTCTCGACGAAGGCAGGCGAGTGGATCGAGGTCGAGATTCCGTTCGACCAGTGCGTTGCAAACAGCTTCGGTCAACGCGTGCGGAATGCACCTGCGCTTGACGCCGCCTCCATCGAATCGGTGGGCATCACGCTCGCCGACAAGAAGGAAGGACCGTTTGCGATCGAAGTCGATTGGATTCGTCCGATGGGCGGAGCTGCAAACGCGCAGGCCGCACAAGCATCCACAAACTCGCTCGCTGCAGTCGCGACCAAGGCAAATCTCACCACGCTGCTTGCACTGGTGAAGGCTGCAGAGATCGAGTTTCCGAAGGATGCGAAGCTCACGATCTTCGCACCGACCAACGAAGCCTTCGCGAAGTTGCCAGCGGAGCAAGTTGCGTTTCTCACGAGTGCGAAGGGCAAGTCGACGCTGCAAGCGATTTTGAAGCACCATGTGGTCGCGCAAACGCTGGAAAGCCCCGTGGTTCTCGAGCGTCGTCGCTTGAAGGCGCTGTCGGGGCAGTCGCTCGATGTTGACCCAGCAGCGCTTTCCGTCGACGGCGCGCGTCTTGTTGTCACCGATGTCGCGTTCGATGGTGGGCTCGTGCATGTGATCGATAGCGTCATGCTGCCGGAACTCCGGACGATTGAAGAACTCGTTGCCAAGGATGAACGCTTCGCCACGCTGCGCGTCGCCATCGATGCTGCGGGCCTTGGCGCGCAACTTGGCGCGCAAAACCCCGGCCCGTGGACCGTGCTTGCGCCTTCGAACGACGCATTCAAGGCGATCCCCGCGGATGCGTTGAAGGCGCTTCTCGAAGATCGCCCCGCGCTCACAGCGGTGCTTGCAGCACATGTGCTGCCGACGGCGATTCGACGCGACGAAATGCTCGCGCAGGGTTCGGCGCGCACGCTTCTCGGCGACGGCGTGGTGAAGTTCGCGCTTGAGTCCGGCGCAATCACGGTGGATGGCGCGCGCATCGAAATTGCAGACATCGAGGCTGCGAATGGCATCATTCATGTCATCGATCGAGTGCTGCCGGCGCGAAGTGCCGCCGCGGCGAATGCTTCGGCGTCTTCAGCATCCTCCACCTCGCCCGAACGCGCGCGGCAAGCCGCCGCGATCTTCGATCTCGCGATCGAGCGTGGAGTGCCGCGCTTCAACGCGGGCGATGTTGCCTCGTGCGCTGCGCTCTATGAACTCGCGATCGCATCGGTCGTACTTCTTGGAGACGACGCCATCAGTGCAAGCACCAAGGCCGATCTCACGAAGGCGCTCGAGCAAGGCGCAAGCCACGACGACACATCCGAGCGTGCGTGGATCTACCGCCGCGCGATGGATCGCGCGATCGGTCAACTGGTCGAACCGATGACATTGACACCTTGAGCAAAACCTCGAGCAAAACCTCGAGTGAAACCTCGAGTGAAACCTCGAGCAAAACCTCGAGCAAAAAATCGAGCGGCTCGACGAGCACGCCAGAACCAACGGCCCCTCTCCAACGGCCCCTCTCCGACGGCCCCTCTCCAACGGCCTGTCCGCTGCAACCGTCCTTTGCAGGTGAACTGCTTCGGACTACCCGTCCGACATGACCCTGCTTGGAACGCTCCAATTGGAGCGCTCCAAGAGGAGTTCTTCGCACGAATTGCCAACGGGCTCCCGACAGCGCGAGAGCGATCTGAGAGCGGGCCGATCAACCCCAAGGGCCTCCGACGACCGCTGCACAGCGAGCCCAAGTGGATGGCGCCAGAGGAACGGCGCGATCAAAGCTGGCGTCGAGCCGGTGCCCTCTACACACGCGTTCTGCACCTGCTTGAGGACGCAGGCAGTGCCGCAGCCCCCCGGACCGCCCCAACGCCGTGGAAAGAACCTCATCAAATCGCCAGATTTCGGTGGCCAACTGCGCATGTCGGGTTACGTTCCCCCCCGTCCCTGTTTCCGTCCCTGTTCCCGTCCCTATTCCCATCCGTGACCCCGTTTCCTACTCCAGAGCGGGTTCACATCGGCAGTTTCTGTCCGCCATGGCCAAGCGATCGGGCTTGACACGCCATGCCTGTCCCTCCAGTCCCTCTCCCTCGAAAGAAGTCCACAAGATGACCATTTCGCGCTTCCTCATGACCGCAGCGGCTCTCTCCGCAGCATCTCTTGCCTCGTCCTCTGAGGCCGCCCTGATGTATGTCCGCTCGTCATTCGATGGATCCTCCACCAATTGGACGGCCTACGCGTCGCTTGAGGACATGGCAGCAAACACGAGCGGCACCAACGTTGGCTCAAGCTCGTCGATCCTGTCCACCGACGGGGTCTTCACGGACGGCACGTACGTCTACAAGACCACCAAGAGCGATGGCGGACTCAACTACAACAACACGTACGTCCGTTACAACTCGCTCGCGGACCTGAATGCGAACTCTGGCGGCGTTGCCATCCAGATGACGCAAGGCATGTATTACAACGAGGACGTGATCGCCAACACCACCAACGGTTGGATTTTCCGCACCGCATCCTTCGATAGTGCAGACAACGTCGGCATGTATGCGTTCAGCACCGCGACCGATCTCGTCGCCAACACGTACTTCTACGCCGCAGGGTTTACAGGCGGAAACCAAAACGGAGACAACAGGTACTGGGCAGGTACCGGCAGCACTTGCTGGCGGTCGAATGTCGTGGGCGGCGTCGTGCAGAGCTTTAGCGTCTTCGCCAGCGGCCCCGACCTCTACAACAATAACCCGTACCTCACCGTGACCAGCTCGGCCGGCTATGGCACGGACGTCGACTTCATGACGATCGACTCGTCGTTGGTCCCCGCCCCGGGCGCAATCGCGCTGCTCGCCTTCGCTGGCGTTGGCGTCTCTCGCCGCCGTCGCGCGTAAGACCAGTCATCGCGTGTGAACCTTTCCACGACGAATGCATACCCAGCGGGGCCGGCCATGTGCCGGTCTCGCTGTCCTTGTAGGCAATGACGCACGTGCGCCTCACGGCTGCAAAGCGTCTCAGGTCGTCAAGCGGCACGTTCAGAACAAAGTTCCGCGATTCCGCCCGCATCGGCGTTCCCATCGGCTACAAGTGTTTCATGCGTTTCCTGGTCCAACCATTGCTCTCCACTTTGCTTGCTCTCTTCATCACCGCAGCAAGTGACGCGCAGGGATCCAGTCCATGCACCGCGAGCATCGTGGAGAACTTCGGCGCGTCGACAAGTGGCACCTTGTTCAGTCAGGCGCAGAACGTCACCATCAACGGATCCACCCGACTTCGAGCAGTTCGCGATGGATTCCCGTCGACGTGGGGTACGTGGCGGTCTACGCCGATTGCCGGCACCGTGAAGGAGTTCACCGCAAGTTTCCGCTTCAGCCTGCGCAACAGCAACGGTGGTGCGGGCGATGGCTTCTCGTTCCTCTGGGGCGACCTTTCGAATTCCTCTGGCAATCGAATGTCCGGGGGCGAGTGGGGCCTTCAAGCATTCAATAACGACGCTGCCGGGCTGAGTGTCGGATTCGTCTCGTACACCGGCGCAGGTGCCAACGGCGTCAATGGCAAGTGGGGTGGAAACCAGTTCGCGTTCACGCCGCTGTCGTTCGCGCCTGTGACCTGGATCACCACCACGCAGGCAGTGGATCGGCTCAAAATGGCTGTTGCCACGATCCACTGGTCGCGTACCACGGGCACCCGCGTCACGGTGGCCTTCCCGGGAACCGTGGGCTCCACCATCTTCATCGACCAAGGCGCACAGCAGATGGCGAACATCGACCCGACCGGTTGGTCGTTCGGTTTCGCGGCACGCAATGGCTCGGTCGATCAAGACGTGTACATCGGCGAAGTGCAGATCAACGCCGTGGTGCAATGCCCACCGGGAAGCCCAGCCGACATCAACGGCGACTGCCTTGTCGACGGCGCCGATCTGTCCGGCGTGCTCTCAGACTGGGGGGCTTGTACGGCCGCGCCGTGCGACAGCGACATTGATGGCAGCGGGACCGTCGATGCCAGCGACCTTGCGACCGTCCTCGGTGCATGGGGCAACGCGGGCTGCACGCCAGAGGTCTCCTCAGATCGTCACCGGATGCGCCCCCTCGGAACCACCACTGCGCCGCAAGGGTTTTGGGAGTACTTGCCCGCGGGCTACGACACTCGCAAGGACTGGCCGCTGTTGGTGTTCCTGCACGGTATTGGGGAAAACGGAAATGGTTCTTCGGCGGAACTGATCCGGGTCAATGCGAACGGCCCCGCAAAGCTCATCGCGACCAATGCATGGCCCGTGGCTGCATCGGCGGCCGGGGATGCCTTCGTCGTTCTCTCTCCTCAGAACGTTCCAACCGGGTCGGGGGTACCTCAGGGCTGTCACAACCCCGCGAACGTGAGCGCCTTCCTGCAGTGGGCTGCTGCCAACTACAACGTCGACCCCTCCCGTATCTATCTCACGGGTCTCAGTTGTGGGGCGATTGGTACATGGGAATACCTTCGCACCGTCGGCTCGAATGTGCTGCCGGCGGCCTTTGTGCCGATTTGTGGCAACGGCATCAGCGCGTTCGACCAACGCGGGTGCCTGCTGGGCAATCATCCCATCTGGGCTTTCCACGGTGATGCGGATGGAGTGATTCCCGTCGCGGGATCGGTCGTCCCCATCACGGGCATGCAGAACTGCGCTTCGCCCACCGCAGTGGACGCTCGACTCACCATCTACCCGGGTGTCGGGCACGACTCCTGGACGCGGACCTACGACCTGTCCGCAGGTCACGACATCTACGCGTGGCTGCTGACTCACCAGCGCATGACGCCCTAGGTTCTGTCTCGCCGGGATTGAGGCATCGGCGGCAACGCTTCCTCAAACACCCGCGATCGAAAACCCGCGATCGACCACCCGCGTCTCTGACGCAATCGCCCGACATTGCGTCGATTCTGACCAAAAACTTGCGCAGCAGACTTTCCCGGCTAGGTTCGGAGTTGCTGACTCAACAAGGTCCCACGATTTGTGGTCGTGGGCTCCAAGTCTGCACACATGCTCGCAAGCCCTGCGTCCCCTGATTCCGCAGCGCCACACTTTCCCGTAGAGGATCACTCCCGATGACCCGAATGTCTTCAGCCCTCGCTTCCATCGCCGTCCTCCTCGGCGGCCTCACCAGCTCCGCAAGTGCAGAGATCGTGTTCCTCCGTACGGATGGATTCACGCCGTATACCTCGTGGATCAAGTATGCCTCGCTGCCTGCCATGGCGACGGACACCGATGGCGTGTTCGGGGGCAACATCGCTCCGGCGATCCCCGCGAAAGATGCGATGTTCACGGACGGCACCTACTTCTACCGGATCACCGCAGATGCTGTGGGTGATGCGGGCCAGTACAACAACCTGTTCATTCGGTACAACAGCTTCGAGGATCTGAACTCCAATACGAACGGCGAGACGTTCCCCATGCAGGGCTACGGCATGTACTACGACGACGACATCGTTGTGGACAATCAGAGCGGCCGGATCCTGCGCACCACGCGTTACGATCCCAACAGCCCCGTCACCATCGGCGCGTACGCGTACAACTCGTTCGCCGACCTTGTCGCCAATACCCCGTTCTACGCCGGCGGATTTTCGAACCAGACCGTCGCCTTCGACTGCAAGTTCTGGGCGGCCGAT
This sequence comes from uncultured bacterium, assembly GCA_903911205.1. GTDB lineage: Bacteria > Planctomycetota > Phycisphaerae > Phycisphaerales > SM1A02 > QWPT01. The sequence goes on from CAIWCL010000224.1 coordinate 13,937, forward strand.
GGCAAGTGGTACCGAACGAACGTCTCGGGAAAGACGGGCAGCACGGTTGTGACTGGCGTCAACGTCTACAACAGCACGGAAGATCTGTACAACGGCGTCGTGGCAGAGACGATCAAGAGCACGCTGGGAGCTCCGGGTTCGATGCGCTTCGTCGCAGTCGACTCCTCGCTGCTCCCCCCGCCGCCTTCGAACTGCCCCGGTGACATCGATGGCGACGGCGAGGTCGGAGCCAGCGACTTGAGCATTCTTCTGACCAACTGGGGCGTCTGTCCGAAGTGACTTTCAGCAAGGGCCTCACGCCCGAGCCTGATCATGTTTGCAACAAGGCGCGCAGAGAGTCCACTGGACTTCTGCGCGCCTTCTTCATTGCGGCAGACACGTGCACGTGAGGCCTGGATGCCCACGTAAGGCCTGGATGCCCACGATCTTCGCCAGACCGTCGCCAGCACTGCGCGGCGTTGAAGGTCCGCAGACGAGCCCACGCAGCCCACGCAGAACCGGGCCTCTCCAACACGGGAGCCCACGACGGGAGCCCACGACGAGCGACGAGCGCACACGACGAGCGACGACTCTGTCACGCGATCAAGGTTGGCGACGTCGATGACACCATCCGCTGGATCGATTGCGGCGCGAAGAAATCGCCCAACTGGCCGTCAGGGGCACGTCCCCCAAGAACCAAGGAGGAGCCCAAGATCGCTCGCGCTGACCTCGCCATCCTGATCAACATCGGCCGCGCACGAACTTGAGGGACACGTGCCCCACTGGCCGAGCATGGCGCTGAGGTCGGATGCGCTGACCATGCCATCGTTGTCGATGTCTCCAGGACATCCGGGTGCGGCGTACTCGATGATGAGGGCACGGCGTGCGTTGCCATCGAATGTGTCGTCGAGGCCGGCACGCGGCCCACCACCACCAGCGTAGAAGCAGGCGTAATCACCGCTTGCATTCGGCTCACCGGGGAGCCACGGCGAATCGGTGACAGGCGCGCCGGATTGCCAACGCCACTTGCCAGAGTCGCGGCTCAACCCAACCCACGGTCCGCCGTTGTAGCCATGCAACGTCCACATGTTGAGGAACGCCACAAATCGTTGGAAGACCCACTGCATCTCTGCCTGTGTCTCAATCGAGACGAGCTGGCCGCCAAGCGATGCCGCGTAATCCCGTGCTTCGAGCCAGGTTACGCGGTTCGGCAGAAGTACCGCCTGGTAGGTGCTTCCGTTGCCGCCTTCGGCAATAGGCCACGTCGCCGTGCTCAGATTCGGATCGGAATCAAACTCAATCAGCACATTTCCGAACGCGTCGAGATCATCGTTCCACTTTCCATTTGGGTAGATCATGCCCCAATTCTCGCGACCCACATTGTTCGGTTCGCCGACGTTCCAGTTCGTGTAGACGAGGGGTTCACCGTTCCACCAACCCCAACCGCCATCTGGCTCCGGCGCTTTCGGCGCCTGCTGCAGACCGAACGCCGTGGGACCGTTGAGCAACGTGGGCGTGGCGCGAGTTCGGATGAACTCGCTCTCTGCGGCCGAGGTGATCGATGCCGGATAGCCACCAAGCGCGAGCGCGGCTGCCGTTGCCTGCTTGAAGTTCGCAGTGCCACCGAGCGCGTACACGGCGTACCAATGGTCGTTGCCACCTTGGGACATGGGCCATTGCGTCGCAAGCCCATCCGCAACTGGGGCTGGATCGCCGAGCGCGATGTCGATCTCACCGGTGCCGACAACGCCCTTGCCGCCGACGCGGATGAGATAGAGCTCGCCCGCCTCACAGGGCACGATCAGGCGCGACGTGCTTCCGGTACACACCGAGTCGTTGTCATTACACGCAAGCGGTACGCCGCCACACGAGCCATAAATCACGATGTTGGTGTCGAAACCAGCGTGGTTACAAGTAGAAACCGCGAGGCCGCCGCTGACGGGTGGCACGACGCGGAACCACACATCGTTGGTAAACAAACTGCCAGACGTTGGGCTCCAGCACTCGGAGATGAGGAGAGGGCCATCGGTGTCGGTGTTGAGCGTGGTGAATGGGAAGCGACCGAAGCCCAGTGGACGCGCCGATTCACAGCGATCGTTCTCCGGGGTCAACCCGCACTGCGCGACTGCGAAATTGACGCACAGCGAATCCCACGACTCGTTACAGCATGATGGGTCTGTGGCGCAGACGAGCGTACAACAACTGCTCACTGCGCAGCCCGGCGCCTCATGCGGCGTGTTGCAAGGCTCACCAATACCGCAGTTTGGCGGCGTATTGATGTAGTACGGCCCTTGAATGAAGGTTGTGCCGAAACTCACGGTGGTGCGAATTCTGGCCGTCGTACCCGGCGGAAAACTCGAGGGGTCAAGGTCACCCTCAATCGCGCCGATCGTCAGTTGCGTGCCGATGAATCCATTGTCATCGAAGGTGAATGTGGTTCCAAACGGCGCAACGGATGTGGTGTCGAGTGTGCCCGGCGATGAAGAAAACGGCGTGGTGGTGGTGTAGTTCCCGCGCAGATTCCAAGTGCTCCCGAAGTCCGCCCTGCCTGAACTCACGATCGCTGCGCCCGCATTCGCAACGAGCGTTGCGGTGGTCGGGTTGAGACTGACCGTGACAGGAATGCAACCGAAGAGGCCGCAAAGCAACTGGAAGTTCAGCGTGCCGCCGCCGAAGTTGAGGGTGGAACCTGCCTTCATCTCCGCAAAGGTGAAGGGCCGTGCCGCCGGTAAGAGACCGAAGGACCCGTTGCCCGTCACGGGCACCACCATCGACTCTTCATCAAACTGCGAGCCCGAACTGTCGGTGGTGGTGATGCGCACCGTCACGAGGGCGACTTGGTTCGACGCGACGTTGTACGGGGCCGGCACTTCTGCCTGCGCAGACGTGGCCAGAAGGACCGGCATCACGACCGGCATCACGGCCGGCATGAGCGCAAGCACAGCATGCGTAAACGAGTGGATGCAGGACTTCTGGCTCATCGATGGCTCCTCAGGGCGAAACATGGTCATGTCACGGACGTCCGAGTATGACCGCACATAGGAGTGCTGCAA
>CAIWCL010000225.1 GCA_903911205.1 uncultured bacterium
CTCGATCGGAACCTCGCAGAATGTGAGCGCCGCGATGCCGTTCTCGCCGCGCAGGATCGTCTTCTGGCTCCAGCGGTCGCTGTCGATGTAGCTGATGGTGCGCGCGGCGGTCGGCGCCGCGAGCGCAAGCGTCACCGTCGCGCCGTCTGCGCTCGACGAGGCGAACTCCACCTTCGCGCCATCGAGGAAGAACTGCGACGCGAGCGCAGCGTCCCATCGCACGGGCTGGTCGAACTCGAGCGTGATCGCATCGCGCGCAGCACCCGCGAACCGCGCCGACACGAGGTCGGGCGGCGTGATCGAGCCCGTTGGCAGAATGCCATAGTTGAACTGTTCGACAAGCGGTGCGAGCAGGCGCGCCATCTCGGCGTAGCCCTCGGCGGGATAGTGGCAGCCGCCTTCAGGCTCGATCCCGAGCGACGACATGATGCTCATGTGCGCGAACGCCTGCGGCAGCGTGCGCTGCACTTCGCGCAGGCGGTCGTCCGAGCCATCGCTCCCCATCGCGCACGCCTTCGGCCAAATCTGGAAGATGTACGCGTGCTGGGTATTCGGGTAGTCCTCGCGCCACGCGTCCGCCATCGCGAGGAAGAATTCGCGGTAGGTTTCGTATCCGTAGCCGCCGGTGGGACCGTCGGCGCCTTGGTCGTTCTCGCCCTGATGCCAGAAGATGCCGCGGATGCCATCCTCGAGCCGCGCTTGGCGTACGCGCCAGAGGAGGCGGCCGTAGATCGTGTCGTGGTCCTCGGGGTTCTTCGCGTTGCGCTGGTGTTGGTCGACGCGCGTGCCGCCCACGGCACCGTTGATGATGCAGATCGGAACCTTGTGGCGTTCAACGAGATGCTGCGCGAGGTCGAAGGCCCAGTAGCCGATCGCGAGTTTGTCTTCACGCGCCTTGCGCGCGGCGTTGCCCCAGCGCACGCTGCCCGGGTTTCCACTCGTCGAGCCGAAGGTGCGGATCCATTCGCTCGTCTCTGGGAAGTCGCCCTCGCCCCAGTCGGTCGCGACAGCGTTCGACTGGCCGTCGATCACGAATGCGTCGCCGCAGACGAGGTTGCCGACGGTGCGGACGACGGTGTCCTTGCCAGCCGAAGTCGTGCCAAACTCGGCGCTGTAGCGAACGAGCCCGGGCTTGATCGTTACGGAGAGCGCGTAACTGCCATCTTGGGCGGGCTTCGTGCGGGTATTCGCAAATGGCTTGCCGTCGGCGAGTACGCGCAGGAAGACGCTGTCGAAGGGAGCACCGATGGCGGCAGCATCGAGCAGACCGTTCCACACGAGCTTCGCCTCGTTCTTGTCGTCACGGGCGTAGAACTGGCCCTCCTCAGGTTGTTCATCGGCGGCGGGGGTGCGGTACACCCACGCATCGCGCGCGGGCTCGCGCACCGCGATCGACACACGGCGCGTCACGGGAATGCCGCCGTTGTCGATCGACGCGGTGATGGTCACGGTGCCGCTCTTCTCGGCGCGCGTCAGGCGCAGCGATCCGGGGTCGCCTCCCGACGCAGGCACCGCCGCGTGCGCGACGGCGATATCACCGACGGCCCACTTCACACGGAGTGCGCCTGCCGTGGGCCCGGTCAGCCTCGGCGTCACCGTGATCGCGCTGCGGCCGTCCCAGTGCGCGGGTGCCTCGAGCGTGAAATCGGGATCCGGAATCGCCTCCTTGATTGCGATGGCGACCGACTTGGTCGCGACTCCGTCGGCGCGCGCGACCCTGCACTCGAGCGACGCCTGCGCATCGCCTGAGACGCGACCTGCGTCGACGGAGCAGGCGAGGGTGTCGGTGGCGATGACGTACCGTGCGCCGTCGCGCACCAGCGTCCAGGTGATCTTCTGCGCGCCGCCAATCCGCGCGCGCACGGTGACGCGCGCGCCCTCGTCGAGCGTGATCGCGTCATCGGACAGCGTGAACTCGGTCCCGTCGCGTACGATCGGACCGACTGCGGTCTGCAGCGGCTTCTGGTTCTCGTACTCGAGCCTGACCCAGTCGGCCGAGCGTGCGACGCTCGCGATGCGCACCTCGTCGACGTCGCCGACGAAGTTGTAGTTCGCGTACCAGCCGCCGATCCAAAGCGCGGATGTCTCGGGAATGTCGAGCTCGGGCTTCGACATACCCTCGAGCACGCCGTTGATGTAGACGCGCGAATTGTTTGGCGCGTACGTGTGCACCACGTGGTACCACTCGCCGGTCGCGAGCGCGCGCTTCGCGTTCACATCGGCGAAGTAGCACTGGATCGCGATGCGCGGCGGGCTGAGGAAGTTCATCATCACCTTCGCAGGACGCTTCTCTTTGCCCCAACCAACGACGGTGCCGTTCACCCGCTCGGCACGGAACCACGCGCTTGTCGACATCGGCCCCAGACCTTTCGGATAGGTCGTGATGTCGTCGCCGGCAAACACGCCCTGTCCGCCGGCGAGGTGACGCGCCGCGCCGACGATGCCCTGCGTCGCAGTCGTGCCTTCATCGCGCGATTGCACGCTGCCTGTGTCGTCGGCCACCGGTTCATCCATGTGCCACACGCTGCAGAAGCCGTTGCTTTCGTTGAACACGGCCTTGCCATCGGACGCGGGTGCCGCGTTTGCGTTCCCCCAGTGAACGCGCAGCGCCTGCCGCGCGTTCCCTTCGATGCGTGGGATGCGCACCCACACGGTCGCGCTTTCGTCCGCGGGGTTCCACCCCTCAATGCGGTGCACGAGCGGCGTACCGTCGTCGGCCGAGAAGCGGATGTCAGCTCCATCAGGCTTGCACTGCGTGAAGTCGAGGAAGTCGCCGTGGAGGCGCACGAGAAGCGGAAACCCGGCGATCGACGCCGACGCGGGGAGGTCCGCGCCGTCGGGCGTGGTGAGGATGTACATCGTTCCGTGGTGACGCCATGCGGCGAAGTCGTCCGCTCGCGCAGGGTCCGGAAGCGTGAGCAGGGCGGCGGCGATCGCGAGTCCGAG
>CAIWCL010000226.1 GCA_903911205.1 uncultured bacterium
GCGCGTAACTTCGGTGGTTACTCGGTGTTCGCCGGCGTCGGCGAGCGCACCCGCGAAGGCAACGACCTCTGGCTCGAAATGCAAGAGGCCGAATACACCGACGCGAGCGGCAAGAAGATGCACGTCCTCGACAAGGTCGCCATGGTCTTCGGCCAAATGAACGAGCCGCCAGGCGCGCGTCTTCGCGTCGCGCTCTCCGCGCTCACGATGGCAGAGGAATTCCGCGATGCGTCGGGTAAGGAAACCCTCCTCTTCGTCGACAACGTCTTCCGCTTCACGCAAGCGGGTTCGGAAGTGTCGGCACTCCTCGGCCGTATGCCGAGCGCCGTCGGTTACCAACCGAACCTCGCGACCGAGATGGGTGCGCTCCAAGAGCGCATCACCTCGACCCGCCAGGGCGCCATCACCTCCGTGCAGGCGATTTACGTTCCTGCAGACGACTTGACCGACCCGGCGCCAGCGACGACCTTCAGCCACCTTGACGCGTTCATCGTGCTTGAGCGCAAGATCGCCGAAAAGGGCATCTACCCCGCCGTCGATCCGCTCTCGTCGACGTCGCGTATTCTCGACCCGCAGGTCCTTGGCGAGCGCCACTATAAGTGCTCCCGCCGCGTGCAGAACATCCTGCAGCGCTACAAGGATCTCCAGGACATCATCGCCATCCTTGGCGTCGACGAACTTTCGGAAGAAGACAAGCTCACGGTTTCGCGCGCGCGCAAGATCGAGCGCTTCCTTTCGCAGCCGTTCTACGTCGGCGAAATCTTCACCGGTCTCCCGGGCGTCACGTGCTCTCTCGAAGACACCATCGACAGCTTCGAGCGCCTCACCAACGGTGAAGGCGACGACCTGCCAGAAAGCGCCTTCATGTACGTCGGCACCCTCGCTGACGCGCGCAAGAAGGCGGAAAAGATGGCGGCGGGCGTCTGAGCGATCGCCCCGGCGACCTGCTCAACGACCTGCACGTCCGCAAAACAAGCAAATTTCCATCCATCGCAACCCCGACCTCGGTCGGGGTTGCGTGTTTTTCGGAACCACCTTGCCTCACGGGCGAATGAGGGTAGGTTGGCGAGCCCGTCTCGCTCGCACCATTCGGCGTTCCCCGGCGAAGGTTGTACGAGGACGAAGGAGCGCCGAGAGACCAGTTCCCAAAGCAGGCCGGGCCAGGCAGGCCCCTTTCCCGAGCCTTTCCCCGCAGATGGGGTTCAAGTCTGCTCCAAACTGGAGCCTTCAGGAGATTCAGCATGCGTCCATTGACGATCGCGACCACCCTCGCCACGACGTTCGTTCTGCTCTCAGGCAGCCCGCTTTTCGCCTCCAACGGAGGTGCAAAGGCAAAGCTTTCCCTCGCCGCAGGCAACGTGCAAGCGATTCTGGAGGCGGATGGTCACGGCTTGCGTGGGAAGCCATGGTCTGCGCAGCAGGCGCTCGAACCGCTCGCCGCGATCCACGGCTTCGACGCGATCCCAGCGCCCGTCTTCGCACTTCCGCTGCAAGACAACGAGTTCTATCTCGCAGAAGATGAAATCACCCGTCAGACTGAGAGCCGCAAGCCGCTGCGATTTGCGATTCCAGTGCCGGCCGAATTCGATATCGCACACGGCGAATGGATCCCCGTCGAAGGCGGGCATGTGTGGCGCATCATCCTCGCGAGCGCGAACGCGACCACCGCACGCCTTCACCTCACGGGCTTGAATGTGCCAGAAGGCCAGGAAGTGCGCCTCTCTTCCCCAGGTTGGGAAGATTCAGTCATCGGCCCGATCGAGGGGGTTGGCGAGTTCGGCACAGGCGAGGCGTGGAGCATGTCCCTCCCGACAAACGAAGTGATGGTCGAGTGGTTCGTGCCCACCGGCGCCAAAGTCACGTCACTTCCTTTCACGGGTGCGGAGTACTACCACGGCTACCGTCAAATCTGGAAGTTCGGCGATGAAGAAGGCGGCGTGGCGGTCGGCACGTGCCACCTTGATCCGATCTGCTTCCCCACATGGGCGAACGAATCAAACGGTACGGTGCGCCTGATTTTCGGCGGATTCCTCTGCTCCGGCCAGCTCACTGCAACGACGGCGGCGGATGAAACCCCCTACGTCGCGACGGCCAATCACTGTCTTTCGACACAGGCTGAGGCGAATAGCTGCCAGTTCAACTTCTTCTACCGCCGAAACACCTGCTCTGCGGCAGCGACCGCGGCCGCAGGCACGAACGTCACCGGCGGCGATCTCTCCGCGACGCAATTTGCGAGCGACTGCACGCTCCTCATGATTCGTCCGACGCTTCCAGCGAACGTGTTCTGGGTCGGTTGGATCGGGGCCACGCAACCAACCAACACCGCATCCACGGGCCTCCACCACCCGGATGGCAGTTACCAACGCATTTCGTTTGGCGTGAAGAACGCAAACGGCTTCAATTGCGGTAGCCCGACGACCAACTGGTCGAGCCTTTCTTGGAACCCGGCGACGCAGTATGGCGTCACGACGACTGGTGTGACCGAAGGCGGCTCGTCGGGTAGCGCGATCTATCGCAACTCCGACAAAAAGATGTACGGGGTCCTCACCTGCGGCGCAAGCTTCTGCTCGACGCCGAGCGCGGACGACGGCTATGGCCGTTGGGATGTCGCGGTGACGACCGGCGGTTTCGGAACACTGCTCGCCGCCGGCGCGGACGACGCGCTTGAACAGAACGACAGCTGTGAAACCGCCGTCGCCATTACTCCAGGAACCGCGTATTCGAACCTCGTTGTGAAGCGCCTCGACGAAGACTGGTACATCATTCCGGCAGGCGCGGGCGGATCGGCGAACATCAACATGACGTTCACCCACGCGAACGGCGACGTCGATGTGCAGGTCTTCAGCGCCTGTGGCGGCACGCTTCTCGCCGACCGCAACGCGAACACCAACAACGAGGTGTTCACAGTCAACAACACGGCGGGAACCGCATCGATGCTGATGCGCGTGTATCTCGGCGCCGATACGCGCAACAACTACTCGATGACGGTCACCGTCTCCGCTCCGCCTCCGGCGAACGATGAATGTGCGGCCGCTGAAGTCATTTCAAGCGCTTCTGTCGCGTTCAACACGACGAGCGCAGGCGACAGCGTTCCTGCCATCGCCGCAAGTTGCTTCGACGGTGGCGGCGTGAACTGCTACAACGACCTTTGGTATCGTTGGACGGCGCCGTGCTCTGGCATCGCGACGCTTTCGACCTGTGGTGCGGCGACCTTCGATACGCGCATCGTCATGTACGCAGGCTCAACCTGCCCGACGGCTGCGACGCCGGTGTTTGCGTGCAGCGATGACACACTCGGCTGCTCACCAACCACGACCACCACACTTCTTGCGGAAGTGATCGGCGGAACGGAATACCTTGTTCGCATCGGTAGCAAGGTCAACAGCGGCGGCACCGGCACCCTCAGCATCACCTGTGAATCCGACACACCTCCCTGCCCGTCTGACCTTGACGGCAACGGCACGGTCGACTCGGCAGACCTCGCGCAGGTCCTCAGCTCGTGGGGCGCTTGCAGTGGCTGCGCGTCGGATCTCGACGGCAACGGTTCGGTCGACTCGGCCGACCTCGCGCAGGTCCTCAGCTCGTGGGGCGCCTGCCCGTGATGTGCTGAGCGCAGAACTTCTCGAGATTGACCAAGCCGCGCCCGTGTGCGAACCACACGGGCGCGGTTCTTTTTACGATCCCGACATGAATCTTCACTACTTCGTCCTCATTGCGTCGCTCGCCGGATCACTCTGCTTCGCGTGTGGATTTAGTGCGCCCGACACCACTTCCCCGCCAAGTTCGCTCGTTCCTGCCCCACGCACGGACGAATGGGCGATCGCGCGCGAGAAGGAGTGCATCCGCCGCGCGAAGGAATCCGCACCAGCGAAGGTTGTCTTCGTCGGCGACTCGATCACGCAAGCGTGGGAAGACCCAGGCAAAGCCGCGTGGGAAAAGCACATCGCGCCGCTCGGTGCCGTCAATCTCGGCAACTCAGGCGACCGCACCGAGAACGTGCTCTATCGCCTCGCGCAGGCGCCGCTGACGCGACTTGCGCCCGAGCATGTGGTGCTTCTCATCGGAACGAACAACCTCGGTCACGGCACCAGCAATGCGACCGAAACGCTCGCGGGCATTCAGGCTGTCGCGGAGCTACTCGTTGCACAGTGCCCGAATGCGACTGTCCATATCATCGAGACCTTCCCGCGCGGCGAGAAGTTCAACGCCATGCGCGGCGACATTCTGCAGATCAATCAAGCGCTGCGCGCGTGGGTGCCGGTCGCGAATGCGGCGATCACCGCAAAGGGCCGCGAGAGCGCACGCATGCCTCTTGCAATCCACGCGATCGGCGACGCGTTCGTCTCGCCGGACGGGTCCATCTCAAAGGAGATCATGCCCGATGCGCTGCACCTCTCACCTGCTGCCTACGAAACGTGGGCGAAGGCTGTGGCAGGCGTGGTCACCCGCTCGAAGTCCTGAGTATCCAAGTCGTACGCGAGTCCAAGTTTGCCCAAGCGCCGCTTGAAGCGCACGTCATTCCACGCCATTGTCACGTTCGATGCGGCGCTCGCGAAGAATCTCTTCTTCAGCGGCCTCGTCCTCGGTCCAGCGCGGCGGGGCCTTCGAAAGCACGATCCCCTTCTCATCGAAGACGACTGAGTACGCGCGGTCTGGATCGCCGTGAAACGCCGCGCTCGACGCGAGGCTCGAAAGACCATCGCCCCATTGGAGGCGCGTGCCTTGCACCCCGTCGAGTTTCGTCGAGAGCGCCCATGTCGAACTCGGCTGCCCGAGGATTTCGATCACTTCGTCCTTGGTCATGCCGGGTTCGACCCGCCCGAAGCCGTCGACCACCTGTTGCGACGCGCAGGCCGTGAGTAGCAAAGAGAGCGCGATGGCGAGGAAACAACGCATGCCACAATCGTCGCATGCCGGGCGTTCTCCGACAAGCGCGGCACCGCGAAGGCATCTGCTCAGCGCTCTTCGTCCCTGATCACCGCAGGGCCTTGCTTGCTTGCACGCTGCACTCGAGCGCACCTTTCAGAAGGGGCTGTGGCAGCTGTCGTAGGGACTTTTGGAACACGTGCTTTGACCGTTCCGTTTGGTCAGAACACGGTTTGCCAGGAACAGTTTGTCAGGAACGGTTTGTCATGAACGGTTTGTCATGAACGGCTTGCCAGGAACGGTTTGTCGGGGCAGAAGGCATTTTTCAGCGCCTCTTTTCCAAGCGCCTTCGAGTTTGCTTCGCGCCATTACGCTGCGCTCTATGACTCCCGCCACCGCCGAAGCCACCGCGCCGACCATCACGCCAAACACGACCACCTTCACACTCGCAGACGCACCTGCCCGCGCGATCACAAGTCTCGTTTCAACGCACGGCGAGTCGCATCGCCACGCGATTGAAGCCGGCGTTGCGCGCGTTGCGTCGCGTTGGAGTGACAAGGACGGCGACGCGAAAGCGTTCGAAGACTTCTGTGCGAAGCACTTCGTCTCCGACAGCGGAGAGCGCACGCGGCTCCTCGCGCGGCTTGAGAAGGCGCTTGAGCAAATCGACGGCCACCTGTACGAGATGCGCCGCACGCTGCGACGACATCACGATCTGCGCGGCGACGAGTTCCCCGGCGTCGATGACATCCTCGCGCAATTCGACCCAGCACCCGATCTTTCAGAGCAACTCTACAAGCAGAAGATCGCGCACCTCGCGCTTCTCAACTTCGAGCGGCCGACACTCGCAAGAATGCTCGAGAGCGGCGCCTCTTGGACAGACGCCGACTGGGCTGCCGCACGCGTTGCGCACAACTTCGGCCCGCGCATTCCCGTCGAACTCGCGGATCGCGCACGCAAAGTGTCGTTCGAGGCTGGCAAGTTCGTCAGCCACTTCCACGTTCCCGTCGGAGGCGTCGTTGATGCAAACGGGAAGCGTTGGTTTGAGACCGACCGCAAGCTCATCGCACACTGGCTCGTCCGTGAAGAGATCAAGGCTGGATACGGCGACCCAGATGGTGTCTTCAAACAACGCGCGCTGTCGTGGGTGATGGCGCGTCATATCGATGGCTCGATTCCACAGCGCGTGATGTCGGGCGAAGAGAAACGCGACTGGAACCCCGAGAAAAACACGGTTTCCGGCGGCGATGCCGGCGAGTTGTTCGGGCTTGAGCGCTACGAACACTGGATCGCGAACTTCCGCATGGCGCGCGAGTTCGATCCGCTCTACCCCGATGAACCGACTGCGATTGCGCGCAAGTTCGCGCTTGAGCGCGAGATGCCAGAGGCCGAGGTCGAGAAGTTGATGACCGACCTCCTCGACGCACCTGTGCGCCGTGACTTGGCAGCGTTCATGTCGAAGAAGCTTGGCCGCGCGCTTGAGCCGTTCGACATCTACTTCGACGATGTCGTCGAGGCAAAGCCAGCGACCGAGATGAACGCGGCCGTGAAGGCACGCTTCACCGATATCAAGGACTTCGAACGGAAGCTCCCAACGGTGCTGCGCGAACTCGGTTTCGACGCGAAGGACGCCGACTTCCTTGGTTCGCATGTCCGCGCCGAAGTTTGCAAGGGTGCCGGTCACGCGATGCGGCCTTACCTTGAGGGCTACGGCGCGTGGCTGCGCACCTCGAGCCTCGAAAACGAACTTGGCTGGGACGGCTTCGACACCGCGATGCACGAACTCGGCCACAATCTCGAGCAACTTTGCTCGACCTACTTCGTCTCGCGACCCGCGCTTCGTGGCGTTCCGAATACTGCGTGCACGGAGGCGTTTGCCTTCTTGTATCAGTCGCTCGCGAAGCGCGTCCTCGGCCTCGAAGACGCCGCCGAAGCCGCGCGCCAGTTTGCAGTGGACTCGGTGACGACCATGCTTTCGGCGTGCCAGATCGCCGGCCCTTCGCTGCTCGAATTGCGCGCCTGGCGTTGGCTCTACGCGAACCCCACCGCGACCCCGGCGGCACTGCGGGAAGAGGTCCTGCGCATCGCGGCCGACCTCTGGACGCGCTTCTATGAGCGCGACTTCGGCAAGGACCCTTACCACATCCTCGCTGCGTACCAACACATGATCGCCCACCCGCTCTACCTGCCCGACTACACCCTCGGACACATGATGAGCCACCAGATCAGGTCCTATATGCGCGGGAAAGATCTCGCAGGCGAAACCAAGCGGATCACCAGCCTCGGCTGCCTGACGCCGGACCTTTGGATGCGTCGCGCCGTTGGCGGGCCGGTCTCTGCGGCACCGCTTGCCGCTGACGCCGCTGCGGGCCTTCCGCTTCTCGGATGAGTTCGGCAGTTTTCGCGCGACAACCCCTTCTAAAACGGGTAGTTGGCTCGCAGAAACTCGCTCGGTTGCGCTCTTCTCCCCCGGAGGATGCGGACCGGGTCCGGTCGCGTGCCGATAGTGTCAAACCCACGGACGCCATTTCACGTGGTTTGAGCACGATCGGAAACCTCTATGAGTGATACGACCGCACGAAGTACCCCCCCATCGAAGCGCGATTCCTTCCCCGCGACACAGCGTGGTTGGCTTGTGGCGCAATTGGGACAGGGTGCAGAGGGCCTTTCCCGAATCAACGCCTACGTCATGCAAACCTACGCAGAACCTCTTGGGAATTACGTCGCCGGATCGAGCTTTCGCTCGCTCGGCACTCCCGCGGACCTTGTGTCCGGGTTCTTTGCGTCGCGACTCGCGCAGCCTGCGTACTTCGAGCGATGGATCGAAAGCAATCTGCCGCTCCGCCGATGGCTCATCAACGGCTTCCTCTTCTATCTTCAGGAAGAGCTTCGCCGTCGGAAGGCAGACCGCGTCGAAGCGATGCCAAGTTCGGCGGTGGACGAACCCGCGTCGTCCGCACAGACCGCGGTCGAAGAATTTGACCGTCTCTGGGCGGCTTCCATGGTGAGGTCGGCCGCCACCGCTGCACGAGAACGCTGCACCCAAGAGGGTTTCGACACCCACTGGCAGATGTTCGAGCGCCACTTCATCAAGGGCGTGTCGTATGCAGACCTCGCGGCAGAGTTCAGCGTCACCGGCGGGCAAAGCGCAAGCATGGTGCGCACTGCGTCCATTCGCTTCCGCCAAGCCGTGGTCGATCTCCTCTTGAAGGACGGCGCGACCGAAGAAGAACTCGACGACGAAATTGCTCGGCTCATGATGGCCTTACGGCCGGGCTGAACGAGACGACCGAAAACCGCAGACAGAAAAACGACGACAGATGACCGTTGCGGGGTAGAGAGATGGCCGTAGAGACAACGCGCTCAATGTTGGAAAAAGAACAGGAAAGCGCGGAGAGAGTTTGGGGAATCCGCGACGACCGAAGTCGCCGCGAGGATGGAAATGCAAGGGGATCGGCTCAAGAGCTGTATTTGAGTCACGTCATGAACGACTTCCAAGAACAAGATTTTTCGCGCGCCTCAGATGCGGGCCAGACGTCTTCGATGCCTGAGTGCATGCGACTCCTCGCATCGCTTGGTGATGAGACCGATCCACTCCTCAGCCGAGTGATTGATCGCTCTCGCCGCCGAGATGGCCTGCTGCCGAGCCGTTCTGCCATCGAAGCTGGCCCATTGTCTGCGCCCGGCTGCCCAAACACGCTGTTTTTCGATGGCGCCGCTGGCGACGACGACTTCACCCTTGCCTTGCTTGCGTGTGAAGCGTTGAAGGACTCCGGCAACTCCGCGGAGCGTGAACTCGCCGCCCTCAGCATCGCGATTCTTGAGGCAAGTTCGATCGTCTACCGCCGACGACTGCTCGTGTCGACCTCATCGCGCGAAGCCGATGCCCGTCTCGCGTCGGCCGCCGCAGGACTTCCCTCCGCATGGGCGCGCCTTGCACACGCGGCGATGCGTATGCCACTTCGCGCGAGCGCGTGACTAGAAACTCGACGGTGCACTTGTGAAGGCGTTCAAGCGACGAATGCCTTCTTCCGCAACCTCTTTGGTGATGGGCTCCGAACCTGCGGCCTCGAGTGCACGATTGACCTCGCGCAACGAGTCCATGTCGAGCCCGGAATAGCGCATCCAATCGATGGCAGTTGCACGGAGTGCCTCGATGAGTTTTGGCTTGTCCGCGCCGGGCGCCCGGTCGAGCAGCAGCGCCAACCGCCGCGCTTCGAGCCTCCTCACCCACACGCGAATCAGGATCTCTGTCGTGGAGCCCTTCGCATCGATTTCGCTCAGGAGCGCCTCAATGACGCCGAGCGCCTCGTCGATCCGTCCCGCGTCGGCGAGCGCCTCAAAGAGCAGGCCTCGCGCCTGAGTGTCATTGATCGATCCACCGCCGCCATGGCACTCAGCTTGGACCTTCACCGCACGACGAAGTTCGTCGATTCCTTCAGGCTTGTTTCCCATCGCGCAAAGTAGACGCCCCCGAAGCGCGATCGCGGACCAGAGATGTGCGGCGGTATCGCACGGCTTGAGTTTTGGATAGTTCTCCGCGAGCGTCTGCTCAAGGACTTCGAGCGCCCGCGCGCGATCACCAAGTCCTTCATGACACTGTGCCGCACGAAATCGCACGCACGCGAGGATCGTGTGCGCGTTCTCGGGGAGCGCGATCGCTTCCATCGCCTCCAACACTTCCAGTCCCTCTGCGAATTTCTTCGACGTGAGGAGGAACTCCGAGTAGCGGTATCGCTGCGCCATCGTGAGGCCATGCGTTGGGCCATATGTACGCGAGAACGCTTCGATCACCGATGGCCAATGCCGCATTAATTGCGGCGCATCACCCACCGCACGAACGTCTTGGACGACGGAGCGGAGCGCTGTTCGAAGCGCTTCCACCGCTTGCGTTTGATCGGCACGCGCCGCATCGGCGGCAACCCGCGATTCATGTTCCTTCAGCGCAAATCGCACAGAAATGATCGTGGCAACCGTCAGAGTTACGACGATCAATGTGCATGTCGCGACTAGCCCTCGATGTCGCCGGAACACACGAACAACCTGGGCGGTCCAACCTTTCGCGGCGACACTCGGCGCCCTTCCTCGACGCACGCTCGCAAGATCCTCGGCGAGTTCCGCCACCGATCGATATCGATCCGCAGGATTTTTCGCGAGGGCTCTCGCAAGGACCGCGTCAAGATCCTTCCACTGACGTGACGTCGCGCGGACCCCGCGTGAGAGCCCGACCTTTCTCAGGGGCAAAACCGAGACGGTACGAATCCTGGTCACTAACTCTGCGAGCGCTGTGGGCGACGCGTCACGCCTCTCAAACGGCGCGTGACCCGTCAATGTCCAATAGATCGTCGCACCGATCGAGTAGATGTCCGAACGGATGTCTGGCAGCGCCCCGACAGCGAGTTGCTCCGGCGCCATGGTCTCGATCGTTCCAACTCCAAAGGATGCACCAGGTCCAAGTGAATCATCCCGAGGTGCGTCGTCCGACCGCGCAATCGAGGCAACCCCAAAATCGATGACCACGCCTCGAACCGCATCCGACTCCTGACGAATCATGACGTTCGAAGGTTTCAAGTCGCGGTGAATGGTTCCATGCTCGTGCGCATATTGCGCCGCTGCGCACACATCAAGAAGGATGCCAAGCCGAGATTCCAAGGAGGGATTCGTCTCGCGACACCACTGCGAAAGCGTGGGGCCGTCGACAAAATCCATTGCGATGTACGCGGCTCCATTGGGCGCATTTCCCGCATCAAGAACGCGCGCAATCGACGGATGGACGAGCCGATCAAGCGCACGTGCCTCGCGAAGCGCAAAGTGCAGGCCATCACTCCCTCCGCGAGGGGGAAGGATTTTGAGCGCGACGACGCGGCCCATCGCCGTTCGCTCACGCGCACGATAGACGCTTCCGTAGGAGCCCTTTCCGACCTCGGCCTCGATGGTGTACGAGCCGAGTTGCGAACTGATCTCCGGTGCGAAGACACCGCGTTGGCTCGGGTGCATGAACTCGGTCGCTTGCGAGTGATGCAGCGTGTTCTCTTCCGGTACGTGATTCTTCATTTCGACACCAATGACAACAGACTAGCAAACGACACGCGGGTGGCCCGAAGACCACCCGCGCATCGACCTTGAGATTTGTGCCGAGATTCGACTGTTCACGCAGTCGAATCTCCGAGTACGCCTTGAGTTCGCTCAGGGCTGACCACCCGTTGGTTGAATTGGATAGGGCGAGAGTCGGGATGGCTGGTCGGTCAGCCAGAATCGACCCCAATCGTCCTTCAGTTCACGCCAGTCTTGATTGGCGTTCGCTGCGAAGTGCCAATCGACATCGTTGTACGACTCACTTGTTCCGTACAACTCTGGCGTGAGGTTCGCGTTGATGATCTTCGGCGATGCGAGGAAGGCATTGGTTGCGGCCTCGTTCGCGTCGGCCATCGCCTTCACGAGGCCATCCGAGTACCGACCATAGAAGCGGTAGTACGAACTCTGCCGCTCCTCAGCCATGTTCTCTTTGACTCGAACGAGATACTCGCGCGTTGGCTCCGGGAGCGCTCGAACGCGCCAATCGCCGTCAGAGAGCTTGAGCCAATTCGCTGGAAGATCGCGAGAACCCGCGAGTTTCGTCGGCTGCGCGGTGGAGCAGCCACCGGAAATCGAAACCAACGAAACCGCAGCGACGAGTGATGCGCAGAGCGCGAGCGAACTCGCGCGATTTGCGCCGACGATGGAAGAGATGCGTGTTTGCATGCGAGGCACTCTTTCGAACGCGAATTAGTGACGCATGCTTGCAGTACGCGCCTGCAGCATCGACGAAGCATCTGACGGATACGAGATACCCTTCAAGAGCGCTTCGGTGCGCGGTCCGAGTGGCATATCGAACTGCACTGCACCGACAACGGCGTTCTGATCGACGTTGATGAGTGCACATTGCACATAGACGCGATCGATCGCAACGCTGTAGCTCGAAACGAGAGCAGCGCCCGCGTTGAACTTCGTTGCAAGGTCTTTCACATCGCGCGTCAGGAGGAACTCGCCTTCAGGCGTGATTGGAACACTGCCCTGACGGAGCGTCATCTGGACCATCTTGTTCTTGCGGTGATTTTGCATCGCGATGGCGAGCGACTCACCCATGAGGCGGCCGAAGTTCGACGTCTTTCCGTAGTTGTTGAGATCGACCGTCGATGCCCAAATGACCGGACGTGACTGGTCAAAGGCATCGTCACCCATGATTTGTCCACGCACGTTGCCGAGCATGTACTTCATGGCCTTGTAGGACGTCTCGATGTAATCCGCATCGACGCACGTCTCTTTCGTGCAGCCATCGAGGACGACGACATTGCGCGAATTGGTGCAACCGGCGGATCCAAAGAGTGACAGCGCGGCCGCGGCGCCGATCAGCGCCGACTTGGAAAGAGACTTGATGAAATTGGGGGAGAACATGGCGTTCCTTTCTGGCGCGCTTTAGTGCTTTGGCTGGGTGCCAACGGGGCTGTACGACTGACCAAGACCAATCGTGTTGGTCGGTCCGTGGATGTGGTTGGCGGTGACCGGCGTCGGATTCTGCGTCCGAGCGATTTGGTTGGTCTCCGTCACCGATGGCGCCGGGAACGCGGTGAACGACTCGCTATTCGGGCTACGGAAGTAGGTGTGGGGAATCCAGTCGACTTGTGAGTCTTCGAGATTGAGGTTTTGGTGTTCGAAACCGGTGTGGTTCGCGCGTGGGTTGCAGCCGCCGAGCATGGTGCCCGCAGCGACGCACGCGAGCGCCGCGACAGCGGCCGGAGTAGCGATGCGCATCATCCTGTCCTCAAGGTACTTACGCTTTCGCGCAAGTTGATGTACCTCGTCATGCTGCCATCCATCAGGCCTTTCGAAGGCACTCCGAGGTAGCGAGGAAGCGCGTCGAATGAGCGATGCGCGAGGAATCCGAAAATTTGGTCGAGAATTTCCGCGCGGAGCGCAAGGAGAATGCTTTCTGCCGCGAGCACCTCGCCGTCCGTCGATCACGCGCCTGTCTCTTGCCGAACTTGCCGCTCTCCTGCCGCTCTCGTCATGACCAACGATCCGACGGACCAGCCTCGCCTTGAAGAGCCGACGTTGCAGATCGACGGCACGACGATGAACCCGCCCGACGTGCAGCGAGATCATGCTCCCGCGGCGACAGGAACTCGACAGAGTCATGCATCCAACACGATTGACTTTCCGAGCACGAACCGCGGATGGATCGGCGAACAACTGTCTCTCGGAGTCGACGGGCGCGCACTCGTGGTCACTCACGTGATGGCAAGTTACGCGCGCCCCCTTGAGCGATACCTCCGGGGCTCAAGTTATCGCAATGCCGGCGAACCTCACGAGTTGGTGCAGGGATTTCTCGCGGAGAAACTTCCCACTCCTGATTTCTTCGATCGTTGGCTGGCATCCGGGTTCCCGCTCCGCCGTTGGCTCATGAACGGATTCCTCTTCTACTTGCGGGAAACGGTCCGCCGTACACAACGATTCCCCGCGGGATTAGACGCTGAACCTTCCGACGAACGTGAAACCGCGCAACGCAGATTTGAGCGCGAATGGGCATTGGAACTTGTGCAGCGGGCGCTTGTACGAGCACGCGCCGCGTGCGAACGACGCGGGCAGTCATTGCATTGGGAACTCTTTGAGCGACACCACCTGCACAGCGTGCCCTATTCCGTACTTATCGCGGAGCGCGGCATCACGGCAAAGGAAGCAGCCACCATGGTTCGTACTGCCGCCGGAAAGTTGCGCTCCGCAATCTTCGAACTGTTGGATCGTGACGGCATCCCCGAGCCCGAGATCGATGGTGAAATCATGCGATTGATGGAGGCGTTGAGGCCATGAGCAACATGCGTGATCCCATGCGTGACAACGAGCCCCGCTCACAAGCCTCACCACTCGATGACTCTTCGGTTGCGGAGTTCTCGTGGCGGATCCTCGCGGCTGCACGACGGGCAGGCGGCGATGCGATGTCGGACCTCGCAACACACTTGTCTGATCCTACGAAGGCTCGCGACCTGGTGCACTTGGCGATCGAAGCACCCAACGCACCGCTCTCAGGATTTGCGCCTGTCGAACACTTGCTCACGACGCAGTGCGGTATCGAGGTGCTTCGCGCCATGAAGGCGCGCGCGAAGCGCGATCTTGGTCCCGAACAATTGGACCTCGCGACGCGACGAGCCGCCATGCTCGCCTTTGGGCTCGCTGTCGCGGCCATGCTCGTTCAACATCGCACACTTGGCACGCGCGCGCCCACCGATTCCATCGAAGAATTACTGCTCATACTCTGCGGCGCAGAGGTGAGCTGGGTCGCGTCGCTGGGAGCGCAAGCATTGGTTGTTCTCGGCGACCTCGGCGGCGACGCGTCGGCGACGCGCATTGCCTGAGCAGGCTGCGCGAATACACCGCGCGCAAACGTCAGAAACGCGATCCCGCGCATCGATTGCAAGAACAAACGGCGCAATCACTGCAAACGAACGCGGGCTGCTGAGGCAAAGCCTCAACAGCCCGCTTGGTTGAGCATGCGCGAACGGCTTACGCGCTAAAGCTTGAGCCGCAGCCACAAGTCGACGTCGAGTTCGGATTGTTGAACACAAACCCGGAGCCCATGATCTCGTCCTTGTAGTCGATGACTGTGCCGTTGAGATAGAGATAGCTCTTCGGATCGCAGACGATCGTCACCGAGAAGTTGTCGTCGGTTGCCGTTTCGGTCGCGAGCGCAGTCCCGCCCTCATTGCCTGACGCCGACTCACCGAGAGCCGCAGCCGAAACCCGCGGCGTGCGCGCGTATGTGAAGGTCCAAGCCTCGTCCGACTCCTTCTGGACTTCGGTGAGATCAAGGGTGTAGTTGAATCCGGAGCAGCCGCCACCCTTGACGCCCACGCGGAGCTTCATGGTGGCAGCGTCAAAGCCGTGCTCGGCAATGATTTGGTCGATGCGGCGCGCAGCCGTTTCAGTCACAGTTACTGGCATGGTCGTGTCCTTTCCCCAGTCAATGGGCGCTCGCCGTCACCGCGGCTTCCGCAGCAACGCCGTTCTTCTTCTTGTAGTCCGCGATCGCGCTGCGGATTGAGTCCTCCGCAAGCACCGAGCAGTGAATCTTGACCGGAGGAAGACTCAATTCCTCGACGATCTGGGTGTTCTTGATGGAGAGCGCTTCGTCGATCGACTTGCCCTTGATCCACTCGGTGGCGAGCGAACTGGAAGCGATCGCAGAGCCGCAGCCGAAGCACTTGAACTTGGCATCTTCAATGACGCCAGTCTCGCTCACCTTGATTTGGAGTTGCATGACGTCGCCGCACTCAGGTGCGCCAACGATGCCCACGCCAACGTCTTTGCGCGTCGCAACCTCCTTGGAAGTTCCGAAGCTGCCGACGTTGCGCGGGTGCTGGTAATGGTCGATGACCTTCTCGCTGTAGGCCATGGTGTGTTCCTTTCAAAGCGCGATGTCGCGCGGTTGTCGTTGCTCACGAGGATTCGGAATGCAATGCTCCGAATCCCACTCATTTCGGGTCAGAATCCGAAGAGTACTTCTTCGCATCCGTAAAACCCGCCACTCAGGATCCGGCGAGTACTTCGTCGGATCGGCCTCCACTCAGGATCCGAAGAGTACTTCGTCGGATCCGTAAAACCCGTCACTCAGGATCCGAAGAGTACTTCTTCGGATCCGTAAAACTCAGTGCGTCTGCCACTCGATCTTGCTCACGTCAATACCTTCCTTGTAGAGATCCCACAGCGGGCTCATCGTGCGAAGGTGATTGACAGCCTTGACAATGCCATCGACCGCGTAGTCGACTTCTTCTTCCGTCGACCAACGGCCGAGTGAAAGGCGAAGGCTCGAGTGCGCCAGTTCATCGCCGACGCCGAGGCTCTTCAGCACGTAGCTCGGTTCAAGGCTTGCACTCGTGCACGCCGAGCCCGACGAGCACGCGATGTCCTTGATGCCCATGAGAAGCGACTCGCCTTCGACATAGCCGAAGCTGATGTTGAGGATGTGCGGGAGTCGCCGCTCAGCGTGACCGTTGACCTGCACCACCTCAAGCCGCGACGAGAGATCACGCTCGAGTTTGCGACGCAAACCAAGGAGGCGCTCGCGCTCGGTATCCATTTCGTGCATCGCAAGTTCACAGGCCTTGCCGAAGCCAACGATACCCGTGACGTTGAGTGTTCCTGAACGCATGCCGCGCTCATGACCGCCGCCATCTTGAATTGCTTCGAGACGAACACGCGGATTGCGACGACGAACGTACAAGGCACCAACGCCCTTCGGCCCGTACATCTTGTGGCCCGACCACGACATCAGATCGATGTGATCGCGCTCCACATCGGTCGGCATTTTGCCAACCCACTGCGTCGCGTCGGTGTGCAGAATCACGCCGCGCTCGTGGCAGAGCGCACCGATCTCTGGCACTTCGTTGATCGTGCCGATTTCGTTGTTCGCCCACATGATCGACACGAGAATCGTGTCATCGCGCATCGCCTCTGCGACCATCGCGCGGGTGATCACGCCATCCGCCGGCGGTTGGAGGAATGTCACATCGAAGCCTTCGTTCTGGAGTCGCTTGCACGGATCCAGCACAGCCTTGTGCTCGTGCGCCGCGGCGATGATGTGGCCGCGATTCTTCGAGCCCTCCGGGCCCTTCGCGTACATGCGCGCGGCACCCTTGATGGCCAGGTTGTTCGACTCAGTTGAGCCGCTCGTCCAGACGATTTCCTTCGGGCTCGCTCCGATCAGCGCGGCAGCCTGCTCGCGCGCGAGATCGACCGCGTCTTCGCCTTCCCAACCAAACTTGTGGTTGCGGCTTGCGGAGTTGCCGAATTTTTCCGTGAAGTACGGCAGCATGGCCTCGACCACCCGGGGATCGGTGCGGGTCGTGGCGGCGTTATCCATGTAGATGGGCAGTTTGACTGCCATCGGAATCACTCCTCATTTGGCGTTGATTTGGACGGCGCTCGGCCGCCCCAAAGGTCAGCGGGGGTCCGCGACCTCGTTCGGCCGCTCCGTTGCGACCGAGTCTCATCATAGGGCTTCGCGCGCCGGACGAGAACAGACGCAGGCATCGTTAGAATCGAAGTTTCGTCGTTCCAATTTTGCGGCCCCCTCAGAAGCGACGTGTGAGCGCCGCCCGAAGTTACTCGGGAGCTCCCGTTGCGACAGCACAACGCGTGTTGTGGCGGACCTTCCCCCTCTCGCGACCTCGTCGATGCACCGCCGCGGCGTCGACTTTGCGACATCGCTCCTCCATTTCCCCCTCTTTTGGCCTCCTTTCAACATGCGCATCATCGAAGACCCCGCCGAACTCGCCGCTCCTGACCTCGTCGGCTGCGGCTTCGTCCCAACGATGGGCGCGCTCCACGACGGTCACGGGTCGTTGGTGCGACGCGCGTCGGCCGACGGCAGACCGGTCGTTGTTTCGATCTTCGTGAACCCGACCCAGTTCGGTCCGAACGAAGACTACGCCCGATATCCTCGAACACTCGAGAGCGACTGCGCGCTGCTTGAACCGCTTGGTGTCGCCGGGGTCTTCGTTCCTTCGGTGGATGCAATCTATCCAGAAGGGCTCGACGCTTCGAAAGCGGTTGCCGCAGCGCTTCCGCTTCCGCAAGTTGCCACAGCACCTCGACTTGAGGATGCATGCCGGCCGAGCCATTTCGGCGGAGTGGCACTCGTCGTTGGGCGCCTTTTCGATCTGGTCCGTCCATCGGCGGCCTACTTCGGAGAGAAGGACTTTCAGCAACTTCGTTTGATCGAGGACATGGTCGACGCAGATCGGGCACGATTCGGTGCGCTCCGGGTCGTCCCCTGCGCAACGATCCGCGAACGCGACGGGCTCGCGATGTCGAGCCGAAACCGCTATCTCAAGGCAGAAGAACGCGATGCGGCCCTCGCGCTTTCACGGGCGCTTCAGGTCGCGCATTCGGCGCAGCGGGTTGAGACCGCCGAGCGACTCATGCGCGACACACTCGACGCTTTCGGCCTCGAAACGGAGTACGCCGTGGTGCGCGACGCTCGAACATTGCTCCCGGTTCGTGGCTTCGAACGACCCACCCGCGCGCTGATCGCTGCGCGGCTCGGCGCGACTCGATTGATTGACAACGCCGCGATGACGGTTTGGCGCTGACACACGGCACCGTCCGCCCACGCTTGAAGCTCCGACTCGCTGAATCACCCCGACTTTCGCCGAAAGACTCGCATCAACCGACATGCGCACCGGAGCCGTGCGTTTCCATCGGTACACTTCGTTCTGGAGATTTCTCATGCACTACCTCGGCCGAACATCGAAGAATTCGCTCCTCGCACTCTCGCTCGCGCCGTGCCTCTTCTTGGGCGCCCTCGCTGTCGCACCCGTTTCCGCCCAAGATGGCGGAACTGCGGAAAAACCAACCGATCGCGCTTCGCAGAAGGCCGCTGAGCGTGCCGCGGAGAAGGCGGCGAAGGAGCGCGCCAAGTGGTTTGTGAAGCTCGATCGCGAAGACAAGGCCGCGACCGATGCGATCCTTGGCTACGCGATGCCCGCCTTCCCTGAGAAGGCGGAGAAGATCGGCATCACGGAAGAAGATGTTTCGAAGTATCGCGGCAAGATCGTGGTGATTCAAACCTTCACGTCGCGTACGCCCGCAGGCCTTGCAATGGTTGCGGAGTCGCGCGCAGCACTTGAGAAAGCTGGCCTCAAGGCAGAAGAAACCGCCTTCCTCGCAGTGCACACGCCCGAAGCCGCCGACAAGGCGCGCGCTGCGCTCGAGAAGGCGAGTATCGCGAAGGATGTCTTGATCGACGTCGACGGCGCGTACTGCGATGAACTCGGTGCGTACAAGAAGCCGGTGACGTTCATTGTGGACCGTCAAGGCAACGTGAAGTACGCCGGACTTTCGGAGGCAGGCGTGACTGCGGCCGCGAAAGAACTCGCCGCCGAACCATTCGACCCAACGGCGGAACCGCGCAAGCGCGAGGAAGCCCCCGTGGCCGCCAGCGGAGATGTGACGTTCCCGACCTTCAGCGAGGCTGTGGGCAGCGCCGCAGACTTGCGCGGGAAGAAGGCACCGGACTTCGCCGCGGAACGCTGGTGGAACGGTGAGCCGAACGTGCGCGGCAAGCTCGTCGTGATCGACTTCTGGGCGACCTGGTGCGGCCCCTGCGTCGCGGCGATTCCACACATGAATGAGATCGCTGTGGCCTATCCAAACGATGTTGCGTGCGTCGGCATCACCGACGAGAGCATGCGCGACCTCGAAGAAGGCGCCCTCAAGCGCCGACTCAGCAAGAGCGACTTCAAGTATGCCGTTGGTCTCGACACTAAGGCACGCATGAAGAGTGCCTTCCAGATCCGCGGTATCCCGCATGTTGCGGTGATCTCGGCCGACGGCATCGTTCGTTGGCAAGGCCATCCGATGTCACTCAACCCCAATGTCATGAACAGCCTTGTGGCCGCGAACCGCCAGTTGACGCAGAAGTCGGGCGGTGCGGGCGACGCCGGCAAGCGCTGGACCAAGTCGAAGCGTTGAGATGGGCGCCCTACGGGGCGAAACTTTCGCGCTCGCGCAGAGGTTCCGCTCGGTCCGAACAACCTGTTGAACACGCTCCGCCCGGCGCAACCCGCCGGGCGGTATCTTTCGCGGTCCATGCCAACGAACACTGCACGCAAGACGCGCCAAAGCACACGCCCAACGACGACCACATCCGTCACATCGAAAGCTCGCAAGCAAGGCGGCACGAAAAGTGGCGCGAAGGCTGGCGCGAAAGGCGGAACGAAAGGCAGAGTTGGGAAGCGTGACGCGAAGGCACCTCGCGCTCGCCGCGCGGGTGTTTGGCGAACCGCGGCCAACAGCGATCGCCACGAGCTCTACGAACTCGCGGTGCAGGAAGTGGTCGCGGAGTGCGACTTCATCGACAAAGCGTGGCGCGCCCACCGCGGACGTTTGGCAACCACGATTCGCGAGGATTTCTGTGGTACCGCGAAGGCGTGCACCGAGTGGGCTCGTCGACGTCCAACGAACTCCGCCATCGGTGTCGACCTCGATCGCTCCGTGATCCTGTGGGGCGAGCGGCGCCACCGCGCGAATCTGCCGGAGTCGATCGCGTCGCGCATCACGATTCTTGAAGCGAACGTCCTCGACGTCGAGACTCCGGAAGTCGAGACGATCCTTGCGATGAATTTCTCGTATTTCATCTTCAAGGAGCGCGCGACGTTGGTCGCATACTTCCGTCGTTGCTTTGAATCGCTCTCGGCAGACGGCTTGCTTCTCTGCGACGCCTACGGCGGAAGTGAGGCGCACAGTGAAGTCGAGGAAGATCGCAGCCTCGATGGCTTCACCTATGTCTGGGATCAGAATCAGTACAACCCGATTACTGGCGACGTCGTCAATCACATCCACTTCCGCTTCCCAGACGGCAGCGAGATGAAGCGCGCCTTCACCTATCGTTGGCGCCTTTGGAGTTTGCCCGAGATCCAAGACGCGATGCGCGAGGCGGGCTTCGTGAAGACGACCGTCTACTGGGAGGGCACCGATCACAAGACAGGCTCCGGAAACGGTGTGTTCCGACCGTCCACGCGCGGCGAAGCCTGCGCTGGTTGGATCGCCTACATCGTGGCCGAGAAGAGCGCAGCAAAGTCGCGACGCAAGTCGGCGGGTAGTCGGTCACGCGCCGCGAAGACCACACCCAAGGGACGCACGAAGTAACGATCTCGCGGCGAATCACTGACTCCGCGGCGATCGGCCCATCGAACGTACTTCTCACCGCATGACTTCCGCGCTTCCCATTTCCCCCCTCGCCCCTGACATTCTCGCTGGCCTTCAGCGTGTCGCAACGCTCTTCGATGCGCAACTCGCGAGCGACTTTCCTGCGGTGAACGAACTTTGCCGATATGTCGAGCGTTACCGGGGCAAGATGCTGCGGCCAACGCTCGTCCTCGTCACGGGACTTGCGACCACCGATGACGGCATACCGCTCCGCCAGGAGCATGACATCATCGCCGCCACGGTCGAGATGATTCATATGGCGACGCTCGTCCATGACGACGTGCTCGACGAAGCCGCCGTTCGCCGACGTGGCGAAACCGTCAATTTCCTTCGAGGAAACGAGACCGCGGTGATGCTCGGGGATTACCTCATCTCGAATGCATTTCACCTCTGCTCTCGCGCGGGAGATCCGGCGCTCAATCTCCGGCTCGGCGAAGTGACCAACACGCTTTGCGAAGGCGAACTCGTTCAACTCTCGCGGCGGCATGACCTCACGCTCGACACGGAAACGTACTTCGAGATTGTGCGCCGCAAGACCGCCGTTCTCGTTGGCGCCGCATGTGAACTCGGCGCGCGTTTGTCCGGTGCGTCCGCGACGGATGTCGCTGCGCTGCGCCGTTTCGGCGAGCAGTTGGGCGTTGCCTTCCAGATACAAGACGATCTCCTCGACCTCCTCGGGGATGAAGCAACGGTTGGCAAATCCATTGGCCGCGATCTGGAGAAGGGCAAACTCACACTCCCGATGATTTTGCATGTCCGCGGCACAAGCGGCTCTGCTCGCGCGGCGGCCCTCGACGCGATCGATGCGAAAGATGGCGCAGGATTGCGCGCCGCACTTGCAGCGTCTGGAGCGATTGATGGCGCTCGTGCGCATGCCGTCGAACTCGTTGAAGAGGCGAAGCGTGGACTTCCCCCGACGCGTCGCACGGGTTCGCGCGAACTGTTGCTCGAACTCGCCGACCGCGTTGTCGCGCGCGATCACTAAGCCTCGATGCGCTTGCTCGTCTCGCGGAGAACTCATAGCCACGCGGGCCGGTCATGACTCTGACCTATGAGTTCCACGCGGAAAGCACTGCCGAGAGGTCTTCCGCGCCAACGACGCCGTTTCCATCAAGATCCGCGGCGGCGTACGCTTCGCCCCAGTGATTGAGCACAATCGCGAGATCAATCGCGCCAACAACGCCGTCACCGTCGATGTCCGCCGAACGAGCACAGAGGCTCGAAGACTCCTTGACGCACATCGCATCCCACTCTGTTTCACAGCAGTAGGGATCGAGCTCGCACACGCTGTTGCAACACTCGGCGTCTGCGCACGACGGCGTGGGGTGAACCTCGTCGCAGGCGCCCGCGGTCGGTGAACCGCAGACCGGGAGATCCGGGCATCCCGCGCCACAGTAGGCCGTCGCAATCGCCGCACACAAGACGTCCCAAGCCGTTTCGCAGCAGTAACCATCGATCGCGCACGCGCACGCACTGGTCTTTGGGTCATCGCATCCAGGACCGCCCGCTTCGCAGCACCCGTGCTCGATCGGTGGTGCTTCCACGATCGCCAAATCGTCGAACGTCGCGAGGTTCGCGATACTCGATCCACTGGAGAATCGGAACCACACAGCTGGCTCGTCGGCAATCGGCGAGAGATCAAGAAGAAGCGCTTGGCACGGCCCTTCAAAGGAAATCGGTGCGGCCCACGCATTCACCCATGTTGTGCCGTCAAACGAAACATCGATGCGCGGACCAAGCGTGCCGGACTCTTTCGCGTAACTGAAAGCGAGGGCTGGCGCGGTGAACGACGCGAGCGACACACACTTGGTGATGGCCGCGGAGTAGGGAAATCCTTGGGAGAATCGCATCGCCATATCGCCCGTCCCGGCACAACCGAGGCTCGAGGTCAGAAATGGCGCCGTACCTTCGCAACGCTCAAGCACCGCCGGGAACTTTGTACAGATCGAGCCGCCTGAGTAGAGCGTGCCAAAGTTCAACGTGAATCCCGAGAGGCACGCACTTCCGCCGCCGCCACCACCGCCTCCGCCACCGCCTCCACACGTGCCGCAGCCAAACTGCGCGACTTCCGCCACGCACTGCGCGTCCCACTCCGTCTGGCAGCAGAAAGGATCCTGCGTACACACGCACGCAGAGATCGCGGCATCGGCGCAGCCTGCCGATCCTACCTCGCAGCACGAGTGACTCACGCTGCAGCAGCCAACGCGACGAATGACGAGATCGTCGATCGTGATCGCATTCGTATTGACTCCGTGGTCGAGGCGAAGAAACACACCGTCAAACGTGCCGAGCGGAATGGTGGCCGAAAATGTCGCGCACGTACCACCCGTCGTGGTGAGTGCGCCGAGCGTTGCCGTTGTCGACGCGCTGCAACTCACCGTGGTTGCGTTGGTGAGGCCATATTTCACGATGGTCGAACTCGCAGCAAACTGCGCGTACTTGAACGAGATCTCAATCGCTGAACATCCCGCTGCGCCCGTCGCGACGAGGATGACAGGATCCTCACTCGAAGCGTCAAGTCGAAGCGCGTTACCCGTTGGGCAAAAGTTCGAACCGGTGATCGTCGCGCCATTGAGACACCAACGAACGCGCAAGTCGCCGTCCGTGAAATCAGGCGGCCCGCTAAACGCGCCGAAATCTGTGGCATAGAGGTCACAGGATTGCGCGTGGAGCGCGGGCGTCACCGCGAGCATCGCCGCGCTTGTGGACGCGAAGCTTGCGACAAACGCGAGAAGCACGCGAAGGTGTCGAGACACATGAACGAGGTCGTGAACTAAGTCGTGAACCATGTCGTGAACCATGTCGTGAACCATGTCGTGCACCGAGTTTGCCTCGATTGCCGCGACGATCCAGTGGTTTCACGCCTCTCGCATACCTCTCGCGTGCTTCTTCAAGGCCTCACGCATCGAAACACCCGCAGAAGTCTCCCAAACCGCACAGAGAGACTCAGTTCCAAGCGCCAAGCAACGTTGAGAGATCGGCTGCGTCGGTCGTTCCATCTCCGTTGATGTCCCCCGCTGTTCCGCCCCACGCGGAGAGGAGGAACGCGAGATCCGCGGCGTCGACGTCACCGTCTCCATCGAGATCGCCGGGAATCGCGGGGCAATCGCTCACGAGTACGCGCACGTGATCAACACCGGCTTCGACGATGGAGCCTGCGCCGAGGTCGCGCGCCTCGAATCGAAGACGAACGCTCGTTGCACCCGGTGCAACGTCTGCGATTCGAAAGGACTTCTCCACCCAAGCCGCCGCGTTCTCACTCACCAGCTCAAGTTGGACAAAGGGTCCGCCATTCGCCGAAATGGCCACAGGCATGGAGTCTGTGTTCGGCGACGATCCAGCATTGTTCGAATACCAGCGTCGATAGGCAATGCGCGCGTCGGCTCCCGGCACCATGAGGACTGGGGATGTCAGCGTCGTTGTACCGCCATCCACATCGGCTGCGCCGATGGCTCCGCCCGCCGCACCTTGTCCAGTGACGAAGCAAAACGCGCCGCGATCCGTCGAATCGTTTTCGGGTTGCGCTGCGGTTCCTACAGGATCAACGCGCGTCCAGACTCCTCCGGTTGCGGTGTCGGTCGCCGCACCAACGATCCAACCCAGATTCGATTCGAAGGTGTCTTCAAAGGCGTTCGACGTTTCGACAAGCAAGGTTGTGAATACAGCACCCGGCGAACGAGGCAGGCGCGCGGTTCCCACCGTCGTTTCTGCGGTGAGAAACCACTCGACACTCGCACCACACGCTTCAAATGGCAGTGCTGCCGTCCACGAACCTGCGGTGCCCGCAGTCGTCACAACAGGAGTGAATGGACCACTCGCACCAATCCGTGCGTGGAGCGTGACAGGATTCGCAACGAACTCACCGCGCATCGCGCGCGCTTCGATAGCGATGGCTCGAGCGCCGTCATATTCGAGCGTCGCGGGTGCACCCATCGGAAGTCGCAACACGGCGCCGTCGACCGTCGCGTCCGCGAGGTCAAGCGCCGCCGCGAAGTTCTCGCGAGCATTCGGCAAAATCTCACTCGCCGGCATCACAAAGCCATACGACCCGGTGTCGCGCACTTCGATCGTGTAACTCGAAACACCATGCGCCCCATAGGCATGATCGACAGAACTTCCGCTCGCGACATACAGCGTCGTCGCGATCGGCCCAGCGACGTAACTCGCGCCGGTTGTGCGGGCGATCGACTCACGCATTTCGCTTCCAAGCGCTATGAACGCAGCATTGTTCGCGGGAAGCGTGGCGGTGTACCCCCAAGGCGACAGAATGAACTGGCTATATGCGTGGAAATCAATATGCCCGACGAGTGATGTTTCTCGAACGAAGTAGTCGCGCAGCGCCGCGCTCTCAGGCTCGCTGAATGCCGTCGGACCGCGGTACGTCTCGTCCGATGGAACCGTGCTCGCGCCGCCGCCGCCCCACTGAAAGGCCCAGTTTCGATTGAGATCGACGCCGAAGGTGCCATCGCCGTTATTGCGGCGGTTCTTTCGCCACAGTCGATTGGTCGTCCAGGTGTAGACGTATCCATCAGGATTGCACACGGGAAACACATCAATCCACGCGCGATCAAGAAGTTCCGTCACGCGCGGATCAACGCCATATTGCGCGACGAGTTCGGCCGCGATGTAGGTCACCGCGGTGGTTGCGCCCCATTCGCGCGCATGCTGCGTCGCGTTGAAAAGTACGCCCGAACTCCCCGCGGGAGCCTTCGTGATTCGGACGCCGCGGATCTGCCGACCTTCGAGCGAGGTTCCGAGTGTGATGGGTGAAACCAGATCGGGGCGCGAAGCGACGAGCGCGGCGAGCTTCGATTCAATTTCATCCATCGTGCGGAAGTTCGTAAAGAAATCGTCGCCGGCAACTCCACCGTCGCTGCCATCTGCACTTCCTCCCCCGCGTGTGTCCCCGCTTCGGAACTCACCGTTCGCTCCACGCGCCGCAAACTCTGCACGGAGCAGCGGCCCCAAATCTTCCACGAGTATTTCAAACGCGAGTCCGCTTGCGACGAGTGCTGCGCGACCCTTCGCATCGACGATAAAGTCCACAGGCCCAAGATCGACGCGATGCGTGAGGAGATCGGAGGCAATCGCCAACACCGTCCGAAGTTCGCGGGTCGTGCGAATCATCGCGCGAACAACCGAGCGACCATCGTGAAACTCCGGCGCATCCACGGAGGCGCGAGCGACGAGCGCTCTTGTCTCATTCGCTCTTGTCTCATTCGCCGTCGGCAGTTTCGCTGCGGCATCGAGAAACACATTCGTAGAGAGGAGTGCGATCGCAACCGGAAGAAGCATCCCGCGAGTTTGCGCTTGATCCTGCGCTCTCGCAAGCGAAGAACCTTCGATTCGCTCACTTTCCGCGCGCAAACTTCGGTGATCCGAGAACGGTACACTCGCAAGGATGCTTCGCTGCGCACGCACTTCTGCTCCTGCTTTCTCCGCGCTTGTCGCTGTTTCCACCGCCACACTCAGCCTCGGTGGCTGCACGCGTTACTTCAAGAGCGACCCGAATCTTTCGGAACCGAGTGGCGCGATTGTGCCTGCCGAACCGACGGCACCGCGTAGTCTGGCGATGTTCGAAGGCTCTACAGGCCGCTCGCTCGGTTGGGCGGACGTGATGGCTGCTGCGTCCTGGTCCGATTGCACCTTCATCGGGGAGCGCCATGACGACCCCGTGGCACATGCGGTGCAACTCGCGGTCTTCGAGGATCTTGCCGCCGGATACCCCGGGACGGCGCTTGCGCTCGAGCATCTTGAACGAAACGAACAGCCGCTCCTTGATCGGTACCTCCGCGGCGAAATCGCGGTGGACACGTTCATCGACGGAACCGAGAGCCGCAACTGGGCTGGGAAAGACACCTGGGTTTCTTTCTTTCAACCGATGATTGATGCGGCGAGGGAAACTGGTTCGCCCGTCGTCGCTGCGAACGCGCCGCGCGACGAGGTCCGCGAGGCGCGCGCCATCGGCCATGACGCGATGCGCGCGAAGCCCGCCGAAGCACGCGCCGATTTCGAGCTTCCGATCACCGAGCGAAACGATGTCCTCGCCGGCGATTGGAATGAACGTTGGGAGGCGTACTTCGGTCGATTCACCGAGATCATGTTTTCCGACGATGCAGACTCCGCGGCAGCTCGCGAGCGCGCCGCCAACATCTTCCTCTCGCAATCTGTTTGGGATGGAACGATGGGCGCCTCTGCCGCGAGGGCACTCGAGCGGGGCGCGCCGAAAGTCGTACTCTGCGCCGGCTGCTTTCATATCGAGCGCGACGGCGGAACCGTGCTTCAGTTTGAAGCGCGCCGACCAAGTGATCGCGTTCTGACGATCACCGTGATCGACGCTTCAAGCCGCGTGTTGCGCGACGAGGACCGAGGGGCTGCGGACATCGTGATCTACGGATTCCCTGTTTCACGCGCAAAGCGCGAAACCTCGCCCCCGGCGCCGCCGGTTGAACAGGCGCCTCGTGCTCCGTCCGGAGCCGAGCCATCGGCCGCCGACGCCGCCACCTCCCCCGAGAGCCAAACGCCAGAATCCGCGCCGCCCTCGAGCTGAACGCACTCGAACCGTTAGGATGTGTCCTCAACCACGAGGATTCCCTCCCTATGAGTTCGCTGCCCGCTTCCAAGAAGACAACCCTCGTCGATATCCAGACGAAGCCCGGATTGTTGTACGTCAAGTTCCTCGGCCCTCAGATTGGGCAGCGAGAGTCGCCACTCATCAGTCAAGAGGTCGAGCCGTACATTCGCGATGCGGGAAAGTCTCTCAAGCACTTCATCATCGACCTGCAGTCGGTCACGTTTATGAGCTCGATGGGGCTCGGCATCTGCATCGCACTACGCCACAAGGCCCATGCTGCTGGCGGAAAGCCGATTCTCTACGGCACTCCCAAAGACCTGATGCAGCTCTTCACGATGATGAAGATCGACAAGCTGTACACCTTCGCGAAGGATCAGCGCGAGCTCGACACACAGCTCGCGTCTTGAGGCCGTCGAGTTCAGGCCGTCGAGTTCAGGCCGTCGAGTTCAGGCCGTCGAGTTCAGGCCGTCGAGTTCAGGCCGTCGAGTTGAGGCCGTCGAGCGCTGGACGCGAAGCACCACGCGCATTACTTGGCGAGACGTCGCGCAACCGCCGGCGTGAGCATCCATCGAACTCGCGCCCGCGGCGGAGCGTCTGTCTTCGATGGCGCATCGATTTCAAGGGAAAGCGCTGCCCCTTTGCGGAAGTCGATGGCGACCGTGTCGGGCGACCCCGTGAGCAGGAGCGATGCGAACCGTGACAGCATCGGCTCGTGACCGATCCATGCGACCACGGGTATGGATCGAAGCGCAGCGACTGTCCGCAGCAGCGCATCGAGTTGCGCGCGCTCATCCGACACGGTTTCGCGCACTTCGAGCCGTTCAAGCAGTGCTGGTTTCGGCCATCGCGCGTGCTCTTCGAGCAGCATCGCGGTCTGCCACGCGCGCACGAAGCCGCTCGACTCAACCAAATCGACGTTCGGAACAACGTGCCTCAACCGCTTGGCGAACCGCACGAACTGCTCGCGGCCCTCTGCGGTGAGCGGACGCCGGCTGTCATCGGGCCACGCCGACGGATCACGCTCGAAAGCCTTCGCGTGTCGAACAAGGATGAGTTCCATCAGAATCCTCGCGGAACGAGTGCGGAGAGATCGACCCGCGCGCAAGGTAGCCAAATCACGGAGATCTGCGACAATCGCCGCATGGCGTCCGACGTTCTCTTCACGAATGTGCGCATTCTCACGCTCGCGCAGCCGTCGGTGGCTGGACTCGCCGCGAACGGGCCGCGACGCGGGCATGCCATGCGCGATCTGGGCGTCATCGAACGTGGCTACGTCTACGCGGTGAACGGTCGCATCGCAGCGGTTGGTGCGGGTGATCCTCCCGCGGAGATCACCGCTGCACGCTGCGACTACGACGGCTGCGTGCTCATGCCCGCCTTCGTCGATTGCCACACGCATGCGTGTTGGGGCGGCAACCGCTACGCGGAAGTGGCCGAACGACTCGCGGGAGTCCCCTACCTCGACATTCTCGCGCGCGGGGGCGGCATCATGTCGACCGTGCGTGCCACGCGCGAGGCGTGCGCGCGCGATCCACTCGGAGAAGGCCTGCTCCGCATCCTCAGCAGGCGCGCAGAGGCGATGCGCCGCCACGGGAGCCTCGCCATTGAGGTCAAGTCAGGCTACGGCCTTGATCGCGTGACGGAGCTTGAGATGCTCCGAGCCGTTCAAGCGTTCGCGCACAACGCTGCACACGACGGCGACGGCCTGTTCGTGCCGACCTTCCTCGGCGCCCACGCGATCGATGGTGACGAGACCACGTACTGCACACGCGTGATCGACGAACTGCTGCCTGAAGTCGTCGCTGAGTTTGGGCCGATCGCCTGTGATGCATACTGCGAAAAGGGCGCGTGGAGTCCTTCATGGACGCGCAAACTCTTTGAGCGCGCGCAATCGCTTGGTTGCCCGCTCCGCGTCCATGTCGATCAGTTCAACGAACTCGGGTTCCTCGAGACGGCTTTGGAAATGGGTGCGCGCAGCGTTGATCACCTCGAAGCGACTTCTCGCGAGGGACTCGTGCGCGTCGCGCGCTCGCAGTCAACCGCCGTGCTGTTGCCCGGCTGCGGATTGACACTCGATGGCCGCTACGCGAACGGCCGATTGCTCGTCGATGAAGGCGCAGCGGTCGCGATCGCCACGAATTGCAACCCTGGCTCAAGCCCCATCGTTTCTATGCCATTCATCATCGCGCTCGCGGCGCGTTTCTGCGGACTCACACCGGCGGAGGCCATCACTGCAGCGACCTACAACGCTGCGTGCGTCCTGGGAATCGAGCGAGAAACTGGCTCGATCGAAGTCGGAAAACGCGCGCATTTCGTCCTGCTTCCGACGGACGACGAGCGTGCGCTCGCATGCGAGTGGGCGATGTCTGAACCGA
>CAIWCL010000227.1 GCA_903911205.1 uncultured bacterium
ACTCTCCAGAACTCCCCCAACACTCCTCATCGCGGCGAGCATTCTGCCGCCCACGCAGCCCCGGTTCCGCCGGGGTTGTGTCGTTCTCGGAGGGCGGAAGACGTTCACGGAAGACGTGCACGGCACGTGCCATGCAGTGCTAGGCACTGACTGGCACGTGCCGTGCACCACAAAAGAGTGTTCTCGCAAGATTCCAACAAGATTCCATCACATGCCACGCCCTCGGATTGCACTTCCCACGGATGCCGGCGATGTGTTGTGTCGTTGAGGGTGTACTCACGACGCTCCGTTCTTTGCGCGTCGGCACGGTCACACAATGGACCAAGGGTTCCCCATGCAACTCGTTCGATTCTTCGCCACCGTTTCCATCGCACTTTCTGCCACCGCCGTTGCAAGCGCAGACCAAGTCAACGTCACCTCGGCGTCCGGCCGCATCGCGGGCGTCAGCGGACTCAGCGACCAGTTCGCCTACGCCGCCGTCAACGTGCGCGAGACCTTCAGCGGCGCGCTGCCGACGACCATTCGTCCGAACGGGCAAACCGACTGGAACGCGATGTTCGGCAATCAGGTGTCGTCGTACATCGTTGATTGGCAAAACGGCTTCTCGGCGAACACCGCTGAGTCATGGATGCAGAGCAATGCCGTCGGCCAGTGGCAGGTTGCGTTCGATGGTTCGTCGACCTACAACACCTTCGACACGAGTTTCTATTACACCCAATTGATGCAGCGCCAGTACATCGAATTGACTTCGAGTTCTGTGCAGCTCTTTGAGAACATCAAGGCGAACGGCCTCACCGGCACCTTCACCTTTACCCTCACCGAGCCGCACTACAGCAAGGGTCAGGGACGAGCCTACGTTTCGGGCTCTACCGGCTTCGCCGATGCAATGCTCGACGGCTCGACCTTCCAACTGACGCTCAACCAAGCGTTGAGCGCCGACGCCAAGCTCTTCCTCCAGTACAAGACCGGAACCTTCCTCGGTTATGTCGACGGCGGCAGCACGAACTCCGCATACCTCACGCAGATTTCGGAAACCGTCTACGGCGCAGCGGTTCCCGCACCGGGCGCGATCGCGCTGCTCGGCCTGGCGGGCCTCGCCGGCCGTCGTCGCCGCTGAGGTGAGGTGGCCTCGCCGGCCGTCGTTATCGCTGAGGCGTAACGCGCGACGTGCGGACGTATTGAAGTTTCATGTCAGCAAAACGCACAGGGCGCGGCCAGCAATGGTCGCGCCCTGTGCATGTTTCGTGGTCGTATCTCATGGACGTGCACGGCACGTGCCATGCAGTGCCAGGCACTGACTGGCACGTGCCGGGCACCGTTTTTGTCACTCGACGTCGGCAACCGACTGGAAGCCAAACTGCTGGCCGCCGACCGACGCTTCGAGCATGAGACCTTCTGGGTTCAGCACGAAGATCGCAACGCCACCTTGGTACTTCGCTGCAGCACCAGCGCCCGCCTGAAGGGCGACAGCCGAAGCCTGCGCCGCAAGCGCAAACTTGCCGCCCTTGAACGCAGTGAACGCTTCCTTCGTCTCGAAGAAGATGATCTCACCGAAGGTCTGTGCGCCGATCTGCGCACCGATCGATCCTTGGCTCACATCGCAGTAACCGACGCGTGCGCCACCCTTGTCAAACACTTCGCCTTTGCCGTACGCGCCACCGACGATGAAGCCGCCCTTCGCGATCGATGGAATCGCGGCGTAGCCGACGCAGTTCTCGAAGAACTTCGAGAGCGACGGATCGGTCGAACGGGCGTTTTCGATGAACGACTTCGTCTTGTTGCCGAGCGCTGCGCGATCGGTCGCGGTTTCTGGCGTGGTGTTGCACGCGGAAAGTGCGAGCGTGCCGACGATGGAACCGGTAAGGAGCGAGAACGAAACGAGGCTGCGAGCGAGCTTCTGCATGAGATCTCCGATGAGTGAACGTTCCCGCAAACGCGGGATTGAATTTGGGAGCGGGAAGATAGCGAAGAACGGAACAAATGCGGGCGGGGAGAATTCCCGCCAAGGCGTGCACACACGCTAGACAGGACGGCGTACTTGGTCTTTACGCCTGCTTCACCTTCGTCCACTTGCCGGTGCGCGCGGCGGCCAACACGGCGTCGCAGACATACTGCGTACCGAGCGCGTGGCGGAAGTCGGGGAAGCGCTTCTCTGACTTCGGCGCGTCGAGGCTCGTGAGGAACTCATACAGCCCGTGCGTGAACGACTGTTCGTAGCCGAGGCACAGTCCAGGCACCCACCACTTGCCTGCATACGGGTGATCGCCGTCGGTGCAGTGGATGCTCGACCAGCCGCGGCGGTCGCCGGGAACGCCGTGATCGAAGTACGAGAGACGGTTGAGATCATGCAGATCCCACGCCAGGCTCTTGTTGGCGCCGTTGATCTCGAAGGTGTAGAGCGCCTTGTGACCGCGCGCGTACCGCGTCGATTCGAACACCGCCATCGAGCCATTCTCAAACCGCGCGAGGAACGCGCACGCGTCGTCGATCTTCACAGGCTGCTTCTTACCCGTCGCCGTGTGGACGCGTTCCTTGATGAAGGTCTCGGTCATCGCGCTGACCGCGACGATGTCGCCATTGATCCAGCGCGCCGTGTCGATGCAGTGGGCGAGAAGGTCGCCGGTCACGCCCGAGCCCGCGACCTTCGCGTCGAGGCGCCAGAGGCCGGTGCC
>CAIWCL010000228.1 GCA_903911205.1 uncultured bacterium
GACACCTTCACCTACACGCTTGTCGATGCGAATGGCGCGACATCAACCGCAACGGTGTACGTCACCGTGCGCGCCGTGTTGCAGCAGTCCTACGTGCTCAACGCGATCGCTGGCGTTCGCGCGCACTGGTATGCGCTCGCAGGCGACACGACGCTTCTCCCCGATTTCTCGACGCTGACGCGCTATGGAACGACGATTCTTCCGAACATCGATATCCCATCGACGGGCGGAAACTTCTCGCTCTCCGGTCGCGCGGACTATGTGGCCGCGCGATTTGAAGGTTGGCTCCGGATCCCGCAGAGTGGTGTGTGGAATCTCTCCACCGAATCCGATGATGGCTCGCGCCTCTTCATCGACGGGCAGTTGCTCGTGAACAACGACGGCCTCCACGGCATGGTCGATCGCACAGGAAGCGTCGCGCTCGAAGCAGGCCTGCATGCGGTCGTCGTCGAGTTCTTCGAGAACGGTGGCGGCGCCGGTGAAATCGTCCGTTGGGAGGGCCCCGGAACTGCTCGTGCGATCATTCCCGCGGCAGCGTGGACGAATGGCGGCTCGATCATGGCGATCGATCTCGACGGCGACGGAACGGTCGGCGCCTCGGACCTCTCGCTCGTCCTCGCCTCTTGGGGCCCCGCACCCGCCGGAACCGCGGCCGATTTTGATCGCAACGGGTCCGTGGACGCGGCCGATCTGGCGCGGTTGCTCGAGCGCTGGGGCTCATAACAAAGCCTGCTTCACGGTTCCATCGTCCATCCCGGCGCGAGGCCGTTGGTCGGCGAAATCGCGGCGTGCATGCATTGCCAAGTCGCGGTCGGCGGCCGCGGAGACGTCGAAAGCGTGTCCGTCGGAGGGCCAAATCCCTGCGGCTTGAACTTGTCCGCAACAGGACTTGCGTTGCAGGAAATGCTTCGCTACATTGCTCGACTCGACATTTCAAACCGCTCGAACTACCGGGCCCCTGCAGCGATGTAGGGTCCGCAGCGAACCAGGCCGCGTGCGCCGAAGTCGTTGAGTCCGGTGGGAGGTCACGGAAACCATGGCTGCAAAGAAAGTCACAAAGCAGTTCAAGATCATGGCGCCGGGTGGCAAAGCCACTCCCGCCCCGCCGATTGGCCCAGTCCTTGGTGCAAACGGCGTCAACCCCGGTCAATTCATTACGAAGTTCAACGAAGCCACGCGCGCGCTCAACGGCCGCGTCGTCGGTTGCGTGATCACGGTCTACTCCGACCGTTCGTTCGACTTTGAGATCAAGAGCTCGCCGACGTCGGTCCTGATCGCCGCGGCACTCAAGGTCGAAAAGGGTTCGGGCAAGCCGAACACGGACAAGATCGGCAAGCTCACCAAGGCGCAGGTCAAGGCCATCGCTGAGGAGAAGCTCAAGGATCTCAACACCACCAACATTGAAGCCGCGATGCGTGTCGTCGCTGGTACTGCGCGCTCGATGGGCGCGACGGTGGAGGGCTAAATCCTATGGCAAAGATTTCCAAGCGTCGCAAGGCGAATCTCGCGGTTGCCACTGAGAACATTCTCTCGGCATCCGAAGCCATCGCCGCACTCCGCAAGTTCAAGACCCCGAAGTTTGATCAGACGGTCAACGTCGTGATGCAACTCGGTATCGATCCGAAGCAGGCAGATCAGATCATTCGTGGTTCGATCGGCCTTCCGCACGGTACAGGCAAGACGGCTCGCGTCGTCTGCTTCTGCCAGTCAGATAAGGTTGCCGCCGCGAAGGCTGCTGGCGCCGTCGAAGCTGGTGCCGATGACCTCGTCGCCAAGATCGAAGGTGGCTGGATGGACTTCGACGTTGCCGTCGCAAGCCCAGACATGATGCGCGTCGTTTCGAAGCTCGGTAAGGTCCTCGGTCCGAAGGGTCTCATGCCCTCGCCGAAGGCTGGCACCGTTGCTCCAGACGTGATCAACGCGGTGAAGGAATACGCGAACGGCAAGCAAGAGTATCGCAATGACGACGGCGGCAACGTCCACGGCGTCATCGGCAAGCTCTCGTTCGCCGACGTGAAACTCGTCGAGAACCTCGAGGCCTTCGTCGCCAACATCCACAAGGTCAAGCCTGCTGCTGCCAAGGGCACGTACGTGAAGAAGTGCGTGGTCGCGGCCTGCATGAGCCCGGGCGTTCAGGTTTCTGTCTAACTCTCACGCGAGTCACGCGAAACTCATCGCGAAACTCATCGCGAAAGAAGGAATAGTCATGAGCAAGCCAGTCAAGGACATGATCGCGTCGGAGTACAGCCGCCGCTTCGAAGGCGTCACTGGCGCCGTCGTTGTGGAAATCCGCGGCCTCGATGCGAAGGCAACCACGTCGATGCGTGGCAACTTTCACCAAAAGGGCATCAAAATCACCATCGTCAAGAACGCGCTCGCGCGTCGCACCTTCAAGGGTGGACCGCTCGCGTCGCTTGAGAAGGCACTGAAGGGTCCGTCGGCAATGCTGACCGGAGCCGAGAGCGCCATCATCGTCGCCCGTGAAATCGTCAAGGCCGCTGAGGCTGAGAAGAAGATTGTGCTCAAGGGCGCGATCTTCGACGGCGAGTTCTACGAGGGCGACGCGGGCGTCAAGAAGCTTGGCAGCTTCCCGACCCGCGAAGAAGCTCAAGCCAAGGTCGTCACTCTCGTTCTCTCGCCCGCGCGCAACATCATGGGTTGCGTCAAGACGATTCAGGAGAAACTCGAGAAGGGCGAAGCGATTTCGAAGTTGTAGACCGATCTGCGCTCCGGCGCGGATCGGGCCGCGTGAATAGCGGTGTGTGTGCAAGTTCAAAACCAAGTATCCACCCAGGATCCAGTCCGTCACCGACTGGTCCCGCAAGAGATGCGAATCTCTGGGATGAAATGCCGCGCGTTGCGGCGCCTCTCGGTGACATGACAGCGGCGAAAGCCGCGGAGTACGAAAAATGTCCGAAACCAAGACCTTTGACGCAAAGATCAGCACCCTCGGCGATTCGATCGCAACCCTCACCATCAAGGAAGCCGTCGAGCTCACCGAGTACATGAAGGTCACCTACGGCATCGAGCCAGCTGCTGGCGCGGTTGTCGTTGCTGGCGACGGTGGCGCTGGCGCTGCCAAGGCTGCTGAGAAGACCGAGTTCAACGTCGTCCTCAAGGGCGCCGGCACGAACAAGATCGCCGTCATCAAGGCCGTCCGCGAAGCCACCGGCCTCGGTCTCGCCGAAGCGAAGGCCCTCGTCGACGGCGCGCCGAAGACTGTCAAGGAAAACGTCAGCAAGGAAGACGCGACGAAGCTCGTCGACGTCCTCAAGGCTGCCGGCGCCGACGCGGCTGCCGAGTAATACCGAATCGACGCAGAAGCGGGCGTCCGGGTTTCCCGGGCGCCCGCGCCTCTGCGGCGGCGGCGAGGGGATCCCAGTCCCCAAGCCGGCTGTCCGGAAACTTCCTGGAAGTTCACCGGATCGGTTGAGGGTTCTGGGAATCGTGTCTACACTCGTGATCTCCCTATCGGGCGCGGCTTTCGCTTGAAGCATCCGCTGATCACACTCTGAAAATCTGACACCTGGCTGGCGATCCCGGTCTGGTGCTTTCATTTGTAGGGGACTCTTTGATGTCGTCCAAGACGATTCGGGACTTCTCGAAGCGCGGTGATGCCCTCCCCGTGCCAGTTCTGACCCGCGTGCAGGCAGACGCCTATCGGCGTTTCCTCCAACTCGAAATGTCTCATGACGAGCGCACGACGTCGCTCGGCCTTGAGGCGCTCATGCGGGAAGTCTTCCCGATCGAGAGTTACGACGGCTCGATGAAGCTCGAGTACCTCTACTACAAGCTCGATGAGCCTCGCTACACGGCCGACGAATGCCGCGAACTTCGCCTGACCTACGGTCGGCCGTTCCGCGTTGGTGTTCGTCTCGTACGCGAAGGCACGAGCGAAATCGCCGAAGAGGAAATCTACCTCGGCGAGATTCCGATCATGATGGGCGGCGGCGAGTTCATCGTGAACGGCGCCGAACGCTGCATCGTGAGCCAGCTCCACCGCTCGCCCGGTGTTGACTTCTCGATCGTGAGCTCGTTCGGCGACCGACCGCTCCACCAAGCGCGCGTCATCCCTGAACGTGGCTCGTGGATCGAACTCGAAGTCACAAAGAAGGACGTCCTGGCGATGCGAATCGACCAGTCGACGAAGCTCGCCGCGACAACGTTCTTGCGTGCGCTCGACGAGCAGTACTCCTCGACCGACC
>CAIWCL010000229.1 GCA_903911205.1 uncultured bacterium
CAAAACGGCCAAACGGGCGCGGGTGGGGCTCGCCGAAAGTTCCTTCTCCGCCGACGCGAGCAACGCCCGAATCTCAGCAGTTCGCGCGGCTCGCGCACCCAAGACTGCATCCGCTTCAATCAACGCCGAAGCGAGTTCTGGGCCGGGCTCATCGACCTCCGCGCGAATCTCGACGACGAGCGGCCCAAGTCGCGCTGCATCTTTCGCTACAACCGCATCCCGAAGCGTCGCGAGTAGTCCTTCGCGTTCACGCTGCGCGGCGTGAAGTTTGAGCGCAATCGCACCCACCGCCACAAGAACGGCTGCACCGACAACTGAACCAACCAGCACCAATCGATGGCGACGCCGAGTCTTCTCGCGCTCCGCCTCGACATATTGAAGTGCGCGCTCGACAAGACCCTCTGGCGCCGCGCGCCCTGCATCGCGAAGGACGGCAACCTGCGATTCGATTTCGGAAACTCCACGCCGCTCATTCAGCAGCACTTCAAGCCGCTCAACTTCGCCTTCAAAGGCGCGCTCTTCTGCTTCCTCTGCCTCGATGCGCGTCAGCCATGCGAAGGCAGGCGCGACGAGTTGCGTCAAATCATCCGCAGGCATGCGGCCGGTTTCTTGATGCACCGCAGCCCACTCTTTTTCGAGTCGCAGCAAATCGCCGCGATCCATGCGTGACGCGGCGGCGTGAATCTCATCCGCGAGTTGCTGATATCGCCCACCCGCTTCTTCCGCGCGCAGCGGCTTCACCCTCGCGAACAGTTCTTCTCGAAGCCCACGCGGAACACTCGCGACCCAATCATGGGTTTCAAGCGCGACCAACGCTTCATCAAGTTCTTCGCGTGTCGCAACGCGATTCCTCAATTCACCCATCGATCGCAACCACTCATTTTCGAGCGCTTCAATCTGATCGAGCCACATGCGATTGCGCGAATCTTCCGTGCGCAGGCGTCGCAAAATACGCATACGGGCAAGAATTGGCTCGCGGCGAAGCGCGCTCAAACGAAGCGCGTCAAGTTGCGGGCGCAACTCCTCCGCACGCATGGCGATGGCCGCCAAACGATCGATCTCGTCACGACGCGGCAACTGATCATCGCGCATCGTGGCGCCCATCACTGCGCGCCAACTCGCCGAAACATTGGGTTCCATCGTTGCGATCTCGAGCAGCGCATCCGCTTCCTGCGCGAGCTCCGGAAAGTCGGTGACGACCGATGCCGCCTCGCTCACAAGACCTTTGGTTGAGAACTCAAACGCCCGATCCATCGCACGGCGGATCTCCTCGACGCGCGCGACGATGTCCCCGCGCAACGCCTCAATCGCAATCGGATCAACCGAAGTCGCACGGTTGGTCGCGAGGAGGGACTCTCGAATTGTGCGAACACTTGGGTTCTGACTCATGCGATGCTCCAACCACATTTCCGCGAGTAATCAGCGATCCAACGCTGCGAGGAGAAAAAGAATCAATGCGCCGAGCGATGCAAGCCCGGAGTAGATGACAAGCGCGATTGCAAACGGCGGCCACTGCACTCGCTCGCGCGATTCGAACGCGCCCATCGCGTCGCGACCACTCTCAGTTCCACCGCCATGCGCACCATCGCGTGCACCATCGTTTGCACCGCGCGCGTGACTGCGATGGCTTCGTTCCGCAGCAGATGCGGCGCGGGCCGACGTTGCAGGTTGCGCGAAGGCACTTTCCGTGTCGACCGCCGCAGCAGATGAGAACGTAAACGATGTCTCATCGCGCGCATCGTCGCCACGCGTCTCCGTTCTGTCTGCCGTACTGTCTGCTGTGCGATTGGTCGTGCTCGCGTTGCCAAGGACAGGATGCACTTTCGTATTCGCGGGTCGATAGGAAGGCTCCACGAGCGCACCACGTCGCGCAGCGATCGCGGCATCACTATCGCCGGCGTCGGCGTCATGCTCTACCCGCACGACTCGCACACCGGGTTCAGCGAGCATGCGCGCGAGACCAGGCGCCTCTGCGCGAACGAATCGCAATTGGCATCGCACATGAGGCAACATCACGAGCGGCCGCGTTGAAAACGTGACATGCCAACGGCGTTCGGCGGGAAGAAGCGCGAGGACATCAATGACAAGCGGTAACACATCGAGCGAGTCTGGCATCACGACGTAGACCGTTGATTGCGGTGCATCGAGCAATGTCTGCGCAATGACTCCGGCCCAACCTGGATCAAATCCAGCGGCATTCCAAGCGTTGGCGGGCCGCACCGCGAGATCGCCCGCCGGGAGTTGTGGCGGCGCCGTACGTTCAGCAACCTCGGGCGTACCCGTTTCAAACGCACCGAACTGTCCGAGCATCCAGGCCGGACCGCCCGGTGCGCGCTCATGCGGCTCAAGTACGAGGTGATGCGCGATGCGATTCGGACGACGACTCGCGTCGACACCATTCGGCCCAATTCGTGAAAGGACGGTATACGGTCGA
Source organism: uncultured bacterium (assembly GCA_903911205.1). Classification (GTDB taxonomy): domain Bacteria; phylum Planctomycetota; class Phycisphaerae; order Phycisphaerales; family SM1A02; genus QWPT01. The sequence continues at coordinate 2,435 of CAIWCL010000229.1, forward strand.
CCACGCACCGTCACGATGCGATGCGCCCATTCGACCGTATCCACGCCGACCGCGCGCACATGATCGTGGTCATAGCCGCTGACGTCTTGCAAGCCAGACTCAAGACCTGCAGGCAATCCACGCGTCAAAATCGCGGTAGCGAAACCTGACTCTCCACGGAGTCCGCGCGCGACCGAGGTATGCACAACTTCGAAACTCATCGAATCGCCTGCTCCGGAAAGAGCGCAGGCTCAGCTTCAGCGAGCGCGACCACCAGCGGCGCAGCCGGCCACACGGGCTTCACATCGCGCGGGCGAATAGCAAGACGTGCGCCCATCGTTGCCGAACTCGGTGCGGTGCCGAGTCCGCTGAAAGGAACGATGCGCACATCAGGGTCAAGCGCACGCGCGGTTGCGAGTAGTTCGGGCATGTAGCGCGCGAGGAAATCACGACAGGTCGCGTCGGCGCGTTGCAACACGTCACGCGGCGGCACCGCAATCGATTGTGCCGCTCGAAATCCACCGAAATCTGCGGCGATCGGCGGCTCCGTCACCGCGCCCCAGATATCTGCTTTCGAGAGCGCAAGCACGATGCGAAACGGAAGCCGGTCGTACGCCGACAGTCCGCGCAAACGGCGCACACGATTCGCAACTTCGATGAGTATGAGATCTTGCCGTTGATCAATGCTGCCTGCGCCACCCACCGCTTGCACCGCTTCGCGTCCGCCGAGGCGCTCGATGACTCGTTGATCTTGCGTTGGGTCGACCACGAAGACGAGCGAACGCGAAACTCCCAAGTGCCGCGTGACCGGTTCATGCGGCGCGTCTGCGCCGGGCAGGAAGTGTTCGCCGGCGTTGTCGTAGAGACACAGCAAGTGACGTCGACCACCGCGGCCTACGACAAAGAGCTGCGGCTTCGGAGCCGTCCAATTCGCATCACCGATACGAAACGAGCGATAGAGACGCCCTGCCAGATCGGTCTTCGCGATCATCGCGGGGCTGTCAGGTGTCGACGAACGAAAGAGCGAACTTTCCAGTTCGAGCGTGAGGTCATTCAGCGACGGATCTGCGTCGATGAATTCAAGTCCATCGACCACAAGTCCGCTGCGCAAACTGAAACTTGCGGCCGCAAGCATCACCGACTTGCCCGACGCGGGCGCGCCGACGATCGAAACAATCGCCTGTGGAAGCTCGAGCGCAGCAGCCGGAATCTCGAGATGACAACGCATGCACGCCATGCGCGATGCAGTCGCACCGAGCGGATCAATCGCGCGGCCACGGGCATCGAAACGGCTCGGCAGAAAGCGCATGGCCGCAGACTCACCGAGCACAGGATCGCCCTGCAGCGCCGCATGTTCAGCCACAAATCGCACCTGCGCAGGCGGAAACTCCGTCCAACAGTGCGGGCATGTCACGGAAGAGACGAGTGAGCGAGCAGAGTGCGTCGGAGTTGAGGGAGCGCGAGTCGACATGGGTGATGCAAAGTGAAGTGAGCTCAAACAACCAACGTGGCCGAAGCGACTCGCGATTGCCTTTGATTACTTTGATTACTTTGGAAGTGGATAACGCTGTTCGAGATCGGGCGGGACTCCAATGGGGCGAACACCAAGGTGCCGCGCCTCGGTGAGTTCCACAACGAGCAATTGGTTCGAGAGCTCAGCAAGCGCGCGTATTGCCTCGGGTCGCCACGAGCCATCCGGAAGTTGCGGATCACCCTGTGCTGCGACGACATTCCATCTTTCAAGCGAACTCTCCGCTTGCATCAAACCAGCAATAAATGCCTCATTACCGGCCGCACACGCTTGCTCAAACTGCGAAAGCGTGGGCTGATTGCGAACAAAGGGATGCGCAGTGGTCAACTCTCGAAAGAGCGCGTCGTACGGCGTTTGTGGATCGGCTGCCACAGGTGTTCCCAGTGCCGTCGTTTCGATGAAGAGTGTCGGACCGCCCGAGATTTGTGCCGCAACGAGCGCGTGCCCAGGCAAAAGTACGATGTACGAATCGAACCCAATTGCGCGCAAGAAACTCGCGAACAACACAGCGCCGTCCACACAGTTCGCATTGCGATCACAGAGCGACTCATGGACGGGACGAACACGCTGTGCGTTCGTCACCGATGTCCCGGGGAGATTCTGATAGCGAAGCCCACGTCGTACAAGTTCTTCCCACACAAGGTACGCCGACAGCAACTGGTCCTTTGCGTCGCCTCCCGTTCCCGTGAGCGAGACACCCGCGCGAACAAGCTTCGGATCCTGATTGATGCGATTGACGATGGTGCGAATGTATGGATGTGATTCATCCACCATCGCCGCCCACGCAAGGCCACACGGATAATCATGCTCCACGTCGCTTGTAGGAAGTACGCGGAACTGTTCAACGCCTCGATCTTCGGTGCCGTCCTCGTACTTCGCGATGAGTTCCACGGAGATATCGACCGGCGCACGCAGTTGATGCAAACGATCTTGATTCCAAGGGAACGCCAAGGGCACGCTTCCACCAAGATCTGACGGAATCGTGTCGGAAGACGACGACACCAGCAACTGCCTGCCTGTCGGAATCAACTCAAGTTGCCCGTGCGGTCGAACCTCGGCATACACCGCGACCTTCGTTCCATTCGGAATCCCGCGAAACACGGCGTTGAAGACAGGCCGCGACGAAAGGAAATTTGCCGTGGAGAATCCAATCGACGCGCGACGCACATTCTTCAGCAACGCCGTTTGTGCATCGTCGTTCCCGTTCGGATCAAGTTCAGCCCCAAGTGCCTCCACCAACGGCTGCAGATTTTTGGCACCCGTGACAGGATCAATGCTGAGCCACCTCTCATCGAACGCTGTCAATCCAATGATGCTCGACGCGAAGACTTCGGGATTGCAGTAGTTCGGATCAAACTCCACAATCGACGCGAGGCCGCCTGCGCTCGGAGGCGGAGCGCTCACGGGAGCTGCGGAAGGAGTTGCAGAGGGTGTTGCCGCAGGAACCGTCGTCGGTGACGTTGAAGAACCCGGTGATTGCGCCGGCGGAGTCGTTGCCGGAACTGCAGGAGTTCCGGCTGAACCTGCGTTTGAACCTGTGCTCGAACCTGAAGCCGCGCTTGCAGGCACACCCGTCGGCGCAGCGCTTGGATCACGTTCAAGGAAGAGATACGCGACACGACCGCGAATGGGTTGCCCCAAGAACGTTGTGCGAATCGTGACGGCCACGCGCGTTGCGGTAGGAATCGAAACGAACGTGCTTCGCGACGCGTCGGTCGCAACGACGATCGATGAACTCCACGCATCACCACCAACGCGATGCGCCGTCATCGAGCCCGCGGCCGATTCAAACGGACCGATCTCAATCGGAACAACTGCTTCGCGCGAAAGCACCGCGAGCGCCACTTGCGCATTCGGCGGCGACGTCACGGCGTGCGTGAGCACCGCAAGTCCATCGGCACCTGTGACCACAATCTCTTGCGCGCGGATCCGCCAACCTTCCGCTTCAAGCGCGATGATCTCAGCCTCAAACTCGGGAAAGAGCGGCCACTCCACCGCTTCTTTGACGCCTTCCGCAGTTCCGGTTTGTCGAAGCGCGGCGGCATCCACGGTCTTCCGCAACGCGCCAAGTTGCACGCCGTTTTCGGTGACATCCGCGATCTCGTCTGCGAGCAGAACAAGCCGACGATCGGCCGTCAACCACGGATCGAGTTGAACTCCCGCAACTTCTTGCGTCGACTTCAAGAACAGCGGTCCGCCCGCGCAACCCTCTTCAAACTGCGCGCTCGTCTGAAGGTACGCGGGGCCCGACGGTGGATTTTTGCGTGCCGATACCGTGCCATCAAAGAGCGCGTGCGCGGCTGCACCTTGTTGGACACCATCATCATTGCGCGCGATGGTGTGGCCCATCGCGACAACGTCGACGCCCGCGCGCACGTCGCCCCCCGAAGCCAATGCAAGCGGCGCGATACCCAGCGCCTCAATCTGCGGGCGATACATCTCGATGTTGGCGGCAGCGATGGTGAAGTGCGGCGCGCCGTCCTCG
>CAIWCL010000230.1 GCA_903911205.1 uncultured bacterium
AGTTGATGCTGTTCGCAAGGCTCCACACGATGCCGTCGTCGGTCTGGAAGTCAGGCACGGGCAGCAGCTCGAGTTCGAGGTTCACCCAGCGGGCGGCGCGGTAGTTGCCCTTCACGATCACGGACCCGACGATCACGCCGGCCTCGTTGATGTCGTTGGCATAGCCACCCTCGCCGAGATCAGGAAGTTCGAACCGTTGGCCGTTTGACCAAACAACCGGAACTCCGTAGGGCCCCGACTCTTGGAACTCCGTGCCGATGATGTCGCCGTTCGAGTTGATGGCGACCGCGTACCCACCGCGTGGGCTCGGGATCTCGACAGGCGCCGAGGTCGGTGTCTGCCAGAGCACGGGCACAGACGCACCGAACCCTTCGCGCTCGACCCGCACGGATCCGACGATCACGCCCGAGGCGTTCACATCGGACGGCGAGCCGCCGAGGCCGAAGTCGGCGAGTTGCTGGAACGGGACATCGGCGTTCGCCGAAGGAACGAGGGCGGCGATGACCGCCGCCGAGATCACGCCAAGAACACGAACCATGAGGACCTCCGGTATGGAAACCACGTCGGGTTTCGCTGGCTGTCGAAGAGATGACGCGCGGGGGGCAGCCAGGACGGCCCGAGCGTGAGGGCCATTTCGCAAGCAGGCGCGGGGAAGATGCGAAGCAGCCTGCTTGAAACTGCAAGAAGCGCATCTCCCTCCCCTACTTCTGTCATCGGGAATGCACTACTGCGATTGCGACAATTCCAACTCGACTGAACGATGACACGAGTGCGCGAGGGCGACGCCGATCACACACACTTCGGTGCAACCTTGGTCAGTGCCTGACTCACGGATTGCGCGCCACTCGGAAGCCCGTCGACCCGCCAAATTCGGCGGACTGAATTTCGTACCGACGCGAAGACCGACAGAAGCCTTCCTCATAGTTGAAGTAACTGCCGCGCGCGATGCGCGATGTTCCCGACTCTGGCCCTTTGGGGTTCGTCTTTGCCGAGCGGGTGTAGTCGCCGTACCAGTCGTTCACCCACTCCCACGCATTGCCGATCATGTCGTGGAAGCCGAGCGCATTTGCTGCTTTTGTGCCGACGGGCTGCTTACGGCCTGCTGAGTTTCCGAGGTGCCACGCGATCGCGTCGAGTTCTCCGTAGCGCGGCGCATCGACGCCCGCGCGGCACGCATACTCCCACTCGGCTTCGGTCGGCAGGCGCATGCCGAGTTTGCTGCAGAACTCGGCGGACGTGGTCCATCCAGCCGTGATGGGAAGTCCACTGCGCGAGTCGGGCGCAGGGGCCGATTCGTCGCCAATTGCGGTGGTGGTAAAGGTGATGACGCCCCCCGGACCGGCTTCTGCCTCCATACGGCTCTCGACCGCATTCCCCTGCTGATCGACGAGCTGCACGCCGCCGCTCACCACGATCGTCGCGCCGCCCCCGACCTCGACCGCTGCGCCTTCGACCCCCGGCTGCACGCGCTTCGATCCGGTCTTCTCATTTGAGCCTCGGACCTTGTTCCACTCCTCGCGCGTCACTTCGTACCGACCGAGGTAGTACGGATCGGTGAGCGTCACGCTGTGCGCGGGAACCTCGTTCGCGACGGCCTCTGCGTCGCCAGCGCTCTTGCCCATCTTGAACTGTCCCGGCGGGACCAGCAGCATTTCAATCCCCGAAGCCTTGTCGCGCACGCGCCACGGGAGGCCAGTCCGCGCGATGGCGTCGCGCATCGCCGCATCGGTGACGACCTTGGCGTCGACCTCGCGCTCAATGACCTCGCACCAGTCGGGCGTGGACGACGCGCTCGCCGTCGTGGTTGGATCAGCGCTCGCCGTCGTGGTTGGATCAGCGCTCGCCGTCGTGGCTGTAGCGACGCTGACGGTCGTGGCCACAGACGCGCTCGCAACCGTTGCGACGGAAGCGCGCGCGACAGGCGGCATATCCATGCGTGCAGCAAGCACATTGGCGGGAAGCGGTGCCGACAGCGTCGTCGCAGCCGGACTGTTCTTCATGAACATTGCGTACCAGACGCGATCAAGGTCGTCGATCCGTGCGCGAAGCCAGTCGCGCAGCACCTCGCGGCGGTCGGAATTCATGTCGCGCGTGAGGAGGACGCCGGTGCGGCTCACGACCACGACATCCTCAAGAAGGCGCAGGCCGAAGCGGTACAGCGCGACGGCGGCCTCGTCATTGAGCGATTCGGCTTGGCGCATCGTGTCCCGCAGCATGTACAGCGTGCGGAACTGCACGAAGCCAGCCATCGCGAACGCCTCGACATCCTTCTCGCGGTACGCCTGCGAGGCGATGAGCGTGTTCTCGAACTGCGGTGGCACGATGACGCGGTCAACCACATGCACCACGCTGCCGCCGACGGCGATGTCTCCCGCGACGATGCGCGCCTTGAACGGCTCCTCCGCGGAGCGCGGGACGCCGCCGGAGCGCATGCGGTAGACGAAGACCGTGCCGTTTGAGAGGACATCGAGCACGAACCGGTCGTTGTTCTCCGAGATCATCGCCGGACCGCGCTCCCCATCGTTGAAGTCGAAGCCCCAGGCCTGGAGCTTCGGGAGCGCATGCCAGTCGAGCAAGGCACGCAGCACGTCGCGGTTCTTCGGGTCGAGGATCGCGGACCGCTCCGCGTCGGAGAGGCGTGCGAAGGCGTCGTTGGTTGGAATGAAAAGTGTCCAACTGCGCTCAGGTTCTCGCTGCGCCCAGTCTTGGTCGGCGCCGCTGGCCTCCACCGCGGCAACGAACGTCGAGAACCGACCATCCGGCACGGCGCGAAGGGCCGCAAGCAGGTCCGCGGGCGTGGCCTCCTTCATCTCCATCTTCATCTTCTGCTCGGAGCGCTGCTCCTTTGGAAGCACCACTCGGTCGAGCACGTGGATGACACCGTTGCTGCAGCCGATGTCAGGGCGCACCACGCGCGCGTCGCCGAAGCGGAATCCGCCGTCGTCCGCGCCGATCGACTCGCGGTCGCCCGCGGCGGTGCGCGCCATCTGCGGGACGTCGATGTTGCCAACCTCGTAGGAGAGCAGGCGACCGGGCACGACGTGATGGGTGAGGATGTCGCGCAGGCGCTCCTTGTTCTCTGGAAGGAGCAGCGAATCGAGTGTGCCCTTTGGGAGTGCGGCGAACGCATCGTCGGTGGGCGCGAAGACCGTGAAAGGTCCGGCGCCCTTGAGCGCGTTGACCAGCCCTGCTGCCTCGAGCGCCCGGGCGAGCGTGGTGAACTTGGCGGCGATCGCTGTATCAACGATGTCCGACGCCGCGGTCGGTTGCGCGATCGTTCCGCGCGGACTTTGGACGAATTGCTGCGCCATCGGGTGGGCGTGGACCGCAGCGACGGACTCGAGAGAGACGAGAGACGTGAGGGACACGCCCGCGACAGCGAGCGAAGAGATGATGCGACCAGAGATGCTGCGCAGACGGACGATGATCATGGGTTGCTTCCGAGCGACATGACGAGTGGAGAGACCGATGCAAGACCTTCAGAAGTCCTTCAGAAGTCCTTCTGAAACCCTCGGCACGCGCCAAACTCGAACGCTGTGCGCGACCGCTTTCGCAGTTGCGGGAACGCAGATTCGTCATCGACGCGGTGCGGGCGTGTTTGAGGGTTGCCGTCCTACAGGCGCGTCATCGACCAGCGTCAAGACGCGAGGCGGCTCATCAAAGTCCATTTCGTATGACGGATATCAATGACATCGCGCGCGCATCTCACCGCTGTTCGCGTCGCGCAACTCGTCGTGCGAGCGTCCGTATCGTACGCCCCGATGGCCACTTCACCCATTTCTAGCAGCGCGCCCGGCGAGTTCGATGTCGAAGATACACGCGTGATGGCGATGCTCGGCGATCCCGTGCGTGGCGGGCTGTTCGAACTCGTCCGTCGCGCGCGAAGTGGTGTATCAATCGCGGAACTCGCGAAGACCTCCGGCCTGTCGGCCAGCACTGTCACAGATCTCGTCGACTCGCTGCTTGAGATCGGCCTGCTGCGCCGCATTCGCGCGCGCGGGACTCGCACCAACCGATTCGCCGCGACGTGCGAGCAGATCACCATCATCGCCGATCCAAATCGCCCCGAGCATGTCGCCTCCGTGCATGCGCACTTCCGCGCAGCGACCGCCGACATCGCCGATGCGCTGGGTGACGCGATGCGCATGACCGGTCCACTTGCGGATCACCAACGCCGGATCGACGCACGCGTGAAACTCGACCTGCGCCCAGAGGAATGGCAAGAGTTCCTGCGACGCATCCGCTCGGTGTACGACTACCTCGACGACATCGCGGCAACTCGCCGCGGAAAAGCGCATGCGGGGCGGCATGGTTGTGACCATGTCCTCTCGATTCAGCTTGCGCCGACGGTGAAGCCTCTGCTGCCGTCGCCCGCGATCCGCGTGGCCAGCCGTTCGCGCCTGTGTGTGGCGGCGCAGCCGCAGGCGAAGCACGCGCTGCTGACACCACGCGAAAGGCAAGTCGCGACGTTGGTGGCCTCCGGCATGCGCCGGAACGAGATCGCCGCCAAAATCGGCATCTCCGTCAACACCATCGCCACGCTTCTCGCCCGCGCGTACCGCAAGCTCGATGTGCGCAGCCGCAAGTCGCTCAAGCAGCGACTCGCGCGGACTTGGTGAGGGTGAGACGGGAGGGCGCGGCAGCAGGTAGCCTCCCGCCCCCATGCCGCGCAAACCAATCGCTCTCCTCCATCCCGGACTGCTCGAGGCGATCAAGAACCTTGAGGCGATGGGCCTGTGGGAGTGCCTCCGCCGCGCACGGCGTCCACTGGAAGCTGCCACGCTCGCGCGCCGCACGGCGCGCAACGTTGCAAGCGTGCACGCAGCGCTTGACCTCCTCGCACGTGCGAATCTCGTGACCACCCTCAAGGCACGGGGACGGCGGCGCGCCGTTGCCTACGAGGTCACGATGCAGGAAATCTCGGTCGTGGTCGATGCATCGGACCCTGCGCATCGGAAGATCGTGAACGATGTCGCCTCTTTCATCAACACTGAAATGGCGAACATCCTCTTCAAAGCGCGACGGACGATCGGCGCAACTGGGCCGAATACGTGGCACTTCCATCACTGCGGTCCGATGGTGCTTGATGATGAAGACATGAAAGAACTGAAGCGACGCATCGCGCGCGTCGAGGAGTTCGTGCGGCTCCTCGGCGACAAGCACGGCCCCGATCGCTCGGGCGCACCGCTGCGCTGTAACCACGGGATGGCGATCCGCATCGAGCCGCTTGCTGGGCACGTGCTGCCGCAGCCACATGTCGAGTTCGTGTCGAACAACACGGTTGAGGAACGAAAGTCCGTCCGCGGCGTTGCGCACGAAGCGCTCACCGCGCGCGAACGCCAAGTTGCGCGCGCGCTGCGCGATGGGCAGCCACGCGCGGAGGTAGCACAACGGCTTGGAATCGCGGAACTGACCGTCGATACGCTGTGCAAAAGGATCTACCGGAAGCTCGGCATCCGACGCGTCGCGCAACTCCACGACTTCATGTTGGAGTAGACCGAAGCGTCGGGCTCGCGCCGATGCAGTACCCGGTTCCGGGTACAACATGGAAGAACTCCCCGGGGACGCGGCGATCGCTCTTGCATACCCGTCGAGGCGACGGCACATTCAGTTCGCCTCCCGGGAGGCCTCCGTCCCTCCATCTCGAGTCGTCCATGCAGACCGCGCTCCGACACCTCCGCAACATCGCGTGCACCACCCTGTTCGCCACCGCGTGGATCACGTCTGCCGCACACGCCGACTGGTCGAACCTCGGGGGCGGCCCACGCACGAACGGCCTCACGAGCGCCATCGGCCCGTCGACGGCCACGCAAATCTGGTCGCGCACGAATATGACGTGCTTGATCTCGTACGTCCCCCTCATCGAGGGAAACCGCGTCTTTATGGTGCGGCAGACCTACGCGCAGGCGCCATACAACCCACCGCCGGGTGAGGCGCGCGTCCACTGCCTCGACCTTCAGACGGGCGCGACGCTGTGGACCTTCGACTGCCCGTTCGAGGCGGGCGACTGGACGACGGTCGTGTACGGCGCGCGCGATGGGCGCGTGTTCGTCGGGCGCGGCGGCAATGGCGCCAGTGCATCGGCACGCGTCCACTGCCTCAACGCCGCAACCGGAGCGTTGCTTTGGGTGTCGGCCGACGAGGTGAGCACCGGCTCCTACGACGGCGTGGTCTTCATGGACAATGGCGACCCGATCTTCGCAAGCAACACGACGATGCGGCGGCTCGACGCGCAGACGGGTACGACGGTCTGGAACGTCACGCGCACCTGCAGCGTAAGCGGCAACTGCGGCCCGGCGCGCGACGGCGATGCGATCTATCTCGACGAGATTGGACCCGGTGGACAGAGGATCTCGCGCTTCAGTGCCGCCACCGGCCAGCGGCAATACAGCAGCCAGATCATGCCTGGTTTCCTCAACCAGACGTCACCGTTCTGCGCGCCCGGCGGGCTCGTCTTCTACTTACGAGCGAGTAACGAGGGCCCGACCAAAGACCGCTTCTATGCGTTCCGCGACACAGGAACCGGCTTCGAACTTCTCTGGAGCGCGCAGGCCTACACCGAGCCGTTTGCGCGCCACGCAATCACGCCGGACGGTGGCGTGACGATGCTCGGACCAGATGGACGGCTGCAGATCCGCGACCAGCTCACAGGCACGCTGCGCGCCGAGTCGCCGAGCCCGGTGCTCAGCCCGAGTGGCTTCACCTCATCCCTGGTGGCAGTCGATGCGCTCGGACGCATCTTTCACAACAACTCGAACGGCGCGGGCGGATCGCTCGCCGAAATCCGGTCGTTCGACCCCTCACTCAACGAGCGCTGGAGCCTACCGATTGTGGGCGTCAGCCAAGGTGGACCCTCACTCGCAGCCGATGGGAGCCTTGTCATTGCCGCAACCGACACGGTGGAGCGCCTCTGGACTGCGCCGCCATGCGACCCAGGAGACTTCAACTGTGACGGCAGCATCGATGCCGCCGACCTGTCGAACATTCTGGCGTCGTGGGGCCCGTGCGGAAAGGGTGCATGCGATGCCGATCTCAATGGGGACGGCGACGTCGGTGCGGCGGACCTCTCATTGCTGCTCGCTCGTTGGGGTTGACGCAGCGCGCGGTGTTGGACAGTCGCTCGTGTGCTTCGATTGTGCTCTTTGACTGAGAGAGAGCACGCGATGTTCGTGTTGGCTCTCTCTGTGATGAAACCACACTCGCGCAGCCGAACTCACCCGGCACGCTGTGGAGTCAGCCGCGTTTCGCCAAGACGCACCGCTCAGCAGGGTCCAAGTCCGTCGCCGCCAGGCAAGACGCTCGACGCTTTCACCCAACGCTTGAATTGGGCTTCATCCAATGCGCCACTCTCATCGACATGCAAGTAGCGAACTTCCGGAACCTTCGACGAAATCGGCGGCGGCGGATCAAGCGAAGTGCCGCGAAAGAACGTGATCTTCATGTACTTCGCAAACGCATGCATCGCGAGAAACCAACCGTGGCCCTCAACGCCATAGAACGGCGTATTCCATTTCACGGCCTTCTTCGCGTGCGGCACGGCTTCCATGATCGCGCGATCGATGCGTTCGCCGACGTCTTGCTTCCAATCCGGAAGTGCCGCGATGTACGCAGCGACTGGCGCATCGCCGTCGCCTCGCGGAATCTGAGGATTTCCGCCTGAGAGCAGTCGCGGCTTGTCCGGCGAAGTCTTGCGAGCTGTGCTCGCCGAACTTCTCGCAGATTTCTTCGCCATTTTCAGTCCTTCCTTGTGTCTACAGACCGTGACGCTTGCAGCGCATCATGTGCGAGCGCCATCGCACCACAGACACCCGCGTCATCGCCAAGCGCCGGTGGAACGATGAAGTGCTCCACGCCCGATGGAGTCAGCGACGGCGAATCGATGTAGCCAGCAAGCACCTCGAGAAGATGTGTGCGTGTCTTCGCAAAGAACGCGCTTTCGCCGAACTTTCCCCCTTTTCGAACACTTCCACCAAAGATGATGCGCCGCGGCGAAAGCACATACGTGAGCGTTGCAAACGCATGCGCCATGTAGCGCGCCGTCATGTCCCAGACAGGGTCATCTGCGGAGATCTCCGCCGCGGGCTTGCCCGTACGCGCTTCGATCGCAGGACCAGCGCACAACCCTTCCCAACAGCGTCCGTGGATCGCACACGAACCAGGGAACCGATCGCCATCCAGAACGGGCATCGGGAAGTGCCCCATCTCTGGATGCACCAGGCCATGCATCAACTTGCCGCGCACCACGCCGCCACCGCCGATTCCGGTACCAACGGTGACGTAGACGAAATCATCGAGCCCCTGTGCCGCCCCCCAACGCCCTTCGCCAAGCGCCGCGCCGTTGACATCGGTGTCGAAACCAATCGGTCGATGCGGGAACGCGCTCCGCAACGGGCCCACAATGTCCGCGTTCTTCCAACCGCGCTTTGGTGTGGTCGTGATGCAACCGTACTTCGGCGAAATGAGATCAAGATCGACCGGACCGAACGACGCAATGCCGAGCGCTTCGAGCGTGCCGTGCGCTCGTTCGGCATCGCGTAACCACGCAATGACCTGCGCCAGCAAAGACGCGGGATCATCGCCTGTCGGAAACTGCGCGCGCGCAAGCAAATCCTTGCCCGGCCCGCGGCCCACCGCGACGACGAACTTGGTGCCCCCTGCTTCGATCGCTCCGACGAGAGGAAGTGCTTTCTCCATGAAACTCAATGTAGCGGAAGGCATGCCACTCATTCCGACAGCTCAGCGAGTGAGGATTGGCGCGGAGAAGTCCGTGGCATGAGGCCTCCGCGGTACAGTGTGACGGTGCCGTCACGCTCGCGGCCCAAACTTCTGGACCATACATGCCTACGCAACTACTCGAAACCGTTCTCGATCCTTGGACCTGCGCACAGATTCTCACGAGCGCGATGCTCGCGATCTGCTTCCTGCAATCTGGCATCGACAAGGTCGTCGACTTCAAAGGAAACCTCGCGTGGCTCACCGGCCACTTCGCAAAATCGCCGCTCCGTGGACAAGTTGTTCCGATGCTCGTGGTGATTACGGTCTTGGAGTGCGCTGCTGGCGCGATGTGCACTGCAGGCGTTGTTCAACTCGTAATGGGTAGCGGGCCGAAGGTCGCGCTTTGGGGCGCACAACTTGCAGCGCTCAACATCGTCATGCTCTTCTTCGGCCAACGGGTCGCGAAGGATTACGCGGGCGCGGCGACACTTGCAAACTACTTCGTCCTCTGTGCCGGCGCCATCCTGCTGCTTGCGCGATAAGCACAGGCCGATGCATGTTGACGCACGGCGAACTTCCATGCCCCGCCTGCGGCTATCAACGCCGAGGAATTCCGCATGACACCGCGTGTCCCGAGTGCGGTGCGCGGGGATTCGCGGGAGATCTCGTTGTCAGCGGAACGCCAACCGAGACGCCCGAAGCGAAACTCGGAAATCGGATGTATAGCCTCTTCTACCTCGTGGTCGCCGCGCAGGCGCTGCTGCTTGCCATCTGGTGGGGCACGACACCGTGGTCTTTTGATCGAATGTTCACGCGTGTCCGTGCGATCCTCATGATCGCCCTACTCGCGCTCTTCATCGTCGGATGGATGCGACGAAGGCGACACAAAGGAAGTGGACTCTCGCTCGAACGATGCGTCTGGGAATTCGCTGCAGATGCAGTGATCGTCCGCGAAGTCGCGAGCGAATTCCACATTCCACTCCGCGATGTTCGCGAGATTTCAGCGCAAATTGATTTCGTCAAGCGTCGAACGCGCGTCACGCTCGTCACCAGTGGCGAATCGCTCGGTTCCGCGGGTTTACCCGCTCTCTTCCTCCATGGATCGCTCGATGAGCAACGCGCCATCGTCACAGAGATGAAGCAACGGACCAAGCGCTGACTTCATGCACGTTGCGCGCGGTATCCCGTCACGCGAAACTCTGCGACCACGCAGCAAGCGCATCAGGGATTCGATCCGGAGCCTCGCCCGCCGTAAACAAGTGATTTGTTCCGGTGAGTTTGAGACAGCTCACGCCCGTCGGCGGCGTCCTGTTCTCGCGCGCGCCGATCGGCTGCAACTCGAATCCAGAAGCAACAGCGACACGCGCGCACAACGTGTCGTACGTGAGCCCCTCCGCCACGGCAAGGAAGGTTGGCACGCGCGATTCTGTCAGCGTGATCCACGCATCAACGACGTCGCGGGAAATTCCATCCGGCATTCGACCGTGCTCAAGACCTTCGTAGAAACGGCGCGCCAAACGCCCGATCGACGAGGTCCACCGCCGACGCTCGAGCCCCCGAAGAACGCGTTCCACCGAAACCCGAACACCCGCAGGAACGCCCCCAACTGCGAGCCGAGCGTCGAGCAAGTCTGGCTCAAGCAACACGAGTCCTGCGCAACGCCGACCCATCCGCCGAGCTCCTCGGATACTGACGACTGCGCCAGCGCACAGTCCGCCGACGAGTACGCGCTCAATCCCAAAGCGCGCGCACGTCTGCTCCACGACGTCGGCCAAAACGTCGTCGAGTGGATCTTCCTGCGCTGCGAGGCGAAACTCCTCGAGGCGCTTGTACGAGTGTCCTGTCGAGTCACCAACGCCTGGAAAATCCAAACGAAACGAAGGAACTCCGACTTGTGCCACACGATCAGCGATGCGGGTGGAGAGGTCACTGTTTCCAGCACGCGGTGCAGGGCCTGCATTCACAAGAACGAGCGCGAGATTGGAACGCCGCATTCGGTCGTCGGGGACGTGATGCGTCGCAAGAATCGCCTCATTCCGCCAACTGAATACTTCAAACTTTCGACGCACCGCGGGGCGCCGGACAACGCCGTGCGCAACTGCAATCGCGGGCGCATGCGAGACGGCGTGCGAGGTGGCGTGCGAGCCAGTTTGCATGTTCGCTTGTGACAGGAAGTTCGGGGATCGACGCACGTTCCGCTCCTTTCGTACCCATGAAGTCGCCACACAACCCACGCTAATTCGCGTCCATTCGCCTCAAGACCCGCAAAGGCGCCTCACCTCGCCTGCTCTTCCAAACCGATCTGCTCGCACCACGCTCCGATCGCGTCGAACAGTTCGCCGTTTTCAGGAACCAACTGTGGACTCGACTCCCAAAATTTCGGCGCGTTCAGTGCGATTGCATGGCTTGTGCGCGGATCACCGTTTCGATCGCTACCGATCACCGACCCTAAAGCTGCCAACCCTGAAGATGCCGACCCTGAAGCTGCCAAACCTGAAGGTGCCGACCCCGTATATGCAAGCGTTTTGCGTGCATTCGTTGCGAGACCACGGAGTTCAACCTGAAGCCATGGCCGAACATCACCATGATCTGGCTTCCGAAATCGATGCGCGGCTGCTTCGGACACCAGTCGCGGTCGCCAAAGGTAGCCATCGACCCGCGCTTCTCTCCCCGCGGAAATGGCCGAGTACCCGACGACTGATCGATTCGGAGAATTCGCCGAAGAGTCATCGTCCACGGACCGCGCCGCGTTCCCGTGCATCGAATCGGCTACGAGCGCTCGACGCGATGCGTCACGAAGGAGCGTCTGCCCATCGCCAGATCCGAGGAAAATCGCCGCGTCTCCGAAGCCATCGGCGAACAACTCACTCGCGATCAACGCGCCCATCCGAACGCCAAGAAACGTGGTCTTCCGCTTCGATGAGAAAACGGCGCGCACAGACTCCACGACTCGCCGCGCGTCACTCGCCCACAACCCAATGGTCGCATCTTCAAAGTCACCATCACTCTCGCCGATGCCGCGATGGTCGTATCGAAGCACTTCGTATCCACGCTGCGCCAAGGACCGCGCGAGCTCCACGATCGTTCGATACGCACGCTCACGTTCCGCCCCAATCGGACCAAGGATGACCACGCACACGTCGCGCGAAGCAACCGGTCGATGATGGACATAGGCGAGGCGAATGTCGTCGCCTACGACATGTCCAAACTCCTCCGTCACACCGCCCAAGGGCCGTGCCATGGCAACGTGCGGTTCAAAATGCATGCTGCGACGTCCTCGGAGACTCGATGCGTTCCTCTCGAACTCCCGCATTCGAATTGGCTTTGGTGGTCGATCTGCCCACATCCGCATTTTCAACAAGTTTCAACAGCATGACGCGAGCAACCACCATCTGCCCCACATCGTTGAGATGTCCGCCATCAGTCGTGTACTCCGCACAGAGCGCAGGCCATGCAACTCCAGCCACGGTCGATGTTGCTGGCGAACCATCGAGGCCGCGCGACTCCGCGAGCGCAATGTCGATGACCTGACTTGCGGGAAAGCGCGCGCGAAGCAAATCGTTGTAGCGACCACGAACAGCGTTCGACGGGCCGGTTCCATTGCCAACGAGGCGTTTCACCGCCCCTTTCGCGCCTTGATCGGCAGCCTTGAGCGGGACGGTGACGTGCAACACCCGAAGCGTCGGGCGTGCTCGCTTGATGCGCTCCACCATCGCAACGTAGCGGTCGATCAGAGTTTGGACATTCGTCGTTGCATCGATGTCTGCGTAACACAACTTGACGAACGCGATATCGATCGCATCCCCGCCAGTACCTGTGACAAAGCGCTCAAACGCATCGAATTTGGCTCGAGGATCGCCATTGGCACCTGCTGGTCCATGCACAAGTCCTGCCGTTTCAAAGGCCTCGCTCGTATCGATCGTCGGCTGTCCCTTTGACGCAGAAAGCCTTCGCGTTGCAAGTCCGATGCTGGGTCTTGCTCGAAGAATCTCCGCAAGTCCACGCATCATGTTGCTTCCAACAGATTGATGCGCGAAGTAGATCCGCCGCTCGCGCAACAATTTCCAACGCTCTTCCGGAGTTCGATCGATCTCATCCAAACCAACACGAGCCGCAAGCTCGCTGCGATCGTTCTGCTTTTGCGGTGATTTCGGACCAGGAGGTGCGGCATCCGCACCGCTCGTTCGGCCGATCGGAAGGAAACTCAACCCGACGACCGAAGTCGCCAGCGAAGCAAAGGCGATGCGATGCAACGATTTCATACGTGGTGCTCCTGTGCCTTGGCAACGGTGCATGTTTCGCCTTCAACGAAACATGCGGATCCGTCGAGACGCGCCGCCGCGCGTCGCTTGAGATCGATGTCGCGATAGACGCGCTCCACCGCGCTCGGTGACATCACCGCCAACGTCGCCGCGCGCTCGGCCGAGACCTGATTGGTATGGCACCAGAGAATGACGTCGAGCGTTGCGTAGGGCAGACCGAAGTAGAACTCTTGCTGGGACTGTGGCAAGCTGTACGTATCGGTGGTTGGAATTTGGCCCGTGATCGACTCCGGAAGGCCAAGAAATCGGCCCAACGCGAAGACTTGTGACTTGTAGAGATGCGCAATCGGCTTGACGTCCGCGAGTCCATCGCCGCCTCGCACAAAGAACCCCAAAGCGTGCTCAAGTAGATTTGGAGTGCCGAGGACGGCACGATTCAATGCATCCGCCGCAGTGTATTCAACGGTCTTTCGAACGCGCTGCTTGAGGTTCGTCGCAGCGACCACCTCAAGATACGCATCGACCGGAAGCCGCGCGACGGCCGTCGCGCCCGCGCGCGACGAAAGCGACGCAACGACATGAAAGTGGCTCACTCGGTCGCTCTCTGCGACATCCTCTGCGATGGTGATTTTGAAGCGATCACCCGGACGAAACAACGGGAGAACACGTGAAATCGCGAGGTCTCGTCGGCGATAGCAGCCAAACGCTTCAAGCATCGGTGTGACGTCGACAACTTCCGGTACCACTTTGGCGACGTCGCATGCGGCGCGACCAAGTTCGAGACTCGCTGGTGAACTTTCACGCTCTGGCATCAAGATCGCAGTGACGCGATCCTTTCCAAGCGCGCGCGCGGCGAGCAAGACCGTGACTGAGGAATCAATGCCGCCACTCACCCCGAGCACGACCCCGCGCCGCCGAAGTTTGGTGCCGACGGCATCTCGAATGGCCCGCTCGATACGCTCACATTCTGCGGCCAGATCGATCGCCAACATCGAGTGATCCACATGCACCACGTTGCGATCGAGACCTGACGCACTGCACTCACGAGCGGCGGATCCACACGAAACTGACGTTTTCGACGTCGGAACCCCCGTCCCCCCGATGCAGCCACCACTCGCGTCCTGGCGCTTCCGGCTGTCGAACGAGTCAAGCACTTCAGGAGGCGCGGAAGCAAGCGACGGCTTCTGAGCGAGTGATGTAAGGAATGCCTGCGTCATCTTCCATTCTCCATGCATGCAACACGGTCATCCGTACACGCGCATGCTTCGCGTTCGGAAATTGAAAGTGCAAACTCAGGCTGAGCCGACTGGAGCGCGTACGGAGAACGCTCCATGAATCGTTCATGCCAGAGAACGAGCGTCAACAAGCCAAATGCCGCCATTTCTTCGCGTTCGGAAAGCGGTTGTGCGGCGCTTGACGCCAACGCACGATCCGCCAACCGGGTCGCCGCGGGCGCGTCGATCAAGGGGTGGGCGTGCAACCGCGCGTGAGAGAGCGCGTCACGTACAAACTCTGGCGCGTTCACTCCAAAGAATGCCCGCTGGATGGGCGATCGATAAGGCCACTTTGGTCGTTGAGCGATTTCTTGCGGAATGAACCGACGCGCAATTCTTCGAAGAAGCGGCTTTTCGCGCAATCCAACGAGCCGCTCTTCTGAACGCAGCGTCGCTGCTTCCGCCGCAAGCGCCCCATCGAGATAGGGATAGCGCCCCTCCACGCCATTCGCCATCAGCATGCGATCGCCTTGGCTTGAAAGGAGGTACGGCACCATGAACGAGGTGATTTCCAGTTCTTGCGCGCGACCAACGTCATCGAGATCACGCCATCCATTTGGCATCGACGACTCCACACGCTGTTGGAATGCTTCTTGATCGAGCGCCGCTCGCACGTCCGGGGAGAGAAACCGGAGCATCCAATCACCGCTTTGCCATCGCAAGAGGTGTGACGCGAAGGGATCCGCGAGCGAAGTCGCGCTCGCGCGCGCTGGATTCATCTCTTGTAAGGTCGCAGCAGCACCACGCCGACACTCCTGATCAAGCGCAGGATTCACTCCGGCGCCAGCACCAAGAAACGCGCCCCACATCGCCGCTCCACCCTTGGTCTTCCCCGAATGTTGACGATGCAGCCGCGATGCGAGCGCATTCCGCATGACACTCGCCGGATCTCGCGCGAGATATGCACGAAAGCGTGCTTCTTTGAAGATGTCGTAGCCACCGAAAACCTCATCCGCACCCTCGCCGGTGAGGACAACGCGAAGACCTTGATCGCGAACGAATTGCGACAGAAGGAGCATCGGAAGTGGACCAGCCCGAAGGAGCGGCGTCTCGGCATGATCCAATGCGCGGCCGAGCGTCTCCACGATGTGTTCAGTTCCAACAACAATCTCTCGATGATCGGTTCCGAGGGCGCGCGCCGCGATGCGCTGCGCGGCACCTTCATCAAACCCTGCATCGAAATCTCCACCGTCCACGCCTTCACGGAATGTTGCGTCGGCGCTTCCTTCCGAGCTTCGGAATCGCAGGGAAAACGTTGTCGGCGGCGCAGCGCCAACGCGCGCACGCTCTTCGACCATCAACGCCACGAGTAACGAAGAGTCGAGTCCTCCAGAGAGATAGGCCCCCACGGGAATGTCCGCTCGGAGGCGTCGTCGCACTGCGCTGCGAAGTCGTTCGGTCACGCGGTCTTCGCGAGACCCGTTCTTCGAAGCATCACACATCTCTCGCGTTGCATCGTCGTCGCAACCCACCGATCGGAAGCGCGCGTACGACCGACACACGGCGATGCCCGATCCGTCGCGGAAGGCGCATTGCCGGGCGAGACGCCACGCCCGCGAACCGATTGCATCGACCGCGATGGTCACGCACTGGCCTGGCTCGATCGCCTCAACGCCTTCAAAGACCGTCGTTGAACCTGGACTCGACCAATTCCGAAATGCGGCGTTGATCCCTGCGAGATCAACCCGAGGATCCACACGACCCGAAGCAAAGAGCGCCTTCACTTCGGACGCAAAGACCAAGACATCGGAGCGTCGCGCAACAAAGAGCGGACAGATTCCCGCCCGGTCCCGCACGAGATGAATGCGGCGCGATATTCGATCAAAGACGGCAAGAGCGAACTGCCCCTCAAGCCGCTCCCACGCATCGTCTCCCCAACGCTCATACGCCGCGAGGACCACTTCTGTGTCACTCTGTGTTCGAAATCCGCGGCCGTCGCGCTCGAGCTCGCGTCGCAGCTCGACATGATTGAAAACTTCGCCGTTGTAGACGATCGTCGTGCCGCGTGCGATGTTGGTCATTGGCTGATGACCGCCGGCGCGATCGATCACCGCAAGCCGCGCGTGCGACAACCCGAGTCGACCGTCGACAAGCACGCCACTGCCATCCGGCCCACGATGTGCGATGGCCCGCGCCATCCGCGCGCACTCCTCCCGCGTCGGTG
>CAIWCL010000231.1 GCA_903911205.1 uncultured bacterium
CGTTGGAAATGCGCTCTCACGCCCGCGCTGCTCGATGGAACGAGACGCATCGTCCGTCATCCCACACCTCCCACCGCCTGCGCCGCGCGCACGCGGAAATCGACCACCTTCGCTTCCACTTCCGCCATACCTCGGAAATGATTGAGCCCTGGCTCCACCACCACATCGATGCGCGTCCCGCGCGAGAGGAGTTCGGCGTGCGCGGCGCCATTCCACCACTGCATACGCAGGAACTGCATCTGCCCACCCGCCGGTTGGCGCACCTTCACCTCAAGATGCGTGCCCGTCTTCCCGATCGCACGGACTTGCGTCACCTCGACGTCCTCCACAAGTACCGCAGGACGTCGATTCTCGCGTCCAAATGGCGCGAGCCGGGCGATCTGCCCCACGGTCGCGAGGTCGAGATCACCGAGTGCGCACTCGCAATCGATCTCGATCTGTGGACGCTGTTCCGCTTCCGGCGGAAGCAAGCGATCGCACGCGCGCTCGAATGCCTCCGCGAATGCGTCGATCGAAGTTCCCTCGATCTTGAGGCCCGCCGCCATTGCGTGGCCACCGAAACCGATGAGGTGTTCGGAGCACTCCTCAAGCACGCGATGCAACTCAATGCCGGGAATGCTGCGCCCAGAACCCTTGTAAATCTCGCGATTGCGCGTAAGAAGGATCGTGGGACACGCGAATTGATCGACGAGTTTCGAACAGACAATTCCGACGATGCCAAGATTCCACGACTCGTCGGAAAGCACAATGCCGCGCGGCTTTCGATCACCAACGCGCGCTCGTAACTTCTCAAGCGCTTCCTCGAAGATCGTCTTGTCATCCTTCCGTCGCTGCTCGTTGAGCGTGTGCAGCGTGCTGGCGATCTCAACCGCACGAGCATGATCCGCCGTCGTGAAGAGTTCGGCGGCGATTTCCGCATGTCCCATGCGACCGCATGCGTTGATGCGCGGCGCAAGTCGGAACGCAACGGCCTCGCTGTCACATTGCGCCGGATCGATTCGCGCGGACGCGAGCAGTTCGTCGAGCCCGACGATTCCGGTCCGACCGACCGCCGTCAGTCCCCGCGCAACGATCACACGATTTTCGCCAAGGAGCGGCACGACGTCGGCAACGGTTCCAATCGCAGCAAGCGGAAGAAGTGAAACGAGGCGCTCGCGGAGTACTTGTGGAAGCGTCTTCGAACCGCACCACGTCTCACCAAGTTGCCACGCGAGCTTCCACGCAACGCCGGCACCGCAGAGATCGCCAAAGCGCTGCGCAGAGGGCAATCGCGGATGAACCACCGCGTGCGCCAACGGCACATCGCCCGACGCCTTGAGTTCATGGTGATCAGTCACGACGAGCGCAAGCCCGATGTCGCGTGCGAACGCGGCTTCCTCGACCGCGCTGACACCGCAATCGACGGTGACGACCAAATCAATTCCATCGTTCTTGAGCGCTTGCAGCGCTTCGGCGTTCAAGCCGTAGCCCTCTTCGATCCGGTGAGGGATGTACGTGCGCACCGTGAGATCGGGCGCGATCGCCTTCAGCATGTGCCAAAGGATGGCGGTCGCCATGATCCCGTCGACGTCATAGTCACCGTAGATCGCGATCCGCTTCCGTGCGCGGACCGCCTCACAGATCACCGCCGCTGCGGCAGACATCCCGTGCATCTCCGACGGCGCTTGGAGATGGTTGACGCGGGGATCGAAAAACGCCTCGCGAGCGTCTCGTTCGATGATGCCGCGGGCCGCGAGCAGACGGTCCACGAGCCGGGCGCCGACCGGGGTGGCTCGGGTGACCGAGCCGGAACCGCGGGCACCTCCGCCTTCGCCAACCGAATCGCGTCCCGCATCGCCCATGGCGCCGGGTCGAATCCACCTCTTCGCGGGAAACTGCATCGAGTCGAGTGTAACGACCGCATCTCTCCGGGGCGAGACCCCACCCAATCGAAGGAAGCCCGGGGTCGCTCCACGGGAAGTTGTCATTTTTCGGTCCCATTCAACCCAATCGGGCAAGCGGCCGATCTAACCTCGGCCCCGCGCCAGTTGGCGCGCAGTCGGAGGAAGGCATGTCCACGGGATCCGCAGCATCATCTACGCGCCGCTACAAGACCGTCCTGCTCTTCGGCGCGCCCGGTGCCGGCAAAGGCACACAAGGCAAGATCCTCGGCAAAGTGCCGGGTTTCTATCACCTCGCCTGCGGTGACGTGTTCCGCTCGCTCGACATGGCTTCCGACCTCGGGAAGAAGTTCATGGAGTACTCGTCGCGCGGCGAACTCGTGCCCGACCAACTCACGATCGAAATGTGGCGGCAGAACATGCACGCCCAGACCGTGCTCTCCATCTACAAGCCGAACGTCGACCTCTTGGTACTCGACGGCATTCCGCGCAACGTGAATCAGGCGAAGCACCTTGAGCAGTACCTCGAGGTCCTCACTGTGCTGCACCTCGTGTGCCCCGACGTCGAGGCGATGGTGACGCGCATGCGCCGACGCGCGCTGAAAGAAAACCGCATCGATGATGCCGACGAGAAGGTCATTCGCCGTCGCTTCGAGGTGTACGAGCGCGAGACGCGGCCCGTCCTCGACTTCTACCCCACGTCCATCGTGCGCGAGGTGAATGCCATGGGTTCGCCGGCGGAAGTCTTGCAACACGTCCTCGAAGTCGTCGTGCCGATTCAGAACGAGCACTTCCGAAATCCGCTTTCGTGACTTCTGCGGCGTGAAGTCTGCAGCGTGAGATCGCAACGTGGCGTGAGCTCGTGACGTGGCGTGAGCTCGTGACGTGGCGTGAGCTCGTGACGTGGCGATTCCAGCGTCACGCGTGTCGACCTCGATCACGACCGCAGTGCGCTTTCGACATTCGAGAGGTTGCTCAGCGCGCGCCGGCTTCGCGCGCGTCAAAGCGATCGCTTAATCCTGCGCTTCTCGAATCTCAATCTCGAGTGCTTTGAGCGTGGATTCGACGGCTTTCTCAAAGCGCGCAAGGTCTGCATCGGTGCGATTCGGTGAAGCGAGCGTCGCGTCCATCTGTCGCTCAATCGCATCAAGCCGCGCTCGGAACTGTCGCACCAAATCAGGATCGCCGCCTTTCAATTGAAAGTCGACCAGAAGCGTCCGGAGCGAGTCGATCGTGACAGGCCCTTCGGGCGTCGATCCCGGTAAACCGCGCTGAATCGGCACAATGCGAGGCCGCGGCAGAAATCTCTCCGCAGCGGCTTGTGCGGTGGCTGCTCGCTCAAGCGTCATCGGATTGAACACCAACGGGTTGACTGGATCGCCCTTTTCAACCAGGTCATCCGTCGAACCGAGCCGCAACTTCACGTCGAGTTGTTGCGTGACTTCCGCGCCATCTGCGCCAACGATTGGCTTCCCTGCTTCGTCACGCTTCACACGACGAATAACGAGCCCAACCTCATCACCGGGCTCGAGCGACTGCACCTGCCGAATGAGATCGTTGCGATCCTTGAGCGCGACTTGATTCACCGACGTGACGACATCCCCCGCCTCAAGTACGTCTTCCGCAGGCATCCCCGCAACGACGCCCGTAATCCGCACTCCATCGCCGCCAACGCCGATCGTCTCCATACGAATTCCAAGCGCCCCGCGAGGCGCCTTGAGAATACGGTCGCGCAGAATGCCGACCAGCGCATGCCTCGCTTCGATGCCGAGATCGCGACGCAAAAGAAGCGCCATCAACTCATTCGGCGACGGCTTGCGCGCGAGAATCGCATCGCGCGCGGCCGCGCGTTCCGCATAATTCTCGATATCGAGGGCGCGCGTGAGCCTCACGAGTTCGGGCGCAACGTCAACACGCGCGAGTTCTGCATCGGTCGGCAGATTTGCAACTGGTCCTTGCGACGGTGCGACGAAGACCTGAACACCAGGCCGAGGACCGATTTCCACCTGCGCCATCGCGGCCGCTCCCGCGAGCGACGCGGCAACAACGGAAAACGCACGGGCATTTCGCAGTGAAGTGTTGCGGCTTACGTTGCGGCTGACGTTGCGGCTTGAGTCGCGCATACGAGCAGCGTAGCACGAGCAGCACTCAGAACGGCGGCGCGCGTTACACCTCAAGCGTCGATGAGATCGCGCGTGTTCGTTCCGCAATCCAATCCATCATGTGGACCGTCGCTTGGAGGAAAGGTTCCGCGGGAATTCCGGCAAAATCGCCGTCGCGCGCAATCGGCGAAAACGCTTCCGCGACGATCGCCGACAGCATGAGCCATGGGATAAACGGCGCCATCACGCGTGTCGGGTTGTGGCTCTCGAGTGCGTATCCCGCGGCAAATCCGCGAAGATTCTCCGAGACAAGCCCGACAGGCCACTTCAACGGATCCTCGCCCTGACGATGACGCACGGAGAACTGGAGCATCGCATTGGCGACTTCCGCCGCAATCGCTTCGAGTCGCACGCTGTCAAAATCGATGACCGCAACAAGTTGGTCGCTTGCCCAGAGCGTGTTTCCCGGATGGAAGTCACCGTGACAGATCGCGCCACGTTGCAGCGGTAGCCCTTTCACCGTGAGTTTCGTCTCGAAGCGATCCATGTGTCCGCGCACGGCATCGAGCGACGCTTGCAATCGCGCCTGTCCATCATGCGGAGTCCGATCTTTCGCGCGCTCTGCACCAAGGTTGAAGGCATGACGCACTCCGTCGATATCAGTGAACCCGCCTTGCGGAAGTTCCTCGAGGAGTTCGAGCCGCGCGAATGATGCATGCATGCGCGCGAGCACCGTGCCCGCCGCACGCGCTTGTTCCGCGTGTCGTTCGTACCGCGCTCCATCAACCCACTGGTGGAGTTCGTAGAGGCGATCACCGAATTGCAGCAACGTTCCGCCTGAGCGAAGCGGCACGAGTCGAGCGACTGGCACGCCACCGGACGCTGCGCGCGACTGGATCGTGTGCCCCGCGGCCGCGCGCTCGCGATCGCGATCAAGTGAGCGACCAAGCGCACGACGCTTCAGCAAATAGTCGCCGCCATCGGCGCTGATTTTCAACTTCGCCGCGCGCCGCGAGCCGCGACGATACTCACGAATTTCGCGAATGATGCCGAGGTCGTAATGCGACAAGACCTGCGCGATTTCTCGCGCATGAAACTTCTCGCGCACGAAACCCGGCGTTTCCGCCGGAATATCGCCAAATGCATGCCCATGGAAGGTCGCATCGAAACGCGCGTCACCGGAACCACCTGCGGTCACTCGCGCCTCCTACTCGGCGTTCGCCGACTGCTCCTTGATGCGGTCAATCGCCGTCTTCATCTCAACAACGCGTCGTGCGATTTCAACATCCTGCGACTTCGACGCAATCGTGTTGGCTTCGCGGAGCATTTCTTGTGAGAGAAAGTCGAGCGTGCGACCTGCGGGCTCGCCGTGCGCAGGCGCGATGACTTGCGCGAACTGCGCAAGGTGACCTCGAAGTCGAACGACTTCTTCGGCGACATCGGAACGCTCCGCGAACACGGCAACTTCGCGAAGAAGGTCTTGCGCCGCCGCGGTGGCGCCAACCTCCGCGAGCAAGGCATTCATGCGTGCGCGAAGGCGTTCTTGATACGCATTCGTCGCGTGTGGTGCCCGCGCCGCGACCTCGTCGAGCGCTTGCGCGATGACCTCGCCGAATCGATGGAGTTCGCGCGCGATGCCGTCACCCTCGCGAGAGCGCATCTCAAGCACGCGCGTGGCCGCTTCGTCGACCAACCGCAACACGACAGGCCGCGCAAACTCGACGACTTTGTCCACGCCATCGGTTCGAAGGACGCCAGGAACCGCGAGGAGCGCACCAAGGTCAACCGTTGCCCGATCGCGCAATTCCACAGGAAGCGCCGCGAGAAGCGCCGTCAGGGCCGTACGCGCTGCGTCTGGATTCACTTCGGCGGCAGCGACAGCGCCGCCGGGCACGAATCGAACCAGCACCATGACGCTCCCGCGGCCGAGACGTTTCGCGATGACCGACTCAATCTCAGTTTCGAGCGTTGAGAGTTCTTCCGGAACGCGAATCGTCGCCTTGAAGAAGCGGTTGTTGACGCTCTTGATTTCAACGGCGAAGCGGCAGCCCTCCGCCTCTGCGGACGCACTCCCGAAGCCGGTCATCGAGCGAATCATCGATCAGCCGCCGTTGCCTGCGGGTGCAGGTTCCGTCGCGGGCGCGGCTGGTGTCGCCGCTGGCGTCTCGGCGGGAGTTGCAGCTGGAGTTGCAGCAGGAGTTGCAGCTGGAGTTGCAGCAGGAGTTTCCGTGGAGGTTTCAGCGGGCTCACCCGTCGCAGCAGGTGCCGCGGGCGTCTCGGCAGTCGTCGCGGGCGTGGACGTCCCATCCGCGGGAGTCTCAGCGGCTGGGGCGGGTGCCGGGGTAGGAGCCGCCGCGGGCGTCGCCGGTGCGCGCGACTGCATGTTCGAAGTGATGTTGAGACCAATCGCGAGCAGGAGATAGATCGCGAACGCCGTGATCGTTGCCACCGTGAGGGCGTCACCCGTGCGACCGCCGAAAGCCGTATCCGTTCCGCCGCCGCCGCCGAATGCGCCGGTGAGACCGCCGCCTTGCGGACGCTGCACAAGCACGATCAGCACGAGCGCAACCGAGACGATGATGAAGAGGACGGTGAGAATTCCGAAGAGGACGTTCATGGCAATTCCTAAGTTGCGGGGCGGTCCGCACGTGCGGACTCTGCAGAGTTCGCCGCATGAACCGCGCGATCAGTTCGCTCGTTTCCTTTACCTGCGCGCCTTTACCTGCGCACCTTTACCTGCGCGCCTTTCCCTTCGCGGAGGCGGCCGCAACAATCACGGCGAAATCCTCCGCGAGAAGTGAGGCACCTCCGACAAGGCCACCGTCGATCTCTTCGCGAGCGAAGAGTTCGGCGGCGCTTTTGGCGTTCACTGAGCCGCCGTAGATGACACGGACCGACTCAGAGAATCGAACATCATACAGATCCGCAAGAGTTTGTCGGACCGTCCGATGCGCTTCCTCTGCATCGTCGGGAGTTGCAGTGCGTCCGGTGCCGATGGCCCACACGGGTTCGTAGGCAATAACGAGCGAACCCGGGCTTGGGGACTGACCTGCGAGCGTTCCTCGCAGTTGGGTGCGGATCACGTCGTGGGCGCGGCCGGACTCGCGCTCCTCGAGCGTTTCACCGACGCAAACGATCGGAAGGAGGCCAGCCTCGAGCGCGCGGCCGAGTTTGTGGGCAAGGACGGCGTCGGTTTCACCAAGGCCGTGGCGTCGCTCCGAGTGTCCAATAAGAACAGCGCTACAACCCACATCAACCAACATTCCGGCACTGACCTGCCCCGTGAAGGCGCCCGACTTCTCCGACGAGCAGTCCTGGCCACCGACGCGAATCGGACTCCCCCGGAGGACTTCAACGACCTTCGCGAGGTACGGAAACGGGGGAAAGATGGCGACATCGACCGTGCCACACGCCGCCGCCACCCCGCCGGATTCCGACGCGAGCGCGGTCGACCGAGCAAGGTCGAGGTTCATCTTCCAATTGCCGCCGACGAAGGGGGTGCGCTGAGCCATGTCGAGAGCCTACCAACGGTGCACGGCACGTGCCGTGCAGTGCCAGGCACTGACTGGCATGTGTCAGGCACCACACCCCGCGTTCTCAACCCACGGGTCACGCGACGATTGCGTGCAAAGCCCATGGTGCACGGCACGTGCCATGCAGTGCCAGGCACTGACTGGCACGTGCCTGGCA
>CAIWCL010000232.1 GCA_903911205.1 uncultured bacterium
CGGCCTCGGCGATGCGATCGCGTTCGGCCGACTCGCGATTTCGAATCCCGATCTCCCGGAGCGCTTCGCGGCAGGTGCTGAACTCGCGCCGTGGGACGACACGACGTTCTACGGCGACTGCGCGCGCGGCTACAACGACTATCCCCGCATGGCGGCCGCACGCTGACGGGACGGGTCGACGGCGACGCCCGCCCCTTGCGTGAGGCACGTCCTCCTGCGACGCTTCGCGCATGGCCGAATCGCCGAAGTTCATCGAGCGATACACGAGTGCGCTCTCGGAGCCGCACTGCGATCACTGCGGCTTCGCGCTGAAGGGTCATGTAGAGAGCCACGTAGAGAGCAATGGCGAGAGCAATGGCGAGAGCCACGTAGAGGGCAACGTAGAGAGCCACGGCACACGCGGAAACTGCCCTGAATGCGGCACCGATTTCGATCCGCAGACGGTGACGGTCCCTCGCCGAATGCGCCGCCTTCGCGTCTTTGGTTACCTCACGCTGCCGTTTGCGGTCGCGATGTTTTTTCTGCTGCTACTCACCATCGCGGCCAACGTCTGGACTACGCCCGAGCTCGGGGCACTCAACGCCGCACTGCTCTTCGTGCCCGCGCCACTCGCAGTCGGGTGGCTTGGCTATCGGGCGACCCGGCTCACACCCGTTGTGTTCGGGCGCTGCATGCCGCGGCGGCGCGCGCAATCGACCGCTGCGGTCCTCGCGAGCGGACTTTGCCTCGCCATCGGCTTCCTGATGATGTTCGGTGGTGTGCTGCTTGCGGGTTTCGCACTCGCCATGGGCTTCCTCGTGCAATCGGGCATCGACGCGTGAGACTCAGGTACCGCGCGATCGGTTCGTGAAACGCTTGGATTTCGCGCTTTCGGTGTCCCCGAGAGCAATCGTGTGGCAAAGACGGATACCCCCGCATTTTGTGTCGTCGCGGC
The DNA here is from genome assembly GCA_903911205.1 of uncultured bacterium. Classification (GTDB taxonomy): domain Bacteria; phylum Planctomycetota; class Phycisphaerae; order Phycisphaerales; family SM1A02; genus QWPT01. The sequence continues at coordinate 935 of CAIWCL010000232.1, forward strand.
ACTGAAACTCGGTCTGCTCAGAAGGGCACATGCTCATGAAGGCGCACCCACATGCATGACCCCACCGCCCGCGAACTCTTTGAGGTGCTCGTCCGAGAGCACGCGGATGGCTTGATGGCTTCGATCCGCGCGGGTGCTGGGCGCGCGCACGCCGACGACGTCTTTCAAGAAACCGTGCTCGTCGCTTGGCGACGTCTCGCCGATTACGACCGCACGCGCCCGTTCGGTCCGTGGCTTCGCGGTATCGCGCGCTTGGTCGCGCTCGACCTCGCGGGCCGCCATCGCCGCATGCAGATTGCCGATCCCGCGACCTTCGACTGCATCGAACGCAACATCGCGCAATTCGAGCGCGCCCGCGGCGACGGACCAGAGCCTGCGATGAGTTTCCGCGAACGACTGGTTGCGCTCGACGATTGCTTATCGAAGCTTCCCGCGATGTACGCCGAAGTCGTGCAAGCAACCTATCGCGAAACGAAACAGTTGGCAGAAGTTGCGCACGCGATTGGCGGGAACGAAGAGTTGGTGAAGAAGCGATTGCAACGCGCGCGCGCGATGCTTGCAGAGTGTTTGCGCGGCAAGGCTGCGTTTGCGGATGAAAACGATGGCGGCACGGAGGTCTGCGCATGAATCAGCCACGCGACTCCAAAAACGAAGATGTGAACGAAGGCATACGCAGTCACATGAACGAACATACATCCGAATCCGCTGCGGAAAGTTCGCGTTTGATCGACGGACCTGCTGAGTCTCGCGCGAACGACGCACTCGTCGACGCGCTGCTCACCGCACATCTCTCCGAAACATCGAGCATGCGAGAAGCGCGACTCGCTCGCGCGTTTTTGACGCTTGAACTCGCGACATCGCGTGACGAAACCCCTGCCGAGCTTGCGCCAATTCCGATGCGTTCGCCGCGTGAACGTACGCGCCGCGCCTTCGTTGTTCGACTCGCGCGCGCTGCACTGATCGCACTCGCGTTCGGCGCGATGTTCCTTCTCTTCCCTTACGAAACCAATGCCTCAACGCTGCTTGATCGCGCACTGACCGCTGAAACGTCGCCATTCTCGATCAAGGGCTCGCGCCGCTACGAAGTGCGTGTTGCACTGCCGCCGCGCGAGGCGTCAGATCGCGGACCGAACGCGCCGACGGAACTTTCGGGTACATGGGATTTGCGCGGCGATGAGGCGCGACTGGATCTTTCTGCGGGCGGCACTCGCTCGACAACGCGTGCTTCGAGCATCGACGGCGCGTGGGAGCGCTCGATCGATGGCACCGTGCGCGCGCTTGATTCGCGTGAACTTTGGCCGCGCTGGATTGAGGATCCGTCTGGCAACTCTTCGGGTGGGGTTGCGATCGAACGTATGGATGCCCTGCTTCGCCTCGTGCAACGCTCGTACGTCGCGGTTGCCGCGCGTGCAGGCGACGAAAGCCCAGCCGAACTTCGCGGATCGATGCATATCGTGGCGACGCGCGTCGAAGCAGCACGCGGACCAGATGACATCGAACTCTGGATCGACACCAAGCGCAACGTTGTCCTTGCCGCGAAACTCGCGTGGCAAACGGCACCAAACGCGGAGCGCGGTGAGCGCGCGAGGGAACGCATGAGCGAGCGCGGCGGCATGCGCGATGCTCCACCACGCGGAGATGCTCCACCACGCGGCGATGCTCCACCACGCGGCGATGCTCCACCACGCGGCGATGCTCCACCACGTGGCGATGCGCCACCACGCGGAGAGCGCCCCAGCGCGCGCCCGCCGTCGATGGGCGACTTCCCGCCTCCGCCGCCGATGGATGACTACCGCCCTGCGCGCGGCATGCTCCCACCGTTTCCACCGCGAGAACTCGTGTTGCGCCGCATCGAACCGATCGAGTTTCCCGCCGACCATTTCGCGATGCCTCGTCTGTGAAACACATCGCGCGGAGCTCGATCAGGCGAACGCGATACCCGCCGCCGCGATCAGCAACGCAAGGCCGAGCCCTGGCAACACCGCGCGCAGGAGTTTCACATCGCCCATGATGCGTGCGACGCCAAGTTTGAAGAGCGTGTTGACCGCAAGCGCGACGAGCGTTGCGCGCACAAGCAGCGTGCCGTCCATACCGCCCGCTTCAAATTCGCGCGCAACCGAGAGCGCAATCGCATCCATGTCGGTGATGCCGCTCGCCGCAGCCACGACGAGCAGTGCGGCAGAGCCCGCGTACGCGATCGTCGCTTTGGTGACGATCTGAATCACAACAAAGACCGCGGCAAACGCAAACGCCGACGAGAGTTGCGTTGGATTCTGCGGTTTACTCGGCGGATTTGTTGTGAGCGTCGTTGAACCATGCGCGGCGGTCGCGGTGGTTGTGGCGGTGGTTGTGGCGGTCGTTGTGGAGGTGGTTGCGCCCGTCGCATCGATCGCGCCGCGCGCTCGCACATGGCTCGAAATGAAACCCGCGATGAGCGTTGCAACGCCAACACCCGCGAGCCATGGCCACAGCATCGCGAGCGCACCTTTCGATGCAACACCCACGAGGAGCATCAGTCGAAGTGGCAGAATGCCGCAGGAAAGGAGCGTGATAGCTGCAGCGTTCGCATGCGCTCCACCCGCCCGCACAGAGCGCGCCGCACCGACGGTCGATGCTGTGCTTGAGACGAGTCCGCCAAGGAGCCCTGTCGCGAGTGTCCCCGCGCGCGCGCCGAGCAACGTCTGCGCGATGTATCCCGCGAGGCTCAACGCGACGACAAGGACAACGAGCATCCACGCCGCGCGCGGATTCACCGCATCGAACGGTCCGAGTGCGCGATCGGGCAGTACCGGCAACACGACGAGTGCGAGCAAGACGAAGATGGCGATCGCGCGCACGTCGCCGGGTGCGAGTCGGCGAATCACCGCGTGGAGCGGGTCGCGAATGTAAAGGAGGAGGAAGAGTGTTCCCGCGCCCGCGATCGTCGTCGAGTAGTGACCGAGGACCGCGAGCCCGCCGAGGAGCGTCGTCGCGACCAACGCGAACGCGGTTGTGAGTCCCAAATCATTTGGCCGATCGTCATCCGTCGTTCGGCTTCGCGCGACGATACCGCCCGTGATTCCAGCCGCAGCGGCGATCAGCGTGACGATGAGCAACGACCACGGCGTCCCTTCGCGCGGGCCGAGGAGCGCAGCGATGCCACCGATCAGTCCCGCGAGCCCGAAGGTACGAACACCCGCGACGGTGTCGGTTCGTCGCTCGCGCTCGAAACCCACGAGAAGTCCAACCCCGAGCGAAAGCGCGAGGGAAGAAACCTCGAGAGAGGAAACGTCGAAAGGAAGCGACGTGCTGCTTGCGTCCATAGGCGATTCGTTCCGCCGACGCTTCCAGTATCGGCAACTTGGCGCGTGCGCCCCCGAGGAAGCGTGCGGGCTGTCGTCACTCTCGACGCGTCACCACGCAACCTCGAGCGGCGGTGGTGGCGGCTGCGCGGCGAAATCGCGTCAAAAACGCAAGCGCCGACCCGGAAGTCGGCGCTGAGCGTGGAGAGAAGAGAGAGAAGAGAGAGAGATGCGTTTCGCCAGTGTCCCGTGATGTGTCCCGTGATGTGTCCCGTGATGTGTCCCGTGATGTGTCCCGTGATGTGTCCCGTGATGCCCTGCGCGGACCTCACGGAGAGCGCGCGGTTGTCCCGACCGCGAGCGCTTTCATTCGAGACTTCACACATGTCTCGACACTTGATCTACGCACTTGAAGTACGCAGTCGGCCCACAGATCTCTCAGGAAGTCACAAAATCTCTTGCGACTTCTTCGCGTTCGCGGCTTCCCCTCCGCCACGCCGCTTGCGGTAGCCTTCCCGCCGCATGAGTGGTTCAGGTGGCACCAATCGCACGGAATCCGATCCGACCTCGCTCGCTGAGCGTCTCGCGCGGGCGGTCAATCTCGCGGATCTCGCGGCCCTCGCCGAACCAAACATCGAACGCACGGCTTGGGACTATTACCGCTCCGGCGCGTGGGACGAGACGACCCTCGCCCGGAACGAAGTCGCGTGGCGCGAACTCGAGATTCACTATCGCGGCATGGTGGATGTCTCAGGTCGACACGGAAGAACGACGCTCTTCGGTCGTGAAGTCCCCTGCCCGCTTCTCCTTGCGCCGACAGCCATGCAGAAGATGGCGCACGCAGACGGCGAGTGTGCAGCCGCGCGGGCCGCGAGCGCCGCAGGCCTACCGATGTGTCTCTCAAGCTTGTCGACGACCGCGCTTGAAGAGGTCCGCGCGGCGACCAACGGGCCGCTGTGGATGCAGATTTACATCTCGCAGGACCGAGGATTCACGCGTGATCTCGTCGCGCGCGCCGAGGCTGCTGGCATCGACGCCTTCGCCGTCACCGCTGATACGCCCGTCTGGGGTGTCCGCGAGCGCGACATGCGCAACGGTTTCCGCGTCCCAGACGATCTTCATATCGTCAATCTCGAGCGACCAGGCGGGCCGACCGGCCACTCCGGCGTCGGCATCGGCGGC
>CAIWCL010000233.1 GCA_903911205.1 uncultured bacterium
GAGCGCTCGCGACTGAGCGGGCTGCTGAAGCTTCGCTTCAGGTGCCCGCTTTCGCTCGCTTTGGTGTGAAGAGGGCCGTCGTCTCACACGAAGACGTTGGTCGCGGCTTTGTCCGCCGGATCCGATTCGTGTCACCCAAGCAATCGCACAACCTCGCGCAACTGGTCCGCCGCGTCGCCGCCCTCGTCTTCAAGCAGCTCGATGACCCGCGCGCGCAACCGCCGCGTGACGCCTCGCACAAGATCAGCCATCTGCTGACGGCCAAGCCCAAGTTCGCGTTCAAGGTCGATGTAGCTCCGCCCATCGATGGCGTGTCTTCGAAACACCATCCACGCGCGGTCGCGACCTTCGGCGAGCAACGCTTGTTCGACCGACGCGCACGCCTCCGAAAGAAGCGCGAGCGCCCACGCGCGGTCGAAGGCGTTCTCAGCGTTTGACTCTGGGTTGGCCGTGATCGCCGCCGATGATGCGGCTTCGATTGAGGCGCCTTCTCGGCGCTGTGCGCGCATGCGATCACGCACCACGCTGCGTGCGTGCAGCAGAAGCCCGTTCATCAACCAGCGGCGTAGCCGCATGCCGCTTGCGAGATAGCGATCGAGAAACCCGTGATCCGCAAGCGCCTGCGCGAAGTATCCGTGCACGAGATCGTTGGGCTCTGCGATGTCGCGGAGGCTTGAACCGCGCGCGTAGATTGCAAGCGGCTCGGCGTAACGGTGCATGATCGTTTCGGCGAGAGCTGTGCGTTTGTCGTCGCCGTGCAGCGTGCGGAGTTCGTCGAGCAGCGTTGTGAGTTGCGTCGTGGGGAAGTGATCGACGCGGGGTCGCGAAATCGGAAGTGGCGCACGCGGAAAGCCCGCGTCGTCACTTGCGATGCGGTCGATGTCGCCGCGCTCGGCATTGCGATCTCGTGACAGACCATCCCCCGTTGGGTCCGTCACGGACAGGGGCCCCACGAACTCAGAACGGCTGCGAGGTCGGCCGCATCGACGCTGCCATCACCGTTGACATCGGCGTTTGCCTTGCCTGTCGGCGCACCGCCCCATGCGCTGAGCACTGCCGCAAGATCGGCCGCGTCGACATTGCCGTTGCCAGTGATGTCGGCGGAGCAGGGATCGCACGACTGTCCACCCTCGCAGCAATCCGGCACATTGTTCGCGTTCGCGTCTTCGAGTTCGCCGGCGCGGATCTGTCCGAAGTCGACGATGCCGTCAGAGTTGCAGTCGGCGGACCATTCGATAGCGAATGAACAAACACGACCGTAGTCGAAGTAGTCTCCGGTTGGCTTCGCGTCATTCCAGCATCTCTTGCGATCGATGTAGTGCAGGGAGTTCTCCGCTGACCCGCCGCCCCCGTTGTCAGCATGGCCGCCACAGCCCACGAGTCCCGTTCCGTTGTTCCACGAAGTAGGAGGTCGGTAATCCCACGCTTCATCCGTGACCCATGTCCAGCCTCCAGCAGGCTCGGTTGAAGCGTCAAGTTGCGATCCGCCAAGCCAGGGGCCGAGTAAGCCCGGACCTGACCACGCTGCGTCCACTTGGTTCGCTCTCTGAAAGACAAACTCGTCCTCGGGGGTGCTGTGGATTGTTGCCAGATGTCCTCCCATGGCGGTCGCGCGTGTCTTCGCAGCGGCCCATGAGAGTCCATCGGACTCGAGAACGATCGCATACCAATGCCCATTCCCGCCGTCTTCGACGCGCCATTGGACGGCGTCCTGCGCTGCGGCTCCAGCACCAACGGACAACGCCGCGGCGGCGGCCACGGCGAACGACTTCGGGTTCTTGCGCATCACACTCTCCTCTGAACGGGCTTCGAAGTGCCCCGGCGAAACGGAGGCCGGAGCGGCGAGAGAGCCCGAGCGAAACCCCGCATGGAGGAGTGCGGCAACGAGAAATACGAAAATGGCCAAACTGAAGAGGGCGGAGTGGCGGGCGGATCGGCGGGCGCAAATCCCTGCCGCTTGCGTGGAACTGGCCAATGACTGAGCCGACTCGCTCCCTGTCGCTCTGTCCTCAACGTTCGGTCGAAGGTTCAGTGAGAAGTCGGGTTCTCCGTTGAGGTCGAGAGCCAGCAGCCCGGCCACGCGCGACGCGGATGGCGCGGAAAGCACTGCTTCATGTGGAAACGCGACATCGGGCATCGCACGACCGAGAGAACTGGTCGAGGTGCGCGGTCTCATCGCATGCGCGTGAGTTGGTTGAAGACCTCGTCGACGGCGTCGAGCATCGCGTACGACAGCCACCCGTTGATCACGCAGGAAAGTGCGAGCAAAATCCACATCGCGATCATCCATCCGCGCACGGTCCGCTCGGCGCGCATGCCGCCCTCGACGTCACCGGCTTCAAACTTTGCGTTCGCGATGAACGCGTAAACAAGCGCAACAGCACCGAGCGGCAAGCAGCACAGGAGGAGACTCAGCACCGTCACAACGATGGGCCCCGCAATGCCAACGCGCCGAGGCTCGCCGCTTGGAGAGAAGTTCCCACTCGAAGATCCGTACGGCGGATGTGCATTTGAGCCTGCGCTCGTCGGGGGAACGGTTGATCGGTCGGCGATTGCCATGCCGAACAGGACAACCGACGCGGGCTGCCACTGTGTCGAACCCTCAACGCAGAGCAGCGATTCCGCATGGATGTCGCCGCGCGCGATCGCCCTATCAATCTCTGCGCGGGTGAAAGGCCCTGTCACTTCGCCGTCGCGCGGCGAGCGGTAGTACCGCCGCGCATCAGACGCGGATGAATCGTGCGGCGAATCGGCCATACGCGGACTGTACCGCGCGGCCTTGATGACGATGCGAAGCGAGGACAAGCAGGATTGGGGATCGGGTAGCCTTCCTGCGTGAGCGACTGGCGCGACCTTTCGATCTGGCAAGAACTCGCGCGCCCCGAGCGGGCGACGTTCATCGCGTTGGCGGAGGCGGTCGATCCGCGCGAGGCATCGCAGGTCGCGAGACTTCGACGCGCCGTGGTTGAGGCTCCGCGTGGGGGTGAGGCTCCGCGTGGGGGTGACGACGAGGCGAAGTTCGCCGCCGCGCTCGCCTCCGCCGCGCTTGCCTCTGCCGCTTTTGAACTCGTCGAGGGTCGCCGTCGCGCGGCACGGAAGTTTGGGCCTGAAGTTGCGACGCGCCTTTGGTGCGATGTCGCGGGCGTCGAGCAAGCGTCAGGCATGGCGGTCGCGCGTTGGAAGGCGCGGCGAGTGGTCGAGAGTCTCGGGCCGAGCGCCGCGATCTTCGACATCTGCTCTGGGATCGGCGGCGACGCAATGGCACTCGCCGAAGCGGGGCTTTCGGTCGAAGCGATGGATCTCGACCCGCGGCGTGCGTGGATGACCGCGCACAACGCGCGCTGCGTGACGCGCGTGATGGACGCCGAAGCGATCGACCTCGCAGGCGTTGCGCTTCACGCCGATCCTGCGCGGCGCGATGAATCGGCGGGTCGTCGCTCGTGGAATCTCGACGATCACCAACCGGGCCGCGCGTGGATCGAGCGCGCGCTGACACTTGCGCACGCGGCGGCGATCAAGTTCTCGCCGGGTGTTGATCGTGCGGCGTTTGGACCTCTCAACCGCGGCCTCGCGTGGGAGTGGATCGCGGAAGGCGATCGACTTGTGCAAGCGGTCGCGTGGGCTGGTGCCTTCGCGCGCGCCGACGGCGAGGCGGGGCGCACGCGCGCGACGCTTCTTGCCGACGTGAGCCACACCATCGCAGGGATTCCCGACAACGCGCGAGAGGATCGCTTACGCGTTGTGGATGCGATCACGCACGGGAGGTTCATCTCTGAACCGATCGCTGCGATCGAGCGAGCCGAGCTCTTGACCGAGGCGGCAGGAGCGAATGATGTCGCGCAAGAAATCGCGCGCGGTCTCGGGCTTGTTGTTTCCCGCGAGCCGCTGACAACACCGTGGTTTGAGTCGTTCGAGTTGATCGACGAATGCGCCGCACGCGAAGATGCGGTGCTCGCCACACTGAAGCGTCACGCGCTTGTCGCGCGCAGTGTCCGTGTGCGTGGACGCGCGGCCGATGCCGACGCATTCACGCGCGCGCTCTCGGCGCGCCCCGACGGCACCGCGGTCATTTTCATTTTTCGCGAAGGAAAGCGGGCCCGCGCGTTGGTCGCGCGAGCCCGCTGATGTGCTGTCGAATGTCACGCCCGGTTGAGCGCCACATGTTGTCGCCTGACGTCAGCCGCCGCAGCCGCAGAATGCTTGCGCGAGTTTGACGCAGGTCGTGTCCCAACCTGCGCTGCAGCACGACTCATCAAACGAGCAGACGAATCCGCAGCAGATTTCATCGGAGCAGAATGGCACGTCTTCGTGTTCGTTGCAGCAACTACCAGCCTTTGGATCGCCGCAGAATGAGCCGCCGGTGCACTGGTCGCAGCCCGAGTCAGGATCGTTCGCGATCGCTGCGCAGATCTGATCCCATACCGCTTCGCAGCACGTTGCGTCAATGGCGCAGACGGCATCGCAGCAACTCTCGTCGTTGCAATTCGCGTTGTCGTGTGGGAAGCAGCAGTTGCCCGCCTCGGGCGTACCGCAGTCGGGTGGCGGGCACGCTTCGCGGCAATTCTTATTGATGCGCGCTTGCGATGCGCAGAAGGCATCCCACTCAGTCGAGCAGCAGAAGATATCAATCAAGCAGATCGCGTCACAGCACTCTTGATCGGAGCACCACGGCCCGAGATGCGGTTCGCAGCAGCTGCCCGCACATCGCCCGCCGCACTCTGCTTGGTAACGCTCGCAACCCTTCGTGCCGTAGATACGTTCGACGCAACTTGCGTCCCATTCACTTTCGCAGCAGAACGGATCGATCTTGCAGATCGCATCGCAGCATTCGGCATCGCCACAGGAAGGTCCGTTGTGCGGCTGATTGCAGCCGGGAAGACCGACGCGACCACACTCCGGGATTTCATCCGCGCAGAGTTTCGACGCACGATCGACGCAATCCTGATCCCAGCTGACTTGGCAGCAATACTCGAACTCCTCCGCAGCACAGACGGATGCGCAGCAATCGCCGCGATTACAACCAGGTTGGCCATGCACAGAGAAGCAGTTGCCGCTCACCGGCAAGCCGCAGCCTCCGACGCAAGTTCGGCGCGCTTCGAGGACGCACGACGAATCCCAGCGGACGTCGCAGCAATACGGCTCGTAGCGGCAGACCGCTTCGCAGCAGGATGCGTCGTCGCAGTAGGGGCTTTGGTGCGGAACAAGGCAGCTGCCAGCGCAGATGTCGCCGCATCCTGGTGCGGTGCAGCACGTGATACGCGCGATCGAAACGCAGCCGGAATCCCAACTTTCGGTGCAGCAGGTCGGATCGACATTGCAGACGCCCGCGCAGCACACTTCATCTTCGCACCCGCCCGTTTCGGGGTGCGCTTCAAAGCAACTTCCGATGCACGGGCACGGCCACGTGTTGCGTGGAACACAAAGCGCACGCGCGGCCTGCACGCAGGACGAGGTCCAACTGTTCTCGCAGCAGAACGGATCGTTCTGGCAAACGATGGTGCAGCAGGTCGCGTCTTCACAGCCTGGCGTCGAGTGCACTTCGTCACACGCGCCTTCACGCGGACAATCACCAAAGGTCACACAAATGCCCTTTGCGATGGCGACGCACTCCGCGCTCCAGCCGAAACTGCAGCAAAGGGGGTCTACCGAGCAGACGGCCGCGCAGCACAGTTCATCCGAGCAGCCAGGGGTGCCGTGGACGACGAGCGGTGAGCCCGCGGCGGGGCAGTTGTTGATGCCGAGGTCGCAGCCGAAGACAGCGTTCGCGGCGCAGGTTTCATCCCATGCGCGCGAGCAGCAGGTCGGATCGAGGACGTTGCAGACGTACGCGCAGCACTCTTCGTCTTCGCAGCTTGGGAGGTAGCTCGGAACTGCGCAAGGGCGGGTGCGTGGATCGCCGCATGCCACGGCGCTCTCGAGGCAGTACGTGCCAGCGTTGATGACGCAGAAGATGTCCCACTCGATTTCGCAGCAGGACGGATCGATCACGCAGACGTTGTCGCAGCACTCGCGATCAAGGCAACCCGGCGTTTCGTGTGGATAGAAGCAACTACCCGCGTCGATGGAGCCGCAATCATTGCAATTCACGACGGCGAGGTCGGCGCACGATTGATCCCAACCGGCTTTGTCGCAACAGGTCGGATCGAGAAGGCAAACCTTCGCGCAGCACGCGGGCTCAGAGCAGCCCGCGCCGCCGTGTGGGAAATAGCAACTGCCGGTTGCGCTATCGCAGGTGGCGTTGATGTCTGGATCCGGCGTGAGCGCACATTGCGCGAGTGCCATCTGTACGCAGGTGAAGTCCCATTCGACTTCGCAGCAGAACGTATCGAAGTAGCAGACCGCGTCGCAGCAGCGCGCATCGTTGCAGCCGGGGTTCTCGTGGACGGCGCGGCAACTCGAATTCTGGAACGGGACGTCTTCGCCGCACAGGCAGCGCGGGATATTGCAGTTGTCGGTCGCGAGTTGAGCGCAGAAGTAGTCCCAACGCGTGGCGCAGCAGAATGGGTCGATGTTGCAGACGGCTTCGCAGCAAATCGCGTCGTTGCAGTACGGGGTCGGCTGCGAATAGCAGCAACTTCCACCGCGCGGGTTGCCGCAACCACGGCAGAAGCGCTCAGCCCAGTTCACGCACGACTCGTCCCACGTGATTTCGCAGCAACGCGGATCGATGGCACAAACGGTTTCGCAGCACTCTGCGTCGCGGCAGTTTGGATTTTCATGCACCACCAGGCAGGAGCCCGCTGCGTTGTCGCCGCAGTCATCGGTCAGTTGGATCGCGAGTTGAACGCAGCCTTCATCCCAACGCTCGTTGCAGCAATACTCGAATCCGACTGTTGAACACACCGCTTCACAAATCGCGCCGTTGTTGCAGGAAGGTGTCGGGTGCGGTTGGAAGCACGAATCCTTTACCAAGCCGCAATCGGAGCAGTACTTCTCGGCGATCGCGACGCACACGTCGTCCCATGCGACGTCGCAGCACGACGGTTCCGCGGTGCAGACGAGCCCGCAGCACACGGGATTGCTGCAACCGCCTGAGAAGAGGTTGGTGGTGAAGCAGTCGTTGGTCGCATCACCGCACGCGTCTTGCGCGGAAGCACGCTGCGAAATCGCGAGCGAGGTACACGCCGCGACAGCGAGCAGCAGCCAACAGCGGAACGAAGTGAGGAGGGCAGAGGTAGATCGCATGGGCGGATCGAGTTTCAGGTGCGCGAGGCGTGCGGAGGTCGTTCGAGTGTCGACTCTGGGGAGTCTTGAGGTCAGGTCTTGAGACGGTTTCCGAACGCTGCGGTTATGGAAGTGTGATGAACTTTGCGGCGCCAGAGTTCAGTCCACCAGAGTCCTTGAACGGAGCTCCGATGAGGCCGAAGCCTTGCACGGCGGATGTGGAGTAGCCAAACTCATCGCCAGTGGACGGTGTGTTCGAGATTCTCATACCGAGGTATTGCGCGGGGCTGGTGCCGAGTGATTTCTCGTAGATGAACACCGCGCCAGCGTCTGCACGAAGCGCGGATCCGACATCGATGTCGGCTTTCGAGGCGCCGACGACGATTTGATACACAGTTGCGTCGGCGGTACGAGCGATCGAAACCGCGCTACCGAAGCCGCGCACGAGTGGATCGCCAGACGCGACCCATCCACGGAAAGCCCACGATCCACTGAGCGACGTGTTGCGCTCCCAAATGTAGATGCGGCCTTTGCCCTCGCTCGCGCCGGGAGCGCCGACGACCGCGAGGCGGCCTTCGATGGCAACCGACTCTCCGAATCGGTAACCCGGTTGAAGCGGTGCGCCGGGTCCGACAGGCGAACTCAAGTCGAACTGATACGTGCTCGTCGCTGGCCAACTCGTCGCGAAACTGTTGGTGCTCGTCGCGCGTTCGCGGATGACCGCATATCCCTTATTTTCATCACGGCCAGGAGCACCAACGATGATCGCGACGCGCGGCGTGGTCGCGGTCGTTTGAATCTGATCTTCAATCGCGACGGCGGCGCCGAAGAGATCATTCGGTTGCGGCGTTGGGTGCGTGAGCGGGGTCAGCTGCGTGCGTCGATCGGGTCGACGAACACCAGCCGTGACCGAGTCGTTACTCCAGAGGTACACCACGCCGCGGCCTTCATTTTGACCAGGAGCGCCAGCGGCGATCAGTTCAGCAACTTCATTCGGAGCATGGCCGATCGCGGTGGAGTAGCCAACAAGCGCGTAGGCGTTGGCCGCGTACGGCCCAGTGCCAGCGGCCGGGGTTGCTTGCCACGGCGCAGTTCCGCCCGTCGGCGTTGGTGACTGCACTTGTCCCCACGAGCCATCGGCGCGTTGTTCGAAGAGGTAGACCGCGCCCTTCGAAGGGTAGTTCCCTTGTGCGGAGAACTGGGGCCAGCGGAAGGCGCTCACGAGTGCGAGCTTTCTTGCAGGGAAATTGAAGGTTGCCGAGGACGCATTCGTTCGCGCGGGGCGCCGAAGCATGCTGATCGATCGACCGAAGAACGCGTTCGTCGTCGGATCGTGTGGACGAAGGATGGCGATACTCAACGGATCGATCTCGCCCGCGGTCGCTTCGAGAACGAACGCCTCGCCGCCGTTGGGTGCGAGCGTGTCATCGCCCGGGGCGCCAGCGCCGAGCAGTACGGTTGGATCGAGTGGGCGCGTCGAGAGCGACACACTCGTTCCCAGCGTGTCGAGTTGCACCGCGCCTTGGAGCGTGAACTCGATGTCGCTGAGTGGGCACTCGTCAGGAACGCCGTCGCCATCGCTATCTTCGCTAATACCGAAGGCGATGTCGCACTCGTCGGGGAAGCCGGTGCGGTTGCAATCCAGAGCGGCGCCACTCGCGATTTCTTCTGCATCGACAACGCCGTTGTTGTTGCAGTCTTGATCGATCGTCGTCGAGCAACGGTACTTCGCGACGTTGTTCGCCGTGAGGCTCATCGTGCGCGCGTTGTTGGCGAGTTCATCACCGGTCGCGACACCACCGACTTCAATGTAGATATTCGAATAGATGGGATACAGGAACGCGGTTCCCGCAGCCATGATCGTGCCTTGCACAGAGCCATCGGCAGAGAAGAGCCACGCGTGAGAGAAGTCGTAGTAGCCGTTGCACGGTGGAACGGCCGTGACTTCGGCGCACGCGCCCATGTTGAAGCCGATGAGTTTCGCGGCGACGTACGTGTCGGGCGCTGCATTGACGGAGAATGCGAATGCTTCGCCAGCGCCAATACCCGGATACGCGATGCCGCCTTGCGGCGACGTGGCTTCGTACAGCATGACAAGGTCCGCCGCGAAGTCGTCGCGCTTCGCGTAGACACCGTCATTCCAGCCGTCGGTCGGATCCTGCAGTTTCGACAGGTCCGTCGCGATATTGCCGGTGGTGTTGTTTGGTGCGGCCCAATAGCCCACGATGCGAATGCGCGGGATCGATTGGGATGACGACAAGCCTTGGTTGGCGATCGCGATGTCTTCCGCGACCTGCGCCTTCAGTGCTTCAAGATTGCCAGCGAACGACGCGAGGCAGTCGGGCGTGTACGCAACAAGGAGGTCGATCAGTGCGCCGGTGTCTTGGCAGCCGACGCCCGCGATGCCGCCGTCCGCGGCGTTTCCAAAGTCACCGTTTGCGCCAGCGGATTCAAAACCGAGCGGCGCGAGAATCTGTGGCTCCGGCGTGGAGCGCGACCAATACTCGCCGCCGATTCCGAATTCGTCTTCGCCCGTTGCGAGCGACCACTCTTCCATGCCGGTCTTTGGCATGTGTCGTAGTCGGCCTGAGACGAGCCCGCGCGTGAGAGCGATTTCAGCGCTCGCGCCGATCATGTGGTCCGCGAAGAGGAAGACCACAGAGTCGTCGCTCTGGATGATCCGCTCAGCGAGTGGGAGCTCGAGTTCGCGCCCGCCGGGGAGAATGAAGAGGAGCGCGTCACCGATCGCGAGGCGCGCGGCATCGAAGCGCGGGAAATTCCAACGGAATGGCGCACTCGGCAGGACATCAACCGCGGAGAGTTGACGCGCGTCGGCGATGCCAAGTTTCGCGAGGCCCGGATCAACGAGCGCGAGGTCGGCGTCGCGCGCAGCATCGTCCGCTGAACGAAATGCGAGGCTCGCCGGGAGCGCGACAAACGCGCATGCGGCGAGGAGCGATGTGAGGGCTGCGGAGCGTCGTAGTTCGTTCATGTCGTCTTCGCTATGTGCCGGGCTCTTCCGGTCGTCGCTGGCCCACCTGATGTTTCTCAACCTGTGCTTTCACGCGATGTCACTCGCGCGATGTCTTCCGCCGTGGCGCCCTTCGAAACTTTGACGCGACGTGCATGAAAGCACGCCACCTCGCTTCGGTGGGCAATCGATTCCCCGGGATGTGTGCGATGCGCTCAGCGTCGCCCGGTCGTCCGCTCGCATACTCGCAAGGTCCGAACAGGGTTCTCGCAGAGTGCGGCGACGGACCAACAGCCCGCCGCAACCGCACGTCCGCACATCATCCCCTGAACCACCGACAATGCAAGCCAAGGGCTGTCGTGGCGGGGATTTCCGCGCGAATTCTGGACGGGCCAACGTGTCTCTTCCACGTGGCTCTTCCACGTGGCTCTTCTCACGTGGCTCTTCTCACGTGGCTCTTCTCACGTGTTTCCTCCGATGTTCAAAGCTGAAGGGCCGCGGGCGAAGGAGCGGTCGTCGAACGAGCCGCGGGCGCCCCCTCATCGGAAGTCACGCCGGGGCGGTCGGAAGCACTCCGCCGAATCGGCGCTCGCGGCGCGCGAACGTGCGAATGGCGGCGTGGAAGTCATCGACCGAGAAATCGGGCCACAGAACCTCGGTGACATGCAGTTCCGCGTAGGAAATCTGCCAGAGGAGATAGTTCGAGATCCGCATTTCGCCCGCCGTGCGGACGAGCAGATCCGGGTCCGGGATTCCTGCCGTGTACAGTCGACTCGCGAAAGTCGCTTCGTCGATGGAGGCTGGGTCGAGTCGGCCCGCGCGCACCTCTTCGGCGAGGGTCCGCGCGGCGTCGGCGATCTCGGTCCGGGAACCGTAATTCAGGGCAAGACAGAGGGTTAGGCCTGAGTGATTGGCCGTCACGCGCTCGGTCTCATCGAGTTCAGCCAGCACCTCCGCGGGAAGTCCTTCGCGCCGGCCGATGCGCCGGAAGCGGATGTTCTCGCGGAGCATCGTTTCGCGCTCGATCCGGAGGAACTCACAGCAGAGGAACATGAGCGCCGCGACCTCGTCGGCCGGGCGCTTCCAGTTCTCGCTTGAGAACGAGTACAGCGTGACTGCTTCGAGCCCGAGGCGTGCTGCTTCAGTCACGACTCGGCGCACGGTCGTCACGCCCTCGCGATGCCCAGCCGCGCGGGGCAGACCGCGAGCCTGCGCCCAACGGCCGTTGCCATCCATGATGATGGCGACATGCCGCGGCCAACGGTCGCGCGGAAGGTCGGCAAGTGGGTGGTGAACGGCGGTCATCGCGCGGACGAAAGCGGTGAGATGCGATTGAAGCGGGGTGCGTGCGTTGCCTGACCGAGCGCGCCCTTACCGCGCGACGGCAAAGCGCTCGTTCGATTCGAACGTCTGCGTTCGTTCCGGGCCAACACTGACGAGTTCAACCGGGATACCAACGAATTGCTCCACGAAGCCGAGATACGCCTGCGCCTCGCGCGGCAGATCTTCGCGGTCGGTGCACGTCGTGAGTTCACGTTCCCAGCCTGCGAACGTTTCGTAAACAGGTGTGAAGCCGTGCATACGTTCCGCGTCAGGGATGAAGCGATCGGTGATGGAGCCGTCGGTGCGACGATACCCAACGCAGATCTTGAGTTCATCGAAACCCGAGAGAACATCAAGCAGCGTGCATGCGATTGCGTCTGCGCCGCAGACCATCGCGCTGTACTTGACGGCGACAAGATCGAGCCAGCCGCAGCGGCGGGGGCGACCGGTCGTCGTACCGTATTCGCGGCCGCGCTTGCGGATGCGTTCGCCTGTTTCATCGAGGAGTTCGGTGACGAATGGCCCGCCGCCGACGCGCGTCGAGTAGGCCTTCATGATGCCGTAGACCTTGCCGATCATGCGGCCAGGGACGCCGGAGCCAGCGGGAATACCAAGCGTCGAGCAATTCGAACTCGTGACGTAGGGGAACGTGCCGTGGTCGATGTCGAGGAGGCACGCATTGGCGCCTTCAAAGAGCACCGTACGACCCGCCTTCATTTCATCGTGGACGAGGTACACGGTGTCGGTGATATGCGGTCGCAGGCGCTCGCCCGCCGTCGCGAAGCGGTCGGCGAGTTCGCGCGGAACAAGCGGGGTGACGCTTGCGCCAAGTGCTTCGAGTTCCGCCATGCGCAGACCACAGATGGTTTCAAGTTTGCGCAAGAGCAGCGCATGGTCGAGGAGGTCGCCCATGCGAAGCGCGGTCGAACGGCGAACCTTGTCGGAGTATGCGGGCCCGATGCCACGTCGCGTGGTACCGATCTGGCCTGCACCGGTCTTCCCCGACTTCTTCTCAAGCAACTCTTCGAGCGCCGCATCTTGCTCCTTGTGGTAGGGCATGACGACGTGCGCTCGATCGGAGATCCGCAGGTTGTCACCGATCGCGACGTTGCGCTTGCGGAGTCCATCCACTTCATCAAGGAGTTTCTCGGGATCGACCACCACGCCGTTGCCGACGATGTTGATCTTGCCTGGGCTCAAAATGCCCGATGGAATAAGGTGCAGCGCGTAGCGATCGCTTCCAACTTGCACCGTATGACCCGCATTCGCGCCGCCGTTGTAGCGGACGATGCAGTCGTAGCGGCTCGTCAAGAGATCGACGATCTTGCCTTTGCCTTCGTCACCCCATTGGAGGCCAACGACGGCTGCGTGCGGAGGTACGTTGTGGTGTGGGAAGCGGCTCAAGCGCGCAGTTTAGCGGCGACGCTGCGCGGTTGTTGTGGGTTGTGTTGGGTGGAGCGACGGAACGGCAGGGACGAGCGGCGCGCGGCACGCGGCGAACACGCGGCGCGCGGCGAACTTGAGTCTTGCCTCGCGGTCGAACGGCCGCAGCCTGCGGTGCATGCACGTCGTCGGCTGGTGTGAAATCACGCCGCCGGCTTCTGCTGCTGTGGGGCGGCCTGCGGGGTCGAAGGAGTTTCCGCGCGCGGAATCGGAATGCGAATGTTCGAACCGCAACCACGGCAACGGACAAGCTTGCCACGCGCGCTCGAGGGGACAGCAAGCACGCGTTGGCACCCGAGGTTCGGGCACATGATTCGGATTACTTCATCGCCAGCCATCGGAAAGCCTCCGCTTGCGCCGACAACTCGACGCAGGGGGCGCATCGGCCGGATCGGGGCGTGGCTTGAGCCGGATCGCTCGATCGGGGCAGGATGACGCGATCCCCTATCCTGCGGACGTGGCAGACATTCGGATTCATGGTTCACACTCGCCCGAGACGGGCACGGCGCGCCCCGGCGTGGTCGCGCGCTTGGGCGATGCCTTACCGACGGGGCGTCACGGAGCGCGCGGGCTGTACGTGCACGTACCGTTCTGTTTCCACAAGTGTCATTACTGCGATTTCTACTCGTTCGTGGATCGCGAGGGGCGTACGGGCGAGTTCCTCGCTCGTCTTGCGCAAGACGTGACGTGGGCGCTTGAGCGTACCCAGGGCGAGATCGACACCGTCTTCGTCGGCGGCGGCACACCGACGCTGCTCACCGCCGAGGAACTCGCCCAACTCGTCGCTGAGATCCGACGGTTTCCACTCGCGCGCGATGTGGAATGGACCGTGGAGGCGAATCCCGAGACGATCGATCTCGCGAAGGCGCGTGTCCTCGCAGCCGCGGGCGTCAATCGCGTCTCCATCGGCGCACAGAGCTTTGACCCGCGTCACCTGAAGACACTTGAGCGTTGGCATGATCCGGCGAATGTCGCGCGCGCGGCCGGCTTCCTACGCGAGGCCGGGATCGTGAACTTCAACCTCGACTTGATCTTCGGTATTCCCGGGCAGACGCTTGCGGAGTGGCGCGCGGATTTGGTGCGTGCGCTTGAGATTGGGCCCGAGCATCTCTCCTGTTACGGGCTCACGTACGAAGCCAACACTGCGATGACGAAGCGGCTTGAGCGGGGTGATTTCGAACCTTGCGATGATGGACTCGAGGCGGAAATGTATGAGGCGACGGTGGAGACGCTCGGTGCCGCGGGGTTCACCCGATATGAGGTGTCGAACTTTGCGCGTGCGGGCCGTGAGTGCCGTCACAACCTCGTCTACTGGCGCAACGAATCGTGGTGGGCGCTGGGGCCGAGCGCGAGTGGATCGATCGCGGGGACGCGTTTCAAGGTGATGCCGCGACTTGGCGATTGGCTCGCGCGTGGCGAAGGCGAGACCGCGCCAGTTGTCGATGTGGAAGGGCCCGATCTTGCGCGCAACACGAGCGAAGCACTGATGCTTGGGTTGCGGCTTGCGGAGGGGATCTCGGGTGATCTCGAGCGCCGCGCCGTTGAAGTGGAGCCTGCGCGCGCCGCAGTCATCGCGAATGCAATCGCCGACGAACTCCTTGAGCGAGACGTTGCGTCCGGGCGTTTGCGCTTCACCGCGCGTGGCATGATGCTCGCCAACGAGGTGCTCGTGAAGTTGGTGTGACGCACGCGCGTGTTCGCGTCGGCCTTCTCAAGGCAAGGGTGTCGGAAGTTTCGGAGCGTCACGAAGGGATGAGCGGGGACGTCGGAACAGATGGTGTGAGCGCACGCGATTTTCGCGGTCGTGCCTGTGAGCGCTTCCTTTTCGTGGCCCGCGACAGAGCGAGTACGGTGTGAACGCGCACATCACGCGGCGACCGCTCAAATCTTGAGCGGCGGCCGCAGCCGCGACCGCTCCATTTCGCGTGGTAAGCACCAAAGGGAGCGGCCGCAGCCGCGACCGCTCCATTTCGCGTGGTAAGCACCAAAGGGAGCGGCCGCAGCCGCGACCGCTCCATTTCGCGTGGTAAGCACCAAAGGGAGCGGCCGCAGCCGCGACCGCTCAATTACCGTCC
>CAIWCL010000234.1 GCA_903911205.1 uncultured bacterium
GAGCGCTCGCAACCTGCTTCGCAACTTGCTCGCTCTGGTGTCATCCACGCCGAACGTCACCGCCGCAGCGGCGTGCGGTCAGAACTGCCGCAGGAATCGCGCGTCATTTTCAAAGAGCAATCGGATGTCACCGATTCCATACTTGCGCATCGCCACACGCTCAATGCCGAGTCCAAACGCAAATCCCGTCCACTCTTCCGGGTCGATCCCCACCGCTTTAAAAACGTTCGGGTCGACCATGCCACAGCCGCCGAGTTCAATCCAGCGCCACTCCGGGACACCGTTGCGCATGACGCGCATCTTCATATCGAGCTCTGCACTCGGCTCGGTGAACGGGAAGAAACTCGGGCGCAGGCGGATTTCCGCTTCCGGACCAAAGAACGCCTTCGCGAACTGCACGAGCGTCGTCTTGAGATCGACCATCGAAACCCGACGGTCGATGTAAAGCCCTTCGACCTGATGGAACATCGAGTAGTGCGTCGCATCGTGTGCATCCGGCCGATACACGCGACCAATCGCACAGATCTTCAGCGGCGGCTTCATCGTTTCCATCGCGCGAATCTGCACGGTCGACGTCTGCGTCCGAAGCAGGAGTTTGCCTGCCACTTCACCGCCGAGGAAGAAGTTGTCCGCAGGACCGCGCGCGGGATGGCTCTCAGGAATATTGAGCGCATTGAAGTTGTGCCACTCGTCTTCGAGTTCCGGTCCATCCGCGACCGAGAAGCCCATCCGTCCGAGCACATCAACGATCTCATCGATCGTCTTCGTGAGGACATGCCGAGCTCCCTCGCCAACCGCGAGGCCCGGCTCCGTCACGTCGACCGCAGGCCCCTTTGGTGCCGCCGCGGCTGTATCGCGCCGCGTGTTGAACGCGCCTTCAATCGCGGCCTTCACCTCGTTCAGGCGCTTCCCGACCGCTGGCTTCGACTCCTTCGGCACAGACTTGAGCGCATCCATCGCGCCGCGGAGGCGTCCGTTCGAACCAAGCCAACGTACGCGAAACGCTTCCAGAGCGGCCGGATCGGCAACGGCTTCGAGTTCGGTGAGCGCTTCACGCTCCATCGTGTCGAGATCAGCAAGCATGACCGATACTCTAACTTCTCGCGAGGAGATTACGGCTCCATTCAATCGCGGCGGCTCGACGCAATACCGATTGGCCATCCAACGTTTCCCGGTCATGTGGACGCACCTTCGCTCCCACAAGCAACGCTCCGTGCTCGGCGCACTCCACGCGCGTTGCGCCTTCCTCGCGTCCGGGTTCCTTCTCGTGATCGGTGTCGGAGCCGCAGCGTGTTCGACCAAGGAGCCAGCGCCAACTGGCCACGACGAAGCAACTGCGACACCCGCGGTCGCCTCAGAAAGTGCGCCGCCGCTGTCATCGATGAAGCTCCCTTCGCAGCCCCCGTCGCAGGCGTCCTCGCTGCCTCCCTCGCTGCCCCCCTCGCTGCCCTCCTCGCTGCCTCCCTCGCAGGTTTCCGCAACAGCCAGATCGAACTCCCCAACGACCGACGCCGCCTTCCTTGCGCGCTGCGCTGCCGCTAGCGCGTATTCGCTCAAGCATCAGGGCGACTTCGTCCTTGTCCTCCGTGATGGCGACGTGCTCTTCGAAGCTGGTCGCGCGGGAATGACTTCGTCCACCTTGCACCTGCTCGCGAGTGGTACCAAGAGTTTCTGCGGCATTGCCGCCGCGATCGCGATCGATGATGGGCTGCTTCGCCTCGACGAACGCGTCAGCGACACCATTCAAGAGTGGAAGACAGACCCTAGGAAGTCGAACGTCACGGTGCGAGAACTGCTCTCGCTTGCGTCCGGCCTGGAGTCCCTCAGCGCCAAGATTGACACCGCCCGTGCCGCCGCCGCAAACGGCATCAGCGATCGCGCGAAAGCGTCGATTGAAGCGCGACTCGTCGCTGACCCCGGCCAACGCTTCATCTATGGCCCGAGCTCGTTCTACGTCTTTGGTGAGCTGCTGAAGCGGAAGCTCGCCGCGGCAAACACGGGCGATCGGGACATCGTCGCCTACCTTGAGCGAAAGGTCTTCAACCCTCTTGGGATCACGCCACAGTTCCAACGGGACGGCGTTGGCAATCCAAATATGGCCGGCGGCGGACGGATCAGTGCGCGCGCCTGGGCAACCTTCGGCGAGATGGTGCTGGATGGCGGTATCGCTCGGAGCGCCGATGGCACGGAAACGCGGATCGTGAGCGAGTCAGCGCTCGACGAACTCACGAAGCCACACGGCCCGAACCCGCGCTACGGGTTGACGTGGTGGCTTCTTCGCGAACATGGCGGGAACCCCGAAGACGAAGTTGCGGCAGATCTCGCCGCCGATCGACTGGAACCAGCCTCAACCGACAACGCGATTCGTCGCGGGATTCGTGGTGCGATTCGTGGCGCGATTCGTGGCGCAATTCGTGGACGACTCGCGGACGCGGCGCGCCAGCGCGCGGATCAATCCGCCGAGGCCGCGAAGGGCGCTGACAAAATGCAAGCGCCCCTCCTCGGCACGATGGCTGCAGGAAAGGGTAAGCAACGCCTCTACCTCCTTCCTGCTTCGAATCTCGTGGTCGTCCGCTTTGGCGAAGTCGATGGCGGAAGCAAGTATTCCGATGCGGAGTTTCTCCAACTCCTCCTCGGGAGCGAGGCGGATCGGCTACCCACCAAGTCCATCACTCCCAAGCCGGAAATCCCGAAGTCGGAAAACTCCCAATCCACTCCGGCGCGCGCGACGGCCGCCCCCACAAAGTAGGATCCGGCGGTGAACCCGTCGGACGCGGTCCCTCATGAGTTGCCTGCAAGCGGGCGGACGCCAACGCGAGCATCGCGCGGCGCCGGCTCTCGCACGGAAGGCCCCCGACCGCTGCTGTTCGACCACATGCCTCGTTGCGGAGGCACCTCGTTCACCGCATGGCTTCGGTCGCAGTACGCCGCGGCCGGCACCTTGACGCTCGAAGGCCGAGGGAACGCGGAGCGCGTCGCAGAGTTCGCCGCACGCTCTGAAACCGAGCGTCACGCGATCCAACTCGTCGTCGGCCACGCCGCGCGCGATGTACTTCATCTCGTTCGGCCCGACATCCTGCGCATCACGTGTTTCCGCGATCCAATCGAGCGCGTTGAGAGCTTTTACCGTTACGTCCTCGCTGAGCCGGGTCATCTCCATCACGACTTCGTCGTGCGCGAGCGCATGAGCCTCGAAGTCTTCGTACAAGATGTTCGTATTCCAGGTGCGCGGAACTACTTCACCTATCAACTCTCGCGGCTCCCCCGCGAGGAGATCACCCGCGACCCGTCGGGTGCCGTAGACGCTGCATTCGCCTTCCTCGGGCGTGAGTTTGATCTCGTTGGATCGCTCGCACGTCTTGATGCGTTTTGCGCCGCAGTTACGCAGGCCGCACAGTTTGACCGCAAGCCTCTCGCCCCTGCCAACGAGAGCCTGCTCGCTCGAACCCTCCGGCGATTTCGTTTCCGTGCCAACCCCACAGAACATGCGGCAAAAAGTCCGCACGCTGCCATTGCGCGCCTCAACGCGACCGACGCGTCGGGCAAACCCCAACTCAACGCGCACACCGCCCAAGCCCTTCGCGCCGCGAATGAAGCGGACATCCTGTTCTTTCAGCGTCTCGAAACGATGACCGGCTCGACGCTCGCAGGCGGACGCTGCCAGGTGGTGTAGTTCGTCCAGCGTGACGGAATGAACCCGTGACGGAATAAAACCACGAGGAAGTAAAACCACGAGGCAGTAAAACCGCGAGGCAGTAAAACCGCGAGGCGGTAAAATCACGAAAGACACCGCCCCGCGCAGAGCACGGGGCGGTGATTTCATTTGAGTGGCTCTTTGACGATGCCGTTCTTCTGACGAGGCCTTTCTGACGAGGCCTTTCTGATGAGGCCTTTCTGATGAGGCCACTTCCAAAAGGCTAGATCAGGCTTGGAAGCATGTAGAGCGCGCGGTTGCCGCGAACAGCGCGACACGCATCACCCGCAGACTTCCGCAGCGAGCGCGGATTACTCCGCCTTCGCAGGCTCAGCAGCCTTCTTCCGCGCTTCCGCGGCGTACGCGGTTCGCTTGTCTGCCACGCGACGGCGATTCGAGCGGCGACCGCTGACTTGCGGGCCCTCTTCCTTGCCGACGAGCTGGAGGATGCAGAGATCGGTCTGGTCGCCGACACGACGCTTGTCGAGCTTGATGATGCGGGTGTAACCACC
>CAIWCL010000235.1 GCA_903911205.1 uncultured bacterium
CTTGTATGGCGCCACTCCCGCGAAAAACGCGGCGAATTGGTAGTACTCACGAATGCGAATCGGATCACCCTTGTGATCGTGGCAGCGCGCGCAATTCATCGCGATGCCGAGGAACGTGCGCGCCGTCGTATCGACGATGCCGTCCATGTCGTCGGCCAGCGCCTGCTTCAGGTCAGGCACCTCGTCGTCCCAAAGCCCCAGTCGGTAGAAGCCCGTCGCGACGAGCGTGTCGAAATCGCGATCGGGAAGTTCGTCGCCAGCGATCTGCGCGCGGACAAACCGCGGGTACGGCATGTCAGAGTTGAATGCGCGCACGACGAAATCGCGGTACTTCCACGCGGCTTCCTTATCGCTGTCGCGCTCGAAGCCATTGGTGTCGGCGTAACGAACGAGGTCGAGCCAGTGGCGGCCCCACTTCTCGCCGTAGTGCGGACTCGCGAGCAGCCGATCGATCAGCCGCTCGTAGGCGTCCGGTGATTGGTCGGCGATAAACGCGTCGATTTCCGCGGGTGTGGGCGGCAAGCCCGTCAGGTCAAACGCGGCGCGTCGAATGAGCGCCACACGATCGGCCTCAGGCGCCGGGCGTAGTCCCTTCGCTTCCATCTTCGCGAGGAGGAAGCGGTCGATGTCGCTTCGACACCATGCCGCGTCGCGCACGGCGGGCACTTTCGGTGCGACGAGTGCCTTGTACGCCCACCATGTCTCGCGTGCGGTCTCCGCGCGCTTCACGATGGTCTCTTCGGAGAGCCCCTTCGGCTCGTGCGGAACTTGCTGCGGCGCGGTTCCCGTCACCGGAGCTTTGTCGTCGTTCGCTGCGACCGGGGCCGACGCGAGCAACACCGCCGCGGTGAGGGCAGACGCGGCGGTCGCGAGCGCGAGGGGCGAAGGCACGAAGCCGAGCGAACGGTTGCGCATCTCTTCAAGGT
Organism: uncultured bacterium; assembly: GCA_903911205.1. Lineage (GTDB taxonomy): Bacteria > Planctomycetota > Phycisphaerae > Phycisphaerales > SM1A02 > QWPT01. The sequence continues at coordinate 927 of CAIWCL010000235.1, forward strand.
AGCCGCACCCCACCCGAAGCCAACGCGTGAGATCGAGGGAAGCCGGAAAAAGAGAGTTCCGATGCCCCGATGGTGTGATGCGAACCTCGCACGTTGCGTTGGAGGTGCTGCGTGCGCATGACCCCCACGACCGCAGGTCGAGGGCTGAGGATCTGTCCACCCGCGACGCGAGCGCGGTCCACGAAAGCGCGAAGAGGCCACGCCCCTCCGCTCTCCCCAAAGTTGGACGAGGCAACCTCCCGATACACCCGCATGACTCCAACCGACCCGATCGACGGCGGCATGATGCCGAGTTGGCTCTTCCAGGTGCTAGGGTGGATTCCTGCGGTTGTGTTCCCAACCGCGACCGGGCTGCAACTCCTGCAAATCCTGCGGCGAAAGTGTTCCGACGGGGTCTCGATCCCCGCTTGGTGCCTCTTCGCAACCGCGAACATCTCCCTCTTCGTCTACACCGAGAAGTACACGGAGCTTGAGTCGATTCTCGGGACTCTCGGGACGGCGGGCCTCAATCTCTGCATCGTTGCGGCAGCGCTGCGGTATCGCCGATCCCCCGGTCGACCCGACGGAGCTCAGTCAGAAAAACTGGCCTGATCTTTCTCAACGGTCGGAATGCCAGAGACGGGAACGCGTCCCTGCCGCCCCACACGGTCGGCAAGACGATCGTGCCGCGCTTGCACCCTTCGCACCCCCTCCACGAACTCGACATGCCCGTCCGCAAACTTCACGCTCTCGCCGCCATGCCTTGCTCGCTCGTCCTCGCCGCTGCGCGTCGCCGTGACGCGCTCCTGCGCGGGCGTGGTCGGCTGCCATCACTCGCGATTTTGAGTGCTGTGGCGGGTCTTTCGAGTGGATGCGTTGCCGTTGGTGGCGCACGCAAGTGCGAACCGCCGACACTCGGCAAGCAGCTCATCGATCTGAAGGCCGCGCGCGATGCCGGCGCGATCACGGAAGCGGAGTACGACGCGGCGAAGTCACGCATGCTCGCGAGCGAGAAGTGATCCCACGCGCACGATGATCGCGAGATGATCGCGAGATGATCGCGAGATGATCGCGCAAGCACGAATCATGCGGCGCGTCAATCGCGCCGTCGATTTCGCCGTTCCGTCTCGATCACACCTCGAAGCGTCCGGTCGAGTGCGTCACAGTCGACAGGCTTTCGCACAAACGCGCACATGCCCGCGACCGTTCCCGCGCGCTCTGATGCCTCGTCGAGAAAGCCCGTGCAACACACGACGGGCATCTCAAAGCCGCGCTTGCGAATCTCGCGAGTCAACTCGATCCCGTTCATGCCCGGCATCGTCAAGTCTGTGAGTACGACGTCGGGAAGCCAACCGCTCGAGAGTTGCGCGAGGGCGGCCGATGCATCTCGACAGGCCGTGACCGCGTACCCAAGTGCCTCCAACACTTCTCGCACCACTTCGAGGACTGCTGCATCGTCGTCGACGAAAAGCACCTTCGGCGAAGCCTCCACAGACGCGCCGGTTGGAAGCGCGCGCGCGTCGCTCGTGAGGTTCGACGCACTCGCTCGAAGATCTGTAGAGCGATCGATACGCCCGATCGGCTCTGCGTCGGACGGAACTCGCGGAAGGAGAATCTCGAGCATTGCGCCGGTCTGCCGCTGAGGCTCAGCAGCGTTCGCCTGAAACTTATGCAGCGAGACCGTTCCCTCCATCTCCGCAATGGCTTGGCGAAGACGGTCCATTGCGTCGTCCCTCGCGAATGCGCTGGTCGCAACATCCGCGGCGCCCTCATCAAACTCACACGCGAGACGCACAAAATCACGGCCCTCGCGCAACGCTTGCTCGACGATGATCCGCATCGCACTCGAAGGAGCGTGGTCCGAGCGATTTCGGAAGGCCGAAATCGTGGAGAGTCCGATGTCGAGCAGCACACGACGCAAACGCGTCGTATCGCCGAGTATGCAGCCTGAGTCTGCATCAATCGCGGTCGTGATCGCGAACGACTCTGGCGCACCCTTGCGCAGTTGATGCGACACTTCAATGGCGATTTCCGCGACATGGACGAGATCAACCAATCGATCACGCTGCCGCGAAATCGCGAGCACCTGCTCCACGAGATCGCTCGCGCGCCGCGCCGCGAGCCGCATTTCGCCAAGCACATGGCGTGCGCGATCGTCCAGACCGGCCGATCGTTCAAGCATCTCGGTGTAGAGAAGAATCGGCCAGAGTTGCTGACTGAAATCCTGCGCCACGCCTGCCGCAAGCCTTCCGACCGCGTCCATCTTCTGTTGGAGGGCGACCGCCTTCGCGAGTCGCTCACGGCCGATCGCTGAACCGAACGCGCGTGCCAATGCACGAAGCGCCGAACGCTCCGCACGATCCATCACGCGCGTGATCCCTGGCTTCGGCTCAAACGCAACCACGCCCCACAGTGACGCCTCGACGAAGACCGGCTTGAGGAGAAGGACGGGTGCGCCATCTTTTGGATCAAGCAAAATCCCACGGTCGGTCGCGAGATCCGCGCGCTCCTGCTCGCTCAACCCACCGATGCGCGCACCACGAAGCCACGGCCATCCGAAGGTCGGCTGCCATGCGAATTCCAGCGGTTCGGCGACGAGCTCCCCGCTCGACGCGGCTGCATTGCTCGCGCTCTTGAGCTCCACCAACGCGACCGCGTTGGCGTCGAGTGCGCTTCCGATGAGCGCCAACGCGGCGTACGCCGCAGGCTCCCACTCCTGTGCTCCGAGCAGCCGCTCCGCCGCCGTATTCGCTGCCTCGAGCAACTCGCCACGTCGAACCATGGCGCGATGCGCGGTGATGCGCGCGTAAGAGAACCCTGCGAAATCCGCGAGAAACGCGAGGATTTGCCGATGCCGCGACGTGTACGCGTGCGGAACGGAGCTCGCGAAGCCGATCGTCCCGACGACGCGGCCGTCGCTCGTCACCGGTATGAAGAGCCGAGAGCGCACTTCACGCCCGTGACCCAAGGGCATGCCTTCCGTGGGTTCGAGCGCGGTATCAGGAATATCAACGACGCGCCCTGTGCGCAGGACGATGCCGGGATGTCGCTCGAGCGCGGTTGCCTCCGCAGCAGCGCGCTCCGCGGCGTTCAATCCGCGCCCGTACGCGAGCCGAAGATTGCCCGAGTCTGGATCAAGGAAGTAAAGCCCGGAGTACTCGGCAGGCGTGAGTTCCTCAGAAAGTGCATCAATCGTGAGCGCGAGTTCTTCGATCGACTGCACTTGCGCGAACACTCGCGCCGCGCGACGGTCGATCGCCCCTCGGACGCGCAGCCACTGGCGGAATGACTCGAGTTCTTCCTCGGGGTAGCGGGCTTCTACTTCGCCATCGAACCGCGCGACGAATGCGTGAACTTGCGCAAGCTCCGACGGCGCCACCGGCACATTCGCGCGGGCCGCCTCCACAAAGCCAATCGATGCGAGCCTCACGCGGGCAATCGAATGACCATCGCGGGCCGACTCGATGGCCCCAAACGCAGGCAAGGATGCGTGGATGGCGTCCGGGTCGGCAACGGGGAGATCGCTCGAGATCCGATCCACAGGATTTCGAAAGACCTGCTCCGCGAGTCGAAAGCCGTTATTCGCGCGCTCCCGACTATCCACGATCCAAATACGACAGACATCGGCGTCGAGCATGCGACGTACGTCGGCTGCAAGCCTCCGAAGGAGCCCCGGCAGTCCTGCCTCGCCCTGCGGGAGCGCGGCGAGCATGTGCTCGATGTCCGATGTGACCATCGTGATCGACAAGGGTACGACTTCAAGGGGCCGATCACAAACACGCCGCTTGACTTGCGTGCGGCCGGGAACGACGCTGCCGCCATGCACGTTCGAAATCAACGCGTTCACGGCTTCAGTCGAACCCCTGAAGTTCCGCCCCGTCGGCGCTTCTTCGCCAACTCGCTGTCATCCCGAGCGCTCTTGGGTGGACTGATGATCAGCCTTGGAGCGATCACCATGATTGCTGCAGATGCGCCGCCGGCCGAAAGTGCACCGACCTCCCAAGCGACTCCGGCGGCTTCCAAGAAGCGCCTGCTCGTGTTCTCGAAGACTGGCGGTTTCCGCCACGATTCGATTCCCGACGGCATCGCCTGTGTGCGCGAACTGCTCTCGGATCGCTTCGAAATCGACGCTTCAGAAGATTCCACGGTGTTCAACTCGGCGAATCTCGAGCGTTATGAGGCGATCGTGTTTGTCTCGACAACGGGCGACATCCTCAATGAGGCACAGCAGCGCGCGTTTGAAGAGTTCATCCGCGCCGGAGGCGGCTTCGCGGGTATTCATGCGGCCGCGGATACGGAGCACACGTGGCCTTGGTTTGGCAAACTCGTGGGCGCCTACTTCAAGACGCATCCGCCGGTGCAAGAGTCGACCATCGATGTCGAAGATCGCACGCATCCTTCCACACGGATGCTGCCTGTTCGTTGGACTCGCACCGATGAGTGGTATGTCTACGATCGGAATCCCCGAAAGGATGTCCGTGTTCTTCTGAGCCTCGATGACACGACGGTCACGGGCGCAAACATGAACGGCGATCATCCGATCGCGTGGTTCCAGGAGTTTGAAGGCGGACGCTCGTGGTACACCGGCGGCGGGCACACCAAAGAGAGTTTCAAAGAGCCGCTTTTCCGCCAACATCTTGA
>CAIWCL010000236.1 GCA_903911205.1 uncultured bacterium
AGAGCATCAAGAAGATCGAGTAGACCGGTTGTTTGTCGAGCGCGTTGAAATCAACGCCGGTGCGGCTGATGCCGACGGCCGCGAGCGGACTCTTGACCGCCGTCGTCTTCGTGTGCGGAATCGCAACGCCGTGGTTTAGGCCTGTCGAGCCCTTTTTTTCACGGGCGAGAATCGACTTCGCGAACGTGTCGCGCATGTCAGGCGAAACACGGCCGCTCTCGACGAGTGCGTCGAGAAGTTCATGCACCGCATCTTCAAGTTTGGTGGCAACGAGATTGGGAACGATCGCCCTATCGACGACGATTTCTCTGAGTTTCATCGGTGGAAGTCCTGCAGCGTTCGGTTAGCCGCCGTGTTTGTGATCGCGCAAGCGCTTCTTGTGCTCGCTAATGACGCGCGCTTCGCGGTCAACCGCGAGATCGATCGCTGCATAGAGGTCGGCATCCCGGTAATTCACGATGAAATCTTCGTGGTGCTCGACATCCACGATGAACTCCACATGGAATCCATTGTGCTCTTTCTCGATCACACAGTCGATGGATTGCACTTTGTCGAAGTAGCGCACAAGCCGTTCGCACTTTTGGCGAACGTACGCGTCGATGGCTTCGGTGATTTCGAGATGCTTGCCCTTCACGTTGATCTGCATGGAACTTCCTTTCACGCTTCAGTCGTACTTCCCGACACCAGAACGGCGCGCGGGGGTGCATTCGGTCGAACGTTTACGCGGTCTTACTCACAGTCGCCTTCGTCGAGTTTCCCTCGCCTGGGGCGACGACGCCCGCCGACACAAGGTAGCGAAGTGCTTCGTCGACGGTGAGGGGGATCTCACGAACATCCGCGCGGGGGACCGTGACGGTCCAACCGGAGAATGGGGCCGGTGAATTCGGGATGAAGACGGTCACCGCATCGCCGCACGCCGCCACGATTTCGGGCGTGGCATCGCCGGTGACGAGGCCCATTTGCCAGAGTCCCGGACGTGGGTATTCGATCATCACCACGCGATTGAAATTGAGTTTCTTTTTCTCGCTCCCGAAGAGGAACTCGACCACCTGCTTGAGCGCCGGGTAGACCTGTCGAATACCCGGAACGGTCAGGAGGCCTGACTCAAATGCGGCGAGCAGGCGACGTCCGAGGTAGCCGCCCACGAGGCGGCCGAGGACGTAGACCGCCGTGATGGCGAGCACAAGGCCGGCAAGATCGAGGTACCAGCGGGCGCTCCACCAGTTCGCGACATTCTCGCGAATCAGCCGCCAACGTGCGGCGGACTCACTTGCGTCGAGTCGAATTCTCGTCGCGCGGACTTGCTCGTCGCGAATCTCTTCGGGCGACGGGGTGAACGCCGCTGCATCGGTTGCATCGCTGGAGGTGGCGATGACAAGTCGAATGCCAGCGTTGATGGGCTCTGCGATGTTGCCGTCGACGAACCGAAACGCGGCGACGAGAATCCAAAGCGTCAGCACACTCGGCAGAATGACTCCGAGGCCGCGCAGGAAAAAACGAGAGGTAGGTTTCGAGGACGCGGACTTCGAGGATGTATGAATCGAGGAGGTCACTGGAGAAGGCACTGCGGATTTCCTCAAGGGTATCGTGAGGTGGGATTCGGAATGCCTCGGTTCTCTCGAGCCAGAAACTTCGAACTTCGTTGGCTCTCCGAACCGCTCTCCGAATCGACTCCACTTCGATCTCCCGGTTCGGAGCGAGTGTAGGGAAAACCGCAACTACTCGCCGAGCGGTCGCGGGGAGACTTCCGCAGAGAGTTCATGGCCATCACGCCGATAGTCAACCCGAATGGCGTGGCCTACATCGAGCCGGGCGACGGCGAGCACAAGTTCCTCTCGATTTGAGACGCGTACCCCGTCGATCGCAAAAATCACGTCGCCCACGCGCAAGCCCGCCGCTTTGGCCGCGCTCTTGATGACGAAGGATCGGATGCGAACGCCGTCGCCCGCATCCTCGGCAGTCAAACCCAACGAGGCATCCCGGCGAGAGACGGTGTCATCGATGGCGCCGCGGTCGATCATCCATTTCTTCCAACGCTCTTCGATCTTCGTGAGTGGCAGGCCGAAGGTTCGCTCCATCGCAGAGCTGCCGTCGGGGTCGTCGCGCGAAGTTGCACCGAGCGCTTTGTAAAAATGGATCAACTTCCCTTCACGCGCCAGGAATTCAAAGATCGCCCGAACCTGCGGATAGAGTCGTTCCGCGTCCGCCATGAATGCCTGCGGTCGCAGTGCGAACAACTCCTTCCATGAGGTCGAGGTCTTCGAGAGCACTTGTTTCCGCGCGATGTTGAAACGAATGTTCGGGTGGAACTCAATCGATCCGTCGGCTCGGATCGTGTAGTTCTCATAGAGGCTCGCGAGACCTTCTTGCACCCAAATGGGATGCCGCTGCCCCGAGCGTTCCATGTGCGCAAAGTGCAAGAGATGTACGAACTCGTGCTGCAGCGATTGTCCTGTATCGCGCGCGACAAGTCGCCGAGATTCATGCAGGTACATCCCCTTGATTTCGTCTCGTTCGAGGTACTTTCGGGCGTCTTCAGGTCGCACAATCGCGACGAGGACTGGATCGTCCGGAGCTTTCCCGAAGTAGTCCTCGACGAGATGCGCGCCGAGTGCGTCGAGCATCTCTTTCATGCGGGTGTGCGAGGCTTCTTCAAGGAAGGTCGCATAGGCGAGACCGCGATCGGCATCGATTTCGTAGCGATACTCATCGCCGTGTGCGGCGCGCCAGACGGCGAGTGGATCGAGCGTGGGTCCACGTGAGGACTTGGAGCGTGGTGAGGGGTTTCGTTCCACGCCGCGCTCGACGCGCTCACGTGCCTCCATGATCGCGGCGTACGTTTGCGAACTCCGAATGGGCTCGAGATCTGGATCTTCTTCCATCGCGTCGAAGTCGCGAAATCCAGCTTTCACGGCGTCGAGCAGCCGTTTCTCTGCTTCCTCGTTCCGGCCAAGCTGCGCGAGTGCGCATGCGCCGTTGTAGAGGTCGGTCGCCTCGCGACGACCATCGGTGATTCGCGCAGAAACGATGCGGTCGATTTCTGCGAAATCACGCGCACGAAGTGCGGCATCGAGGGCCGCGTCACTCGTCGATGATTTCGACGGAATCGTGGTGTTCGTTCCAGGCTCCGCAGGCGCCTTCGTCTTGGATGAACCGGAGCCTGGTGGTGTTGCCTGCGACGCGAATGCCGCAGCACTCGCGGTGATCGCGAGAGCACCGAGTGTGGCGATGAGAATGGCGCGTGCGCGGCAGATCATGCGACAGGAACCCGACCCTCCGGTTGGAGAGGGGACTTTCGTCGAGAGAGATACGCAGCAATCGCCGCGGGATAGGCTTCTTTTTCGAGTGCAAAGACGCGCGCGGCCAAGGTGTCCGCCGTGTCCTCGGCTTCGACGGGGCAGCGGCGTTCCAGCACGACCGGCCCTCGGTCGTACTCGCCATCTACCTCGTGCACGGTGCAGCCAGACTCACGCGCCCCGGCAGCAAGGACCGCGCGGTGTACGCGCTCGCCATACATGCCGTGGCCACCAAAATCGGGCAGAAGCCCCGGGTGGATATTGAGCGCACGTCCAGCCCAGCGATCACCCACTCGAAAACGGCGAAGGTAGCCCGCAAGAACAACGAGATCGACGTCCGCCGCTTTGAGCGTGCGGTCGATGCGATCATCGATCGGTGCATCGCCCGCTGCGCGCGCGATCGGTAGCACGGCAACTCGCAAGCCCGCACCGCGGCAGCGTTCAACCGCGGCGATTTCTTCGCGATGCGCGATCACGATCGCGACGCGTGCATCCAGTGTTCTGCGCTCACACGCTTCGGCGATGTTGAGTGCCGTCCGCCCGCCCCCAGACACAAGGACGCCGATGCGGGTTTGTGCGGACCGAGTCACGCGGGCCTCTCCGCACCATCCCGGAAGGGAATCGACTTCCCGTGCGCATCAACCGAAACCATCGTGATTTGCGCTTCGGTGACGCGCGCCCAAGCACCGTCGACGCGCTCGGCGTCGACAACCACTTGCACCGTGACGCTGGTGCGCCCGAGTCGAATCGTTCTGGTGTGAAACTCAACGACTTCGCCCACGTGGACAGGAGCTTTGAAATCGACGCGATCGATACTCGCGGTCACCCAACGATGGAGACCGTGGTGGCGCGCTTCGACATAGCCTGCTTGGTCGATGTGCGCGAGGATGATGCCGCCGAAAATCGTCCCCTGATGGTTCGTATCGCGTGGCATCATGAGGACGCGCAGCGCGAGCCGAGGAGCTTCGACGGGTGGAAAGTCAGCGGGCATGGCGTCGATGGTAGCGCCCGACGGTGTCATCACAGTGCACGTGCCTCGGAGAAGTTGTCGGGGCGCGACGGGAAGCTTGAGGGGAGGCGCGAGGGGAAGCGCGGCCGAGCGGCTTCACCCGAGTGGTTCCCCGAGTGGTTCCCCGAGTGCGCCCCCGAGTGCCCAGTTGGATGCCTCGTCGAATCATGGGAGTGCTGCGCCCGAACCGCGTGGTGAATCCTGCAGCCGCGGCCTGTGCTCGGCCGATCTCGAGGCGTGCCTACGGCGACCGTCCTCATTCCAAATTACAACAATGGTCGCGCGAGCTCACGCGATGGGAGCCGCGACTTTCTCGGGGCGCTGCTCGAAAATCTCGAGGAGACCCTCTGGAACGACGGAACCGATCTCGAGATCGTGATCGGCGATGACGGTTCTACCGATGACAGCGTTGAGACCGCGCGCACGTGGGCCGCGAAGACGTGGACGCGTGGGCCTCGCGCAGGGCGCCCCTTTCTTCGGCTCTTGGAGTTTCGCCATTCAGGCGTCCTCTCCAAAGTCTTGAACGCGATCCACGCAGCGACCGAGAGTGAGTTCGTCTGTCGCCTTGATGGCGACATCCTCATCGACACTCCGTGTTGGGTCGCGCGCTGTGTCGAACTCCTTGCGGCCGACACGCAGGTTGGCGTCGTCACGGGGCTACAAAAACTTCCCGATGGTCGTGTGCATGCCTTCGGTGATGCCATCCTCAGTCCTCTTGGCTATCACCACCTCGGTCAAGGCGCGCGCGAAGAAGAACTTCCCGATGTGCTCGAAGTTGAACACGCGATGGGTTGCTTTCACGCGTCTCGTCGTGCGGCGATTGCCGCCGTTGGTGGGTACGACGAGACGGTGTTGCGGGGACAAACCGAAGAACTCGCCATGCGGCTGAATCTTGCAGGGTGGAAGGCACTGGCGACGAGACGCGTCGTCTTTCGTCACTTTCATGCGGAACGCCACTGGCGGCCGAACACGGCGGATACCGGCGAAGGACTCGCGCGGAGCCTCGCGAGATTCCGAGAAAAGTGGGGGGTAGATCGGCTCGCGCCAGACCTTGCCGAAGTTTGGCGGCGCTATGAGGGAACGCCGCTCGTTGAACGAGCGCGCCTTCGCGCGCGGAGGCCTTGGCAGCCAGACGTCTCAGGAGACCTTGCTTCAGGTCAGGAATGGGCAATTTTCGCGACGGATCAGGAACTACAACGCGCAGTCGCGGCGGAACTCGCGCTCCTCCGCGCGGGCGGCGAGGGACGGCTCGCGATCCTTGGTTGTCGAAGCGGCCTGACCGCGTTCCTTCGCGCACGAGAAGGCGTTCATGTCGAAGGTTTCGAGGAAGACTCCGCGTCGATCGATGCGGGTCAGGCCTTCCTTCAGCGCGCATCTGTCGCGACCGGTTCGTTGCAGTTGAGGAAAGTGGAGGATTTAACTGCAACGAGAGCGGTGGATGGCGCGTTTCAGGTCGTTGCCCTCCTTGACAGCATCGAGCGATGTTGGAATCCTGTAGGGCTCTTAGGGGAAGCGAGGCGTCTGCTCGGACCAGATGGGATTCTCATCGTGAGAACCCGTGTCCGTGCAGTGACGCTTGAGGACCGCGGGGAAGCGTTGCATCCTTTTGCAGCGCACGAACTACTCCAACTTGTGCGGCATGCGGGCGGCTTCTCGCCACTCGCAGCGCCAACGTCCGACGGCTTGGGACGCTGGACTTTGCTCGCACGTCGGACAGGTTCGGCGGCACATTCTGTGCACTTTGGCGCGAGTTGATCGCATTGCGCCGCAGTCGAGTCCTAGACAAATGCCCGAAAGTACATCCGAAGCACCGATCTTGCAGTTGTCCCGAGCGCCCCATTGGCAGGCGGTTCGTTTGCCGCTCCGTCTCCGCATTTTCGAAACGGCACGTCGCCTCGGCGAAGCATCCGTGACGGAACTTGCCCACGCCGTCGGTTTAAACCGAACCGCGCTCTACTTCCACCTTCGCCACCTTGAACGTGCGGGGCTGCTTGTCTCGCGCGCGGGCGAGGCGACGCCCGGCCGCCGTGGCAAGCGTCCGCGTTACTACCGCGCGACCGCGGCGGATATCACCTTCCCAGTCGACGGTGATGCGAAGCGCGACCTTCAACGCGCCTCGGAGTTCCTGCGTCCATGGCTCAACGAGAGTCGAGGCGTGGCGACCGACATGAAGACAGCGGGGGGCCTCTCGGCCAAGCGCATTCTGCTGCAGTGGGAAAATCTCACCGAGGACGAAGTCTCGCGAGTGAAGAGCGTGTGCGGCGAACTCGAAGACATCTTTCGACGCGCCCGCAACCGCGCCAACAGCACCCGCAAGGCGCCGACGGCCTCGCACCATCTCTCGCTGGTGTTCTCCGCGGTCGAAGGCCATGTCATGCCTGGCCCGGACATCAAGTTCAAGATGAAGTGACGCGCCGTCACTGGACTGGCGTCACTGAGCCTGTCGCGACCCCATCGTCGACAGCGTGCTGCACGCAAGTGACATGACGACGCCCGGCAATCGCCGGGCGTCGTTTCTTTTCTCAACTTCTTCTCGGCTCGCTCAGCGCGCCGCGAGCAGTGGCTTGAGCCACTTTCCGGTCCAACTACCCTTCGCGCGAGCAACCTGTTCTGGCGTACCTGTCGCGACGATGGTGCCGCCACGATCTCCACCTTCTGGGCCGAGATCAATGATCCAATCGGCGCATTTCACGACATCGAGGTTGTGTTCGATGACGACAAGCGTGTGTCCCTTGTCCGCGAGGCGTTCGAGCACGGAAAGCAATCGCGCAACATCCGCGAAGTGAAGACCCGTCGTGGGCTCATCAAGCACGTAGAGCGTCTGTGCATCGGTTGCATTGCCGAGTTCGGTCGCGAGTTTCACCCGCTGCGCTTCACCGCCGGAGAGTGTGGTCGACGCTTGCCCTAGTTGGATGTAACCAAGTCCAACGTCGCGCAAGCATTCGAGCATGCGATGAATCTTCGGATGTGCATCGAAGAAAGTCAGTGCGTCCTCAACCGTTGCATCGAGCACGTCGGCGATCGTTCGGCCGCGATAGCGAATATCGAGCGTTTCTCGCGCGTAACGCTTGCCTTTGCACGCTTCACACGCGACAAAAACATCCGGTAGGAAGTGCATCTCGATGCGCTTGACGCCTTGGCCTTGACAAACTTCGCATCGGCCGCCTTTCACGTTGAACGAGAAACGTCCTGGTTCGTACCCGCGAATTTTTGACTCGGGGACCAACGACCAGATCTTGCGAATCTCGTCGAAAATCCCGGTATATGTCGCGGGGTTTGATCGAGGCGTGCGGCCAATCGGTGACTGATCCACTTCGATGACGCGCGCAATGTCACTGAGTCCGGTCACGCGTCCATGGGCACCGGGCGCCGTCTTCTCGCCGAGCACGTGCTTCTTCGCAGCTTGGAGCAGGATGTCGTTGACGAGCGTTGATTTTCCCGAGCCTGAGACGCCCGTCACACAGACCAACCCGCCGAGCGGAAAGGCGACATCGATCGACTGGAGATTGTTTTCTTTCGCCCCTTTGACGACAATCGCGCGGCCTTCTGAGAGTTTGCGTCGTTTCTTCGGAACGTCAATCTTCTTCCGGCCTGAGAGATACTCGCCCGTCAGACTTGTTGGGTGCGCCGCAATTCCCGCAAGATCACCCTCGGCGACCAACGTGCCGCCGTGTCGACCTGGACCTGGGCCAATGTCCACGATCCAGTCGGCCGCGCGCATCATGTCTTCATCGTGTTCAACGACAACGACGGTGTTTCCGATGTCTGAAAGCCTCCGAAGCGTCGCGATCAATCGATCATTGTCACGCTGATGAAGGCCAATGGTTGGTTCATCAAGGACGTAGCAGACGCCGACAAGTCCAGAACCAACCTGCGTCGCGAGCCGAATGCGCTGTGCTTCGCCGCCTGAGAGCGTCGAACTCGTTCGGTCGAGCGAGAGGTACTCCAGTCCGACGGACGCGAGGAACCCGAGGCGCGCTTCGATCTCCTTCAGGATCGGTGCCGCAATTTGTCGCTCTTCTTTGGAAAGTTCGAGCGACTGCGCCGCGGCAAGTGCGCGAGACACGGTCATGGCAGCGAGGTCGGCGATCGAGAGCGACATCGTGCCGCTCTTCACTTTGACCGCGAGCGCTTCAGTCCGAAGCCGCCGCCCCAGGCATATAGGGCAGGGTTTTTGGCTCATGAATGCCATCAACCGCTCCCGGACCGCCTCACTTTCGGTGTCCGTGGAGCGACGCTTCAGGTGCGGCAACACGCCTTCCCACTCGAAGTCGATCGCGACTCCCGGTGCTTCGCTGCCCCACATGAGTGCTTGGCGGACTTTGACCGGCAGGTCCTCGTATGGAGTGTCGATATCAATCTTCGCATGCGCGCCGAA
>CAIWCL010000237.1 GCA_903911205.1 uncultured bacterium
ATGGTGCATATCGATTGCTCGAAGGAGCCGATCGAGCCGCGCATTCTCGAGGAGTGGCCGGGTGTCCATGAGAATGGACGAGCGGGCTCGAGACGAGATGGGTGAATCGAGACTTGTTGCGGCGTGAAAGCCGTAACGTCACAAGAGGAGGAGCCAATGGCAAGTACAACAGGGCGAGGCAGTGCTGGCAACGTGATCGCCGCGATCTGCAGTTTTCTCATTCCTGGCCTCGGGCAACTCGTACAAGGCCGTGTACTTGCGGCACTCTTTTGGTTTGTGCTTGCGTGGATCGTGTGGTTCGTGACGTTCGGGTTTCTGGGTTGGGTGGTCCACGTGATCGCCTGCGTCGAGGCCGCACGCTGGCGGCGGTGAGCGCATCTTGCGGCGCGCTTCCGCGCGAGTTCGACATGGCGACATGGACGAGCGAGAAAGTCTGGAGCCCGCCACGAGGCAGTATTGAGCGCGGGATTGAGCGCGGGATTGAGCGCGGGATCGAGCGCGGGATCGAGCGCGGGCGAGAGATGTGTCGCGGCGCAAAATCCGTGGGGAGACTCGCGAATCCTGTGGGCTTCCGTGAAATCCCCGTGGGCTTCTCCACCGTGTTCGCGATCGCGCATGCGCAGCCTGTAACACCTGTCACAAACGCCTCTGCTGATGCATCGGCGGAAGCGACGGCAAGCGCCCCATATTCTCGGCTGCCTATATCAAGTTCGTGATTCGTAGATCAACGCGTTTGGAGCGCTGCGAGATCGGGCTACGTTGATTGTGGAGATCAGGGGTGGTCGGTGTTGTTCCGACCGCGGGAGTCTCCGTTCGATTCGAGTCTCGTTGGGATACGAGTCTCGGGAGGGAAGGGGAATGCTCAAATCAACTTTTGGGGACGGCGCCCGGATGGCGCTCGTTTTTTCCGTTGCTGCGCTCGGCGGCGTGCTCGCCTCGTCGGCGAACGCAGGCTTTGTTGCCACGTTCCAGTCGTATGGAGCGGGGCAATACGCAAGTTCTGGGTACCGCGCGTCGGATGCGTGGGACTCGACGGCGGCACTCAACTTCTACTCCATTCGTGCGTACCAACATCAATTCGCCAGTGCGACGGGGGGCGTGCGGTTGACCTGGTGTGCGGAGGTCTATCAGGGCGTCACCTTGGGGGCGACCTACGACTTTGCGGAGGTTTCGGTCGAATCGGTACCGACGGCCCCTCCGGGCGAGATGGGATTGGAACGAGCGACGATCGTTCGGGACCTGGTCGCGAGATGGATTGATCCGCTGACGCAATTGGTGATCGGCGAGGCCTCGGATCGCGCTGCGAAGTCGGCGGCATTCCAGCTCGCGGTGTGGGAAATCACACACGAGAATTTCACTGCAGCAGACGCGTCCGGCATGGTCGGCCAAATGTCGCTCGCGACGGGCGCGTTCCGCTCGGCTCCCGGCGACGCGGTATTGAACTGGTATGCCGCGATGCGCGATTCGCTCGGGATCGATGGATTTCAGTCGGTCGCAGTGGGCGGGCTTTCGAATGGTCAGGCTCAGGACCAGATTTACTTGATTCCCGGCCCGAGCGCGGCTGCGTTGCTGATGCTCGCGGGTTGCTGTCGCCGCCGTCGTCGATGAGTGGACATTCGCAACGAGCGATGCCTCGTAAGAGGTCACGAGCGACCACACTCGAAGTGAGGTGGTCATCGTGTATTCTCGGAATCGGACTTGTCGGGCTGCGGACGACACCAAGTCGCGTCGCACGGTCGTTCGCGTACGCTGTCCCCAATGTCTGTCGAGCTCTCTCCGCCCGATCTTCCGAACTATCCGATCTCGCGTCCGGTCGTGGAGATCGCGCGCGCATGGACCATTGATCCGCGTATCCCTGCAACTGTCCCCGGTTTTGACGCGCCGTTTTTCCAAGCAGGATTGGCTGGCTATTCGGATGGCGCCATGCGACTCGTTGCGCGCCGACACGGAGCGCCATTCTGCGTGACGGAAGCGCTTCTTGATCGGACGCTGATCAATGGAGGCAAGGGCCGGCGCAAGGAGGATCCAGATCTCCTGGCCACCGAGTGCGGCATGGGAGAGATCGAGGACAACATCGCTGCCGGGCTGGATGATCATCCAATCGCGGGTCAGGTCATGGGGACGCATCCCGATGAGATGGCGCGCGCGAGCGAGATTCTCGTCTCGATGAATTACGACGTCATCGACGTCAATCTTGCGTGTCCGGTCAAGAAGATCAAGAAGTCGAACCGCGGTGGCCACGTCCTCGCGTACCCAGACGATGCGATCGAGATTCTCAAAGCCGTGCGCGCAGTGGTGCCATCGTCGATTCCCTGCACGGTCAAACTTCGTCGCGCATACGACGACACGCCTGCAATGGCCGAGCGATTCGAACAGATATTCGCCGCCTGTTACGAGATCGGCTACGCATGGGCGGTGGTGCACTGTCGAACCGTCGAACAGAAATACCTTGGTCCGGGCAAGTGGGAGTTCTTGCGCGATCTCGTCGCGCGATATCCAGACCGTGTGATCTTCGGTTCGGGCGATATCTGGACCGTCGACGACATCTTCCGCATGCACGACTACACCGGAGTGCATGGCGTCTCGGTCGCTCGAGGCTGCATCGGTAATCCGTGGATCTTCCGGCAGGCTCGCGCGCTCATGCGTGGGGAGCCCGCATTGCCACCAACGATGGTGGAACAACGCGCCGCGCTCGAGAGTCACTTTGAGTTGGCAATGCAATTGCACGGTGAGGCCGCCGGCGGAAGGCGGATGCGAAAGTTCGGTATCAAGTTCGCGTCGCACCATCCGCATGGGGGAGAAGTCAAGCGTGATTTCATTGACTGTGAGACCGTTGCAGACTGGAAGAAAACGCTCGCGAAGTGGTACCCCCACGTCGGTTGATTTCCGATGATCACCAACCCGTGTGTCTGCTCTACGGCGACGGTGTTTCGATTTGATGGAGCGTGACACCAGGAGATGGTGCATGTGATTCCTCCTCGACGTAGAGGTGTCCGGCCGCCACAAACGGAGTTGTGACATCAGCTGAAATGAGGAAGGCACACGCGCTTCCGAAGAGCGCGGACGGCCATGGACTCGGCCCGCCAAGCTGGACTGGCGGCTCAAGCCCGCCACTCCAGGCAGCCCAGGGCATGCGGTACACGAAGATCCGCCCGGCGTCTTCGAGTGAGATCGGAACTCCGTTCGCGTCGAAGGATGTGCCATCGATACCGGGCGCGCCGATCGCGAGGGAACCCGACGCAACGCTCACCGATTGCCCAAAGCCACCGCCGCTTTCGCACATCGGCGGATCGATTCGAATGGGCGAACGCGTGTCGCCCATAAGATTGAAGAGAAATGCACACCCAGTCCGGGGGAGCGTGTCTGGATGCGTGTCACATACGGATTCTGCTCCGGGAGCACCCACGACAAGTTGATCTCCATCGATGGCAAGCGCTGAGCCGAACCACATCGAACGGTTGGGGGTCGGAGCAGAAAGCGTAGCGACATACCGAGGTTGCCCGTGGGAGAGTTGATAGATGAACACGGCGCCCGCGGAATCGATCGTCGCCTGATCGCGTGTTGATCCAATGGTGGGATTCTGTGCGGGGTTTTGTGCGGATTCCATGTGCATGGCGACATCAGTGCCAGGCGCGCCGATCGCGAGCCAACGCGCGTTCATCGCAATGGCACGCCCGAACCAGCCGCTCATCTGTGGACAGGGTGATTGCATCGTTTCAATCGCACGCCACTGCGTGCGTTCTGATGCACCCACGTTTGTCTGCATCGATGCGTTGGCAGCCGTTCGATCGCTTACGGAACGCGACGCACTTGCCGAGCGCGTTGCGCGCTCTGTGTAGACGCGTGGGTCAGGGCTCGACGAACTCCCAAGGCTCAAGGACGTCGGCGCATGTATTGCGGAAGACGGTGATACACGGCGAAAGAGTTCAACCGTACCTGCGTCAAAGGAGTTTCCCACGTCCGTTCGTGGCGCGCCGACGGCGACGATGGTTGGATCGCCGACCGCGATTGCGAGCGCAGCGCCAAACTCTGCACCTTCTTGAGGCTTGGTACTGTTGAGTACCGTCTCGCGAGACCAACCGGCGCCGTCGGTGGCGCGATCGGTGTCCGTACTCTTCTGCGCAGGCGTGGGCGACTGTCGCGAGGGCATGCGAGAGTGCACTTCCACGTTTCCTGCGGCGAGGCCGTCAACATCGGCGTTGTCGGAGCCGATCAAGAGGAGCGGCGCTGGTCCCAACGCCGTGCGGACGCGCGCGACTGCGATTGCAGTTCCGAAATGATCGAAGCCACTTGAGGATCGAAAACGCTGTGTACGGAGTATGGAGCCGCAAGCCTTATCAGCGTGGCTTCGTGAGCGCGGTGCACGAGTCGTGTCGGTGAGATCGAACTCGACGAACAACACTTCGCCGAGATCTCCGGCGTTGTCGCCCGCGGTAGGGGAACTGATCGCAAGCCAGGGGCCGATGCTGGCGACGGCTTCGCCCATCCGAAGAATCGTGTGATCCGAAGGCTCGATGAGTCGACATGGAGCCTGGACCTCTTCACCAGCGGCAATCGCGTGAGGTGTGTGTGCCGAAAGACGTGACATCACGAGCGAGTGCTCGTGCACTCGCGTGTGGTGCGTGGTCATGAGTGGTGTCCCTGAAGCGCGCGCTTGAGCGGCAACGGGCCAGATCCCCACCAAGACGCAAAGGAGGATCCATGCGCGGAGCGCGGTTCGTCGATGAGGCCTTGGCGCTGCGGCGGGAACGACGAGGACTTGCGCGCTTCGTCTGTTTGGGCGACTCGTCGCATGCTGGTGTCGGGCGTCCTCCCGTGGAGTGAGGAGAGCGCGCGACTGCCCCGCGCGTCGATGCGCGGACCGAGACTGGCGCGGACGTGGGTACGCGCCTTCCCCCGGGTTGGTGGAATCTGTCGACGAGGGAGCATTCATTCTCGTCCGCTTCGGCCGGCGAAGTGACGGCTGCGTTGCTCCCGGGCCTGATGCTAGACCCGTGACTCCTGTGACTCCTGTGACTGCCGTGACTCCTGTGCACACAAAAATTCGGCGTTCCTTCTCCATGGCGCGATCAATCGCGAACATCTCTTCCTCCCTCTCTGGTTGTGACACACTTGCGTCGCGTTCCATCACGCGTTCCATCACGCGTTCCTTCACGCGTTCCTTCACGCGCGAGCCAAGCGTGGCGCGCTCAAGCATTGAGCTGCGGCGACACTACCGCCACGAAAGCCGCGTTTCGGAAAGTGCGGCAGTTTTTCCGGGCACAAAAAATCGAAGAAGATTTTTGGTAACACTCACCGCATGGCGATGCCCACCAGCTCTCTTCACTCTGGCCGTCACGACTACATGGACGGCGCACAGACGCTTCACGGCTATCTCGCGATTCCTTCGAGCGAATCGAAGGGGCTACGTCCGGTTGTCCTTGTCGCACACGCGTGGCAAGGTCAGTGCGAGTTTGTACGCGAGAAGGCGCACATGCTTGCGGACCTTGGCTACGTCGGCTTCGCCATCGACGTGTATGGCGAAGGTCGCCGTGGCGCGACGCCCGAGGAAAATGCAGCATTGATGACTCCGTGGATTCAAGATCGCGCTGCGCTGCGTCGTCGGCTGCTCGCAGCGGTTGCAGCAGCACGGGCGCTGCCCGGAATCGATGCTGAGCGCGTCGGAGTCATCGGTTTCTGCTTCGGCGGGCTCTGCGCGTTCGATCTCGCACGCGCGAACGCGCCGGGACTCCGCGCTGCCGTCGGGTTCCACGGACTCTTCATGCCGCCCAACCTCGGTGCACAGGAGTCGATCAAGTCCAAGGTGTTGGCACTCCACGGGTATGACGATCCGATGGCGAAGCCGGATGCGATGGTCGGATTCGCGGATGAAATGACGCAGGCGCATGCGGATTGGCAGGTCGTCGCGTACGGCGCGACCGGTCACGCATTCACCAATCCGCACGCGCATGATCACGCCAATGGGCTCTTCTATCGCGAGGTTATTGCGAATCGCTCCTTTGCAGCGATGCGGGCGCTGCTCGCCGAAGCGCTGGGGTGAGCGCGAGACGGCGGCGGAACGGCGGGTGTCGCAGCTGCAGGAGCGTGCGCGAGCAAGGAAAGGATGGACGAAACCCGTCCTGAAACGTGCGAAACCACGCGCCCTGCACTTCCTCACGGCGTGGAATGCGGCCATACTGAACACATGCCTCTTCGAGAGTCCGCTCCGCAACGGTCTGCACACCAAGGGATCCTGCGCGGCGTGGTGCTCGCGCCGTGCATCGTCGTAGGCATCGCAGTCCTCGTGGTGAGTGGGAGTGGTGAGGCGAGTGCGGCCAAAGACGCCTTGAGTTCGAATGGCAGCGATGCGCGCGGCACAGCCGTGCATGCTTCACCAGACTTCGATCGCGATATTCGTCCGGTACTCGCCGCGAAGTGCTTCGCCTGTCACGGGCCGGATGCGGAATCGCGCAAAGCCGGGCTGCGGCTCGATACGTTTGAAGGCGCATCGGCAATTCTTGAAAATGGAACTCGCGCGATCACTCCGGGCGCGCCGGATGCAAGCGAACTCATGGCGCGCGTGTCCGCGGTTGATCTCGATGATCGCATGCCGCCGGAAGGTCACGATGGGCTCACCGCGAGCGAGATGGACTTGCTTCGAGCGTGGATCGCTGCAGGGGCGGAGTACACCGCGCCTTGGGCCTTTCGGCCGTTGATCGATGCGCCGATACCAGCAGTGGTCGATCAGACGTGGCCGAAGACGGATATCGATCGCTTCGTGCTTGCAACGCGCGAACGCGTGGGACTGGCAGCGCCGACGGAAGATGCCGCGCCCGGGCTCCTCCTCCGCCGCGCGAGTTTCGACCTTGTGGGCCTTCCTCCAACGGAGGAGGAGTTGCAAGCGTTCGTCCGAGATCCGAGCGATGCGCGCTACGCGGAGTTCGTCGATCGCACACTTGCGAGCGCTGCGTTCGGTGAGCGGTGGGGGCGGCATTGGCTTGATCTTGCGCGCTACGCAGAAACACTCGCGCATGAGTTTGATTATGAAATCCCGCACGCGTGGCGGTACCGCGATTACGTCATCGAGGCGCTCAATGCAGATGTTCCGCTTGGTCGGTTCGTTGCGGAGCAAATCGCAGGCGACATGATGGAGCCGCGCGCCGGGCTCGGATTGCCGAATGTGGCGCCGATCGCGACGCTTTGGTGGTTCCTCGGGCCCGCGACGCATGCGCCTGTCGATGTTCGAGTCGATGAGGCCGATCGCATCGCAGGCTCGATCGATGTCGTTGGTCGGTCGCTCTTCTCGCTCTCGATTGCGTGCGCGCGTTGTCACGACCACAAGTTTGATCCCGTTCCTGCGACAGACTTCTTCGCGCTTGCGGGTGTTGCGCGCAACACGCGTCGCGTCGAGGCGTATCTCCCCACCGACGCGCAAACGACCATCCTCGCAGACGCGGCACGCCGCGCACTTGACGAAGCCGCGCGCGTATCGATGCGCGCCTCTGAAGGCGCAGATGAGGCAAATCGAGCGGTACGCGCTCCAACGCTCACCGCGGGTGTGAGCGCTCCTGTTGAAACGGTGACGGCCGTCGTCGACCAAGCCATCGGTCTTGGACGCGCGTCCGACGGATGTTGGACGATTTCTGGCCCCGCGTTCTCGGCATCTGGATCGCTGCTTGCGCTGACTCGCGAGGGAGCGCTTCGACCTGCGGAATCCGGCACGATCGACAGCGCGCGCATCGATACACGGCTCATCGGGAGTGCGCGCTCTCCCACATTTTCGCTTCAGAAGAAGTTTGTTCATGTGCGCGTTCGCGGCGGTGGTGTTTGGGCGCGACTTCACATCAACAACTATTGGCTCGATGATCGAAACGGCCTCCTTTTCGAAGGCATGCGTCGTCAACTTGGAGAACTCTCGCCCGAAGCCGCTGCGCGAGATCCGCGAGAACTGGAATGGCGTGTAGAGACGTGGGATGTGTCGCGTTTCGTCGGCGAGCGTGCGTATGTAGAGGTGTTTGATGACGGCGCAGGTTGGCTCGAGATCGATGCAATCGCGGAGAGTGATGCTGCGACACCGCCCGATTTTGCGCAATTTGATGCGGACGGGCCGGCAGCGATGCGCGACTCCGGCGCGCTCGATGCGGACGAGGTTGCGATACAAGCGACCATCGCGCGTGACGCGCGCGATCGACTCGTCGAAACGCAGAACCACATCCGTGCAATCATCGCGGAAGATTCGGGTGCATTCGACGAGCCGCTGCATATTCGCGGTGTTCCGCGCAACTACGGCCCCTCAACCCCACGTGCTCAACTCTCATTCTTGTCGTCGATGGACCATATCGAAGGCAGCGGTCGACTCGCGCTTGCGCAAGCACTGGTGGATCCGGAACAGCCCTTTCTTTGGCGCACGACCGCCAATCGCGTGTGGCTCAAGTTGTTTGGTCGCGGCATCGTCGAGACGCCGGATGACTTCGGGCAACTCGGTGCGTCGCCCTGGTCGATCGAGCTCCTTGACCATCTCGCGCGCAAACTCGCTCGTGATGGCCGACTCAAGCCACTCCTCCGCGAAATCGTGCTGAGCCGCGCGTATCGATCGATGTCGTCGGGCGAGGAACTTCCGCCTGCAGCATGGGCGCCTCTCGCAGTGCGCAGGCTTGACGCGGAATCGATTCGCGATGCGATGCTCGTTGCATCAGGACGGCTCAACGCAACGATCGGTGGTCCGAGTGTGCCTGTGCATCTGACAGAGCACATGCAAGGGCGTGGGCGGCCCGGCGTTTCGGGCCCGATCGATGGAGATGGTCGTCGCAGTGTCTACCTCTCGGTGAACCGAAACTTCCTTGATCCATTCTTGCAAGCGTTCGATCAGCCGCCGCCAGCGACAACGTGCGGGAAGCGTCATACATCGAATGTTCCCGCGCAGGCGCTGGCGCTTTTGAACAACGACATGGTGCATGAGTTTGCACAGCGCTGGGGTCAGCGTCTCGCTGCGGACACAGCGCGGAGTGATGCGGAGCGCATTGAATCAATGTGGTTGGCTGCATTCTCGCGCATGCCGCGCGAAGATGAACTCACGACGGCGCGAACCTTTCTAGAGCAGGAACGGCTTGCCGTTGCGGACGCAGAGCGCCGCGAGCAAGATGCGTTCGCCGCGCTTGCGCATGCACTTTTTTCAACGAAAGAGTTTGTGTTCCTTCGATGAATCGCTCCTTGCGTATGAACTGTGTTGGAAACTCTTTGATGAGTCACTCGCAATGAACTCTGCACCACGACATCACTGCGGTCGCTTTCACGCGACAAATCAGACGCGACGTGACATGCTGCGCACGCTTGGTGGCGGGTTTGGAATGCTCGCGTTTGCCGGTCTTTTCGCGCGAAATGCAACGGCCGACGATGCGCAGCGCTTGTTGGATGCGCGCGCGCTTTCGGCAGGGCATGTTCGTCCGCGCGCAAGAAGTGTGATTTTCCTCTACATGGACGGCGGTCCATCCCAAGTTGATACGTTTGATCCCAAGCCCAAGCTCTCCGCGCTGAACGGCAAGCCGTTTCCGTTGAAAACGGCTCCGACGCAGTTCAACAACAATGGAAACACGCTCGCTTCTCCGTGGAAGTTTCGGCAGTACGGCGAATCTGGGCTTCCGGTGTCGGATCTCTTTCCGAACGTTGCGAAAATGGCAGACGAGCTGTGTGTGGTGCGGTCCATGACGAGTTCGTTCAGTGAGCACACCAACGCCAACTACTTCTTGCATACGGGTCTCGGAATCCCAGGTCGTCCATCGATGGGCGCGTGGGCGTCGTATGGACTTGGCAATGAGAACGATGATTTGCCAGGCTTTGTCGTGCTGGAGGGTGGCCTCGTTCCTCCGGGTGGTCTCGACTGCTTCTCCGCAGGCTTTTTGCCTGCTCGCCATCAGGGAACCGTGATGCGCCCGACGGGCGAAGCGATCGCTAATGCGGAGCCAAGTGATCCCGCCGAAGCGCAGAACCGCAAGCGGCAACTTGTCGCGCGGCTTGACTCTGCGTTCGCGCACGAGGCTCAGGCGGAGGCGATCGAGAGTGCGATTGCGAATCACGAACTTGCGTATCGCATGCAGGCGGCGGTTCCTGAGCTCGCGACGCTCGACGGTGAAAGCGAAGAGACGAAAGCGCTGTACGGCTTCGATGCTCCGGACGCGGCGACGCGCGTCTATGCGCGTGAATGCTGCCTCGCGCGACGACTTGTGGAACGTGGCGTGCGATTTGTCGAAGTCACGTGTCCGCGTACGAATGGGGATCGCTGGGATCAGCACAACGATCTTCGCGCAGGGCACGAGGGCAACGCGCGCGCGGTCGATCAGCCCATCGCTGCGCTTTTGATGGATCTCAAGCGGCGCGGATTGCTCGAGTCGACACTCGTGGTGTGGGCTGCAGAGTTCGGTCGAACGCCGTTCGCGCAAGGTTCAGACGGTCGAGATCACAATCCCTTCGGCTATTCGATTTGGATGGCGGGTGGCGGCGTGAAGGGTGGCACCGTCATCGGTGCGACCGATGAGTTTGGATATCGAGCGGTTGAAAAGCCCTACGAAATCCACGATCTCCACGCCACGATGCTGCACTTGATGGGAGTCGATCATCGACGACTCACCTTCCGCTCAGGTGGTCGCGATCATCGATTGACCGACGTGCACGGGAAACTGATCGACGACGCGATCGCGTAATCGCGCGCGATGTACCGCAGGCGCGGTGTCACGTCGAATGACGTCGGGTGTGCGGTGCGTTGGCTCCTCGAAAATCAACCTGTCCAGTGCGAGAGCAGTGTCGCGAGATCGGCGCCGCCGGTGATGCCGTCGCCCGTGAGGTCTGCGGCAGGGGTGTCCCATGCGGCGAGGAGTATCGCCAGATCTTCTGCGTCAACAGTGCCGTTGCCGCTCAGGTCGCCTGGCAGCGCCGTTGGTGCGCTTGGAGCGAAGAGCGACAAAAGGCGATCGTCCGCTCCGCCATCGGTGGCAGGCTTGAACAGTCCAAGCGATCCCACCTGCGCGCCGCTCATCGGCGGAGTATTCGCGTCGAACCAGAAGTTGTACATCGTGGCGAACCGCAGCGCATTCGCGTTTGGATTGGTCGCATAGGTTTCCGTCGACCACATCACCACTCCGTTGTTGCGCGTGTAGGACCAATCGGTGCTCGCGAAGGGATCACCTGAGTGATACGCGACATCGCGGAAGCCCGCGTTGGAGATGACAACGCCCGATGGCACGGGAACTCGGAAAGCCCGCGCGGCGCGATCAGAATTGAGATTCTGCACCGCGTATTCGTAGCGCCAGGTTCCATTTCCATTGTTGCGTACAAAGAAGCCAACCCAGAAGCGTCCATCATTCGGCACATCGACCGCGACGAGCGAAACAGCGGGGTTGTACACAGGCCATGCGAGCATGGCAGGCAACTGTTGGCGCGTCGTACCGGTCAGATTGATGTTGTAGGTTCCACCGCTTGATGCGCTATATGGCCCGAACGTTGCTTCGCGCCAAGACGCGTTGTTGTTGTCGTTTCCAGACGCAGCATCTTGCTGATGGATGTACTGGCCTTCCGCGAGGAAGAATGTCGACGAAATGTGATGCTGTCCAACTCCCGGCGACGTGAGATTGATCGCAGTTCCCGCGAGTGCGTTGGCCGTCGAGTTCGCGAGTTTCAACGAATTCGCACTCTCGACGATGACGTAGTAGCTCGTGTTGTTGGACAAACCGCCTGGATTTCCCGAGGAGAGAAAGGTTACGCGCTGACCTGTGACGAAGCCGTGGGGATAGTTTGCGGTGAACGTGTCTGCCGCCGCATCGACGGCCGATGGCGCGATGGACCAACCTGCGCTCGCCGACGAGACCGTGATCGATCCAGTGCCCGCCGATGTGATATCGAGGGACGTGCCGTTCGCCGCGTTGTTTCCGCTTGTTGCGAGTCGGAACTCAAGGTCGTTGGAGCGAATCGCGTAGTACGTGGATCCGGCAGTGACCCCGCCTGGAATCGTGCTCGGAGTCGTTGTTGATGCGTAGAGCGTCACGGGCATGCCGGTCGCGAGGCCGTGTGGCGAAGCGGTCGTGCAGGTGTTCGTCGCGACGTCAATCGAACCAATACTGAACGGTGCAAAGTACGTTGAGTCGACATCGGATTTCGCGATTTGGAGGCGCCGTCCGATCGTCGCCTGAGCCGCTGGCATCCCGCCGTTGGGCGTGCTCGGGAATGCGCCAGTGGATGGGTTGACTTCAGAGCGGCAGCCGAGATCGCCTTGAGATCCATTCAGACTTGCCGTGTATGGATCGCTGCATCCAACACCGAGCGCATTCGGACAGCCAGCGCCCGCGGGAGTACACGAACCGCAGAGCGTTTCCTGAAGCGCGCAGAATCCGTGCTTTCCCCAACTCATGCCGATTTGCTCGAGTCGCCCGTTTCGGAATCGGTAGAGATTCATCGGGATGAACGGATGCAGTGTCGATGGGAACTGTTGCCACGCGAGGTTAGTGGTGCCGATGTTGCAACTGGTCGTTCCAACGGCGTATGCCATCAGGCGGGTGTTGCCACTCGCGATGGATCCGTAGTTGGCCGAATCTGGGATCGCTCCGACGATGACGTCGGGGCCGGCGGCCAAGCCTCCCTCGTCGCCTTCTCCGGTTGTGATGGCAGAGGCACTGAACTGCCCAAGCCAGATTGCGATGGAGGTGAGGAGCAGTCCGCCAAGGGTGAGTGAGGTGTGGATCGGAGCGTTCATCGGTTCTTTCAGCGGGGCTTTCAGCGGGTCTTTCAGCGGGGCTTTGAAGGTGGACCAACGGAGAGCGTTGAGGCATGGCGTGCCGGAGTTTGCGCCGTCATGCGAGGTCCGCGAGCGTCCAACGTAGCTCAAGTCTCGCGGAAGGCGAACCTTGGACGCCAAATTCACCACCGACTCACCAACGAAAGGGAAAAATGTTTGAGTTTCTTCGGAGCGCTGTATCTGAACGAGCGGGCGCGACTCTCCCGGGTCGCGGCCAGGGGTGGCCAACGCAATCGGCGAAGGCTGTGCGACTCAGGGGATGACCTCACCGGTTTCGCACACCGGTACAACCGCTTGGAGATATTCATGCTGACCTCAATGAACCGTTCTTTCTCACGCACGCTCATCGCGAGTTCACTCGTTGCGACCCTTAGCTTCGCTGCCGGACAAGCAGCCGCCGACATCGGTTTTTCAGCCGCTGTCACGCTGTGCCGCGACGCTGTCCCGCAAGGCATCCTGATCGGCATCAAGCAGCGTGAGCGCAGCAACACGTGGATCTACGAGGGCGAGCTCTACAACGCCGCGCTCACGACGGCATGGGGCCCACGCTTCAACCGCGAGACCGGCGCGTCTTTGGGTCTCGATGTCGACACTCCCAACGAGTCGGACATTCCGGTTCTGCAGGCGATCTTTGACCGTCTCGACGAGGCCGTTCTCGACTTCGCGGATGCGCTGCCCATCGCGAATGAAGCGGCGGGCCGCGACGACGTGATGAAGATGGCGTTCGATCTTGAGGCGGGAATCCTTGCGTTCCAAGTCGAGTATTTCGACGAAGTCACGAAGATCTACGTCGATAGCGTGACTGGTGGCGTGATCCCGCACCATGGCGCAGGCGACGACATTGAAGTCACGGCGCCAACGGCTGTCT
Source organism: uncultured bacterium (assembly GCA_903911205.1). GTDB lineage: Bacteria > Planctomycetota > Phycisphaerae > Phycisphaerales > SM1A02 > QWPT01. The sequence goes on from CAIWCL010000237.1 coordinate 13,629, forward strand.
TGCAGAGCGCAGTTTCCCTTGCTGAAACCACGCTTGGTGCGGGTTGGAACTCATTCAAAGTGGAATCGGAGCAGGAAGCCGCGGGAACGACCGTGCAAGTTCTCCTGTTCCATCAGAAGTCGGGCATGCTTGCCGCAGTGGATGTGGTCGGTGGCGCTGTCGCCTCGGTGACAGAGTTTGAACCGCTCGGAACGCAAGCTGAGAAGGTTGCTGCGATGCAGGCGAATTGGTCGGCAGTCCAGACCGGGCTTTCTGCGGCACTCGCGGCGGCGGAATTGGAGTATCCCGCGTGTGGCGTCAACGAAGTTGAATTCAAGGTCGAAACGGAAAAGACGGGAACCACACTCCTGTGGAAGATCGGTCTTGTGACGGTGGACCTCATCGAAGTCGACTTCTTCGTCGACGCGACAGCGGCAGCTAGCGGGGGCTTCCGATTCGCAACCGCGCCTGTCAATGGCACGATCGGTGATGTTGATGAGGACGGTGCGGTGACCGCGTCCGATCTGTCGCAACTCCTCGATGCGTGGGGCGCGATCAACCCGCTCATGGACCTCGATGGTTCTGGTCAGGTCGATGCGGGAGACATGTCGCTTCTCCTCGCAAATTGGCGCTGATTCCCGGCCAATCCTGAACGGAGCACTGCACGCACTGCCGTGCGCTGTTCGACACAGAAACCCCTGTCCGTCCACGGGGCGGCGCACTGTGCGCCGTTCCGCGGCGGTTTTTTTGAATTCAGCAGGCCACGTTCCCGGCTTGAAATCAGCCCTTCCGGCCGCGACGACCCTTCTTGAAGCCAGGCTTGTGACCGAACTTGTCTCGGCCCGTCTTTCCTTTGCGGCCATCGCGTGGACGTGGCTCAAAGTGTCGGCCCTCATCTTCATTCACGCGGCGCGCGCCAGCATCGCCTGAGCGCGCGAGTTCGCCCTCAAGCTCAATCGAGGCGCGACCAAACTTGACGATCTCAAGCGACAGCTGCCGGCCGCGCAGATCGATCGATGTGATTCGCACGCGAATGCGATCGCCAAGTCCGATGGATGCGCCGCTTCGGCCTGCGATCAATCGACCGCTGCGTTGATCTCGCGTCCAACGATCTGTGCGTCCATCGCCACCCTTCATGTCGCGACTCGGAATCGCACCATCGACGAGATAGCGATCAATCGAAACAAACACCGTGCCGTTCGGCATGATGCCAGTAACGGTGCCGTCGAACTCGTCACCAAGATGCTTTTCGTGCAGGAGCTGGAGCACGAGGAACGTTCGCAGATCTTTCTCGGCGTTTTCCGCGGCAACTTCGCGGTCGCTGCAGTGGTGGCCAATCTCAATGAGCGGCGCTTCATCGATCACGCGCGGATCCTCGCCAAGCTGTCGCGCAAGCGTTCGACGCTTCTTGCCGCCAACCGAATCGCGACCATTGTCGGTGATGTCGAGGAACGCATGCGTCACGCGATGCACCGTCAAATCGGGGTAGCGGCGAATTGGGCTCGTGAAGTGCGCGTAGTGTTCGCTTGCCAGTGCGTAGTGCCCAATGAGCGCCGGCGAATACACCGCCTTCGACATGCACCGCAACACGGAGAAGTGAATCGCGCGCGACGCGGGAGAATTGCGCGTTGCGTCGAGCAGCGCCTGCAAATCTTTGCGCGTCGGTTCATCGGGAAGCCGCCATTTCGCGAGGCGCGCGAAGGTACGAACTTCCTCGATGTCACCAAACGTTGGATCGGGGTGAATGCGGCGCAAGAGCGGCGTGTCAAGGCCTGCGAAGGTGCGCGCGACAGCCTCGTTCGCTTCGACCATGAACATCTCGATCAATGTGTGCGTGAACGAATCATCTTCGGGCACGGCGTCGATGACATGGCCTGCTTTGTCGTAGACGAGTTCGACCACCGGGAGATCAAGGTGGATCATGCCCGCCGACTGACGCCGGCCACGAATGGCTTTCGCAAGTCGATCCGCAAGCGCGAGCGTCGCGAGGAGTTCGTCGCTGTACTCGGGTTCCGTCTTGGCATGCTTGCGCGCTTCGTCAAGCTTTCCTTCGATGAGATGCTGCGCCTCGATATACGTGAGCCGCTTTCGCGATCGAATCACCGTGCGCGAAAGCCGCTGACCAACGACCTTCGCATCGGAATCAAGAAGAATGAACGCGCTCAGCGTGAATCGCGCGACGCCCTCCTGCAGCGAACAGACGCCGTTTGAAAGCGTCTCGGGCAACATCGGTACGGTGTAGCGGGGGAGATAGACGCTCGTGCCGCGCGCGCGTGCTTCTTCGTCGAGCGGCGAATCTTGCGGTACGAAGTGCGCAACGTCCGCGATGTGAACGCCGAGTTCGTAGTTGCCCGTGATGGGGTCTTGCTTGATCGAGATTGCGTCGTCGAAATCCTTCGCATCGGGCGGATCAATGGTGAAAATGAACTCGCCGGTCAAGTCCTCGCGATCACCCCACACGGACGAAGCAGCGCCGAGACGCGTGCGCGCGTCGGTGGTCGATGCCGTTCGCGCATCCGCCTCACGCGTTGCCAGCGCGAACGTTGCGGCCGCCGCGCGCGCTTGTTCGAGCGCTTCTGGCGAAAACACTTCACGAATGAGATAGGTCGCGATGGTCGCTTGTGTCTCGACATCAGGGCGACCAGCCTCGCCAAGCACTTCGACGATCACGCCTTCCGCGAGTGCGCCGCCTTCTGGCCAAAGAATGATGTCGACGACCACCTTGTCGCCCGCCTTGGCGTTCTTCGCGCCCGGATCGCGCACGACAATTGGCTCGCGAATCGCGCGACCGTCGGGCTCGACGATCCACTCGCGTCCTCGTTGCACAAGTTCGCCCGCGAAGCGTGATTGCCCGCGCGCGAGCACTTCGACCACGCGTCCGAAGAGGTCATCGCGCGCGCCCGTGGGAGTCGAGCCGAAGCCGCGATTCCACCGGTCGCCTCGTCGCACGACGCGGACGCGGACGCGATCGCCGCTGACAGCGTCCTTTGTTTCGCCCTCCGGGATGAAGAGGTCGCCTTCGCGATAGTCGATCGCGGTCTTCAAAAATCCGATGCCGCGTGGCGTCAACTTGATGACACCTTCGACTTCTTCTGGCATCCGAGGAAGGCGCAGTTTGTCGTCGTTTCCGATATCGAGAAGACCCGCTTCGGCGAGTTCACGCACTGTGTCTGTGAACTCAGGCTCGTCTTCCTCGGCGACGCGCAACTGCCGCGCCACCTCGTTCATGTAGATCGGAAGGTAGTTCCGGTGGGCGAGATGGTCGAGAATGCGGCTCTTGAATCGAAGTGACACGGGCGCAGTGTACGCGGCCCGCGTCGGTTTTCCGTCGCGCCGGGTAGGAGCGCGCGGTGAAGTTTGATCACTTTCGCGAGGATTTCTTCGGAGTCTTCGCGCTCTTCGCAGAAGTGCTTGCCTTCGAAGGCTTCGCGATGTTGCCACGCGCGGCGTCGGTCGACTTTTTTACCACGTTGCCGATGCCGCGCCCGATGCGCGAATGGTGCGTTGCACGATCTTCGATGCGCTTCTTTTCAGTGGCTGCGAGCGAAGCATCACTCGAAGCACTTGGCATCGAAGCGGGCTTCGCAGGCGAGTTCGCCGGAGCGTTCGCTGCGGTGGTTTCGGCATGATTCGCCGCATGATGCGCGTTCGATTTCTTCTCCGTCGCAGCGCTTCCAGAGTCATTCGCGGGCTCGTTCGCCTTCTTCTCGGCATCCGCACCCGACTTGTAACTCTCACTGCGATAGTCGGTCTCGTAGAAGCCGCCGCCCTTGAAGATCACAGCGCCGCCGAGTCCGATCTTGCGTTCAACCTTCTTCTTTCGGCACTTCGGGCAGACCGAGATCGGATCAGCCTTGATCGACTGGAACTCTTCAAACTCGTGCCCGCAGGCGCGGCAAACGTATTCGTAGGTGGGCATGCTCGCGCCGTCCTTCCGTCAGAGATTGCGTTCGAGCAATCGCGCTTTCGCCATCAAGACTTGACTTAGGCATCGGGCGCAACAGCGACTTTCGCAGGCCGCAACACGCTTTCACCAAGCCGCCATCCTGTTTGGAACCGCATGCTGACGCAACCGGGCGCGATGCCCTCCATGGGCTGACGCATGACTGCATCGTGCTGCATTGGATCGAATGGAGTTCCAGGCGTGGGATCGATGCGCGCGATTCCGTTTTGTTCAAGCACTTTCTGCAATTCTGCGCGCGTCATCTCGATGGACTTCGCCATCTGCTCAACAGTGGTCTTTGAGTGATCCTGCGCGAGCGCAAGGTCGAAGTGATCGAGGACAGGCATCAACGCACGCGTCATTTGCACGAGCCCGCCTGTACGGGCGCGCGCTTCATTCTCGATGGAACGGCGCTGAAAGTTGGCGAAATCCGCTTGTGCGCGCAACTTCGCGGCAACTGCTTCGTCGCGTTCAGCCATCAGCTTCTCGACGACTTGTGTGAAGTCATCGCCAGCGTCGATGCCAGTTTCGCCACTCAGTTCGGGTTCGTTCACGTTCTCGTTGGTCATGGCACGCCTCGCGACAAACTCTGGCATCAGTTGCCAAAGGGGTTGATCTTCTTCCAGAAACTTGACTCGCCGGCGCGAACATCCACCTTCTCCGTTTGCGCATATTCAGCGAGCAACTTGCGCTGCTCATCGGTGAGTTTCTTCGGCACGACAAGTTGCAACACCATGTGCAGGTCGCCGCGCTCTTTCGACTGCAGTTCGGTCATTCCCGCGCGCTCGATGACCACGACCTCGCCGTGCTGGCTTCCTGCGGGGATCTCGAATTCAACGGGGTTTCCGTCGATTCCTTCGAGTGTGACCTTCGCGCCAAGCGCTGCTTGGGCAAACGCCATGGGTTGCACCGCGACGAGATCTGCGCCGCGTCGCTCGACAAAGCGCTCATGATCCGCCACTCGGACTACGACGTGAAGATCTCCGCGTGGTCCCTTGCCTTCCGGGCTGACTTCGGGGGGCGTTGGCTCGCCTTCGCCAGAGAGTCGAATGACCTGGCCATCAGAGATGCCGTTCGGGATGCGCACGCCGAGTTTGCGTTTGGTCGAAACGCGACCTTGTCCGCGGCACTTCTCGCACTTGTCTTTGATGATGTTTCGACGACCGCGGCATTCGGGGCAGGTGGTCACCATGCGAAACATGCCGCCAAAACCGGTCTGCGCGACTTGCCCTTGCCCGCCGCAGGTTGGGCACTGGGCAGGCTTCGAACCCGCCTTCGCGCCGGTTCCGCCGCATGGCTCGCAAACATCGAGGCGCTTGAATTCGACTTCTCGCTCGCAGCCGGTAAACGCCTCTTCGAGCTCGATTTCGACTTCCGTTTCAAGATCGAATCCGCGCGCAGATCCGCGTCGTCCGCCACCGCCCGCCTGTTGACCGAAGATGTCGTTGAACATCGAGAAGATGTCAGAGACATCGCGCGTGCGGAAGTCGTGCACAGGGTTCTGACGAAGCCCTGCGTGGCCATGTCGGTCGTACAACTGTCGTCGTTCGGGATCGCTCAGAACCTCGTACGCCTCAGCGCACGCTTTGAATTCTGTTTCCGCCTCGGGGTTGTCCGGATTGCGATCTGGATGCCACTTCATCGCGAGGCGCCGATACGAGCGCTTGATGTCGTCTTGCGAAGCTGTCTTTTCGACAGAGAGGATTTCGTAGTAACAGCGCGTTTGCGGCATGGCGTCCTGCCCTCGAAAGCTCTCGACGCTCGAAACATCAGCACTCAATAGAGCCCTACCACGCGCAATCGCGGGGTGATCGACTCAGATGTTTCGCGCGAACCTCTCGCGCGAAGCGGGAAGCGCCCGCACGCGGTTTCCCACGTGCGGGCGTGTATATCACACAGCCTTCATCAGCTGATCGCGCCTTCAACGGGCGCGGTGTCTTCCTTGAGTTCCGTCACGATCACATCGGTCGTGAGCATCAGGCCGGCAACGCTTGCGGCGTTGATGAGCGCAGTCTTCACAACAAGCGCTGGGTCGATGATGCCGCTTTTGACGAGATCTTCGTACTCACCCGTCGCCGCGTTGAAGCCCGCGTTGGTCTTTGCTTCTCGCACCTTCGCGACGACAAGGTCACCATCGAAGCCAGCATTTGTAGCGATTTGCGCGCATGGATGCGACATCGCCTCTGCGACGATATCGAAGCCAAACTTCTCGTCGCCCTTCGCCTTCTTCTTTGCTTCGAGGACGGCGTCCATCGCGCGAACGAGCGCAACGCCGCCGCCTGGAACGTAGCCTTCCTTCGCCGCAGCGCGGGTCGCGTGGAGCGCGTCATCGACGCGATCCTTCGCTTCCTTCATGGCGAGTTCCGTGGCTCCGCCGACCGAAATGATCGCGACGCCAGAAGTCAGCTTCGCGAGGCGCTCATTGAGCTTCTCGCGGTCGTAGTCGCTCGTCGTACGCTCAATCTGCGCACGAATCTGATCTGCGCGCGCTTCGACGTCCTTGGTCTTGCCTCCACCTTGCACGATGGTGGTTTCGTCCTTCGTGACGACGATCTTCTTCGCGGTGCCGAGTTCCTTGAGTTCGACATCCTCGAGTCCGCGACCGATGTCCTCTGCGAAGAACGTGCCGCCGGTTTGCACTGCGATGTCGCCAAGCATCGCCTTGCGACGATCGCCGAAACCAGGCGCCTTCACCGCGCACACTTGCAACACGCCGCGGAGACGGTTGACGACGAGCGCCGCAAGCGCCTCGTTCTCAACTTCTTCCGCGATGATGACGAGCGGCTTGCCTGCGCTTGCGACCTTGTTGAGGATCGGAAGGAGCTCCGCGAGATTCGAGATCTTCTTCTCGTGGATCAGGATGAGCGCGTTTTCAAGCACGCACTCGGCGCGCTTCGGATCGGTCATGAAGTAGGGCGAGAGGTAGCCCTTGTCGAACGACATGCCTTCGACGTAATCGAGGGTCGTGTCAGCCGTCTTTCCTTCCTCGATTTCACAGACGCCGTCAGCGCCGACCTTGTCGATTGCTTCGGCAATAAGGCGGCCGATCGCAACGTCGTGATTTGCAGAGACTGTGGCAACCTTCTCGAGGTCGCCCTTGCCCTTGCACTTCTGCGCCATCGCGGTCACAGCGTCTGCGCCAGCGATCGCAGCAGCGTTGATACCGCGCTGAATGGCGACGGCATTTGCACCGGAAGCGATGTACTTGAGGCCTCCGTTGAAGATGGCGCCAGCGAGCACAGTTGCGCAGGTGGTGCCGTCGCCAGCAACATCCGCGGTCTTCTTCGCAACCTGCTGCACCATCTTGGCGCCCATATTTTCGAATGGCGCGGGGAGGTCAATCTCCTTCGCAACGGTGACGCCGTCCTTGGTGATCTGCGGTCCGCCGTAGCTCTTCGCGAAGAGCACGTTGTGCCCGACTGGGCCCATCGTCACCGCGACTGCTTGCACGAGTTGGTCAACGCCACGCTTGAGTTCCGCGCGCGCCGCCGCATCGAACTTCATTTGCTTTTGAGCCATGAGTGGTCTCTCTTTCGTTTGCTCGGTGCGTGCGAATCACTTGGTCATAACGCCGAGCAGTTCGCTCTCGCGCATGATCACGTGCTTGATGTTCTTGATTTCGATTTCGGTGCCGGCGTACTTGCCATACACCACGGTGTCGCCCTTTTTGACCGCGACCGGAGCGCGATCGCCGTTGTCGAGGAGGAGGCCTGGACCCGTCGAGACGACGGTGCCTTGCATGGGGCGCTCCTTCGCAGTTTCTGGAAGGAAAAGGCCGCTTGCGGTCTTGGTCTCGGGCTCAATCGGCTTGATAAGAATGCGATCTTCAAGGGGTCGAACGTTCGACATGTTGTGCTCGTCTTTCGTGTGTCGAGCGCGGCGAATGTTGTGTGCCGCGCGTGTGTTTGATGTTGGAAGAGAGAAAGGTGTGCAGTGTGCGATCAGAGGCCCGCGGCGTTGGCTTAGAAGCCCATGCCACCCATACCGCCCATACCGCCCATGCCACCCATACCGCCCATGCCACCCATGCCGTGATCATGGTCGTGGCCGTGGCCGCCGGCAGCTTCCTTTGGTTGCGGCTTTTCGCTGATTGCGCAGTCGCACGTGAGGATGAGGCCCGCAACGCTTGCAGCGTTCTGCAGCGCGGTGCGATCGACCTTCGCTGGCGTGATGACGCCTTGCTTCACGAGGTCGCCGTATTCAAGCGACAACGCGTTGAAGCCTTCATCACCCTTCATTTCTTTCACCTTCGCCACAACAACGGTGCCCTTTTCGCCTGCGTTTTCCGCGATCGTGCGCAATGGCACGCACAGCGCTTCGGCAACCGCTTCAACGCCAGCGATCTCGTCACCGACGCAGTCCTTGCGAACCTTGTCCAGCACGGGAATCGCGCGAATGAAACTGGTGCCGCCGCCTGCAACGACGCCTTCCGCGACTGCTGCGCGGGTCGCGTGCAGCGCGTCTTCGACGCGTGCCTTCTTCTCCTTGAGTTCCGCTTCGCTCGACGCGCCGACGTTGATTTGCGCAACGCCGCCCGCGAGTTTCGCGAGACGCTCTTGGAGCTTCTCACGGTCGTAATCACTGTCGGTGCGCTCGATTTCGGCGCGAATCTGATCGCAGCGGCCCTTGATCGCCGTCGTGCTGCCAGCGCCCTCAACGACCGTCGTCTTATCGCCGTCGATGATGAGCTTCTTTGCTTGGCCAAGATCCTTGATTGTGATCTTGTCGAGTTCGATGCCGAGATCCTTCATGATCGCCTTGCCGCCCGTGAGCGTGGCGATGTCTTCGAGCATGGCCTTGCGGCGATCGCCGTAGCCTGGCGCCTTCACGGCGCAGACATTGAGCACGCCACGGAGCTTGTTGATGACGAGCGCGCTGAGTGCTTCACCCGTGACATCTTCCGCGATGATCAAGAGCGGCTTCTTCGACTCCATGACCTTCTCAAGGAAGGGCACGAACTTCGAGAGATTGTCGATCTTGTCTTCGTAGATGAGAACGAGCGCCTTCGAGAATTCGCAAGTCATTTCGTCGGTGTTCGTGACGAAATTCGCGCTGAGGTAGCCGCGATCAAACTGCATACCTTCGACAACATCGATGGTCGTTTCGCGCGACTTCCCTTCTTCGACGGTGATGACGCCGTCCTTGCCAACCTTGTCGAACGCTTCCGCCATGATCTTGCCGATCGAGGTGTCGTTGTTCGCGCTGATCGAAGCGACCGCTGCGATGCCGCCAGAGATCTTCTCGACGGGACGCGCGCTCTCGCCGATCTTCGCAGCAACCGCGGTGACGGCCTTCTTCATGCCGCGCACGACCGAGTTCGGGTCGGCGCCTGCAGCGATCTGGCGGAAGCCCGCCTTGATGAGCGCCTCGGCGAGGACGGTTGCGGTCGTGGTGCCATCGCCCGCGTCGTCCGACGTCTTCGACGCGGCTTCTTTCACGAGCTTCGCGCCCATGTTCTCAACCTTGCAGCGGAGTTCGATCTCCTCTGCAACCGAGACACCGTCCTTGGTCACGGTCGGTCCGCCCCAACTCTTGTCGAGGACGGCGTTGCGGCCGCGGGGGCCAAGGGTGCTCTTGACAGCGGCGGCGAGCTTTTCGACGCCAGCGAGGAGGCTCTTGCGGGCCTCGTTTTCAAACGAAAGTTCTTTGACGGCCATCGTGGTCGTTCTCCATCTCTGAGGGTTGTGGCGTCGATCAAGCCGAGTTCGAGGATCGATTCGTGATCCGCGCGCCGGGCGTGCCGACGAGACACGCGGGGATCCGCGGTGTCGTCCGCGGGGAGCGCCCGGCATACAAAGGGCGTTCCAGCGGCAGGGCGTTGGACGTCTGTTGAAAGAGGCGAGAGGTCACGGTGCGAAGTCCACCGAAACTCATGCTGGAACGGGACTTATCGCTGCGGTCGCTGCGATGGTGCGCCGCCGCCGTCCTGACAGTTCGGTCGAGGCGAAAGCGCGCGCTGCCGGAATGGCAGATGGTCGCGTGTCCGCTTGAAGAGCCGCCCGACCCGGGACCCGTCCCGCCGTGCCCGTCGCGGTTGATCGGCCGCTCATCGGCCGCTCATCGGCCGCTCTTTGCATTCGTCGTTCCGCCTTTGCCGAAGGTCTCTTCGACCGTGAGCAACGGTTGGAAACTCGCGCGCACGAGCCAAAGAGCGTTGAGCGAGAGGTAGGCGAGTCCAATGACCGTGAGCCCCGCAGCCGCAACTGCGAGGAACGTCAGAAGGGTCGCCGCGCTTTCGGAACCAGGTGAAGCGCGGAGCAGGAGCGCGGTCGCGCTTGTCCCGCCCGCAATTCCCGTCGAAAGCAGGAGCCCCTCGACCCGCTGCGCGGTTGCGCGGGCATTGCGATAGGCCCGAGAGCGAGGAGCAAGCGCGCGCAGGAGTGGTGCGATCGCAAAGAGGACGAGCATGGCGGGGATCGCGGTGTACGTCGCGGTGGCGATCGATTGTTCATCCACGAAACTCGCGATGAGCCACGCGGCAAACCCTGAGACCCCAAGCGCCTTCGCGCGAACGAATCGCGGTTCACGGCGCCATGGAAGGACGGTGAGAAAGGCAAGAAACCCGATGGTGTTTGCGACGAACGCAGCGCTTCGAAACACGGGGGCAGCAACCGCGATCGCCGGGATTTCCGCAGATTCCGCGAGTTTCTCGAGAATGAGCGCAAGCACGATTCCCGAGCCTCCGAATGCGCAGGCGGAGCCAAAGAGCACCGTGAGGGCAACCCGATGCGGATTCGGCATGTCGTCGAACTGCCGTGTCTCTGTGTCGAGCCGCGCGGTCAGCGAGTCGACGATCGCTGTCCCACACTCGGGGCAAATGCCGGTTGCCGCGAGGCCTTCGAGGTCATAGCCGCACTTGGTGCACGGAAGGTTGTGGCGGATGGTGGACGAAGGCACGCGAGGCTTGAGGGAACGGCGGTGGTCGGGCAGGGGTGGCGACGGTTCGTGAAAGGGCGACACCAGTATGCATGGTTCGCAGCATGCGCACGAGTGGATCCGAACGCGTTGTCAGTTCGTTGATTGCAGCGTGTTACACTCGGGTGATGCAAGACAGGATTGCGGCGCTTCGGACGAACATTGTTTCCGTCTATATGGGAAACGTGCAGGCTGTCGACCGCCTGATCGTCTGTCTTCTTGCGCGTGGCCACGCACTGATCGAAGACGTGCCGGGCGTGGGAAAGACGGTGCTTGCGAATGCGTTGGCGCGTTCCGTCCGCTGTAGTTTTAGTCGTGTGCAGTGCACGCCGGATTTGTTGCCGTCCGACGTCACTGGCACCAGTATCTATCGGCAAGACGCAGGGAGTTTTGAGTTTCGCGAAGGGCCGATTTTCGCGAACGTCGTGCTCGCCGACGAAATCAACCGAACGACGCCGCGTACCCAGGCCGCGATGCTCGAAGCAATGTCGGACGGAACAGTTTCGGCTGAAGGTGTTGTGCATCATCTTCCGCAGCCGTTTCTCGTGGTTGCAACGCAGAATCCATACGAGTTCGAAGGCACCTACTTCCTTCCAGAGAACCAACTCGACCGCTTCTTGATGCGAATTTCGCTTGGGTATCCGTCGCCCGATGACGAGGCGCGGATTCTGCTCAAGCAGCCTGCGCGGACGGCGCTGCCGGATCTCAAGCCGGCGATGACGAAGGATGAAGTTGTCGCGGCGCAACTGGAGGTCGATCGCGTACGGATGGCACAGGAGCTTGTCGACTACATCATCGCGATCGCGACTGCGACGCGAAACAGCGAAGATCTTCAGGTCGGAATTTCGCCGCGCGGCGCACTTGCGCTTGCCGCTGCCGCGCGAGCGACGGCCTACATCGCAGGTCGCGACTACTGCGTGCCCGACGACATTGTTTCCAACGTACTTGTTGTGTGCGCCCACCGCGTCATCAGCAGAACGTACATGCACCAAGGCGACACGATGACGACACGGCGCATCATGCAACGGGTTCTTGAGAGTGTGCCGAGTCCAGTGTGAGCGCGCGCGAGTGATGCGAGGATTTCCGCATGAAACCTGCAGTGGTGCTTCTTTCCGGTGGTCTCGATAGTGCGACGGTTCTCGCATGGATGCGTCGCGAGGGATTCGCGTGCCACGCGTTGAGTTTCCGCTACGGCCAGCGGCACTCGATCGAACTTGCGCGCGCGGCGGAACTCGCGCGCACCCTCGGAGCGGTTGAGCACAAGGTGGCGGAAATCGATCTCCGCGCATTCGGTGGCAGTGCGCTCACGGCAGATATCGACGTTCCGAAAGATCGCGCGGACGGCGAGATTTCGCACGGCGTGCCGATCACCTACGTGCCCGCGCGCAACACGATTTTCCTTGCATTTGCGCTGGCGTATGCCGAGACGCTCGGTGCGTCCGACATCGCCATCGGTGTCAATGCGATCGACTATTCGGGCTATCCCGATTGTCGACCCGAGTTCATCGCTGCGTTTGAGCAACTCGCGAATCTCGCAACGAAGGCAGGGGCACAAGACGGCGCGCGATTCCGCGTACACACGCCGTTGCAGGAGTTGTCGAAGGCTGGAATCGTGCGATTGGCGGTTGAGTTGAGCGTGCCAGTCGGCCGGACGCTCTCGTGCTACGACCCGTCGCCCGAAGGCGTGCCGTGTGGTCACTGCGATTCGTGCATCCTGCGTCGCCGAGGATTCGCCGAGGCGGGCGTCCGCGACGACGCGTGATCGACCGTGCATGATTTTGGGGAATGCGCGGCGAGCGGCCCGCGTCCGCGCACCCATGCACGCGATTCGAGCGCTCCCCATCGTTCTCTCCACGTTGCTCGTTTCGCTTGCGACCGGTTGTCACACCTACTACCGCACGCCCGGTGGTCCCGCGCCGATCGGCGAAATGACCGACCCGTCGATCGCGGAGAAACTGAAGGCGGTTCCCGAGAGCCCGATGCCCGCGACGTTGGCATTGGTCCGCGTGCAGGAGGGCCGTTACTCGTCACGGTCTGTCGCGGGCGTGTATCGAGGCGGAATCTCCATCGTGACGGCGGATGATCTTGAACTTCCCGAGGATGCGCAGCGAATCGCGAAGTGGCCTGAAGTGCGCGCGATCACGCGACTGACCGCGGTTCTCGTGCCGCAGGCAACTGCTGAAAATCAGCCGTATTCCGCCATGCTCGCGCTCCGCGAAGGCGCGGCCAGTGTGCACGCCGACATCCTCGCGCTCTACACCATCGACACGACCTTTCGCGTCGACGACTTCTCGCCCGGCGCACTTGGACTTGTGACGCTCGGCCTCGCTCCGACGAAGAGCGCCGTCGTCAACGCGACGGCGAGTCTTGCATTCTTGGATGTCCGAACGGGCTTCGTCTACGGCACCGCGGAGGCATCCTCGCGAGATGACCAGATCGCGAACTCCTGGACGTCTGAGGACGCGATCGACCAGTGTCGGCGGCGCGTCGAGCGCGAGGCGCTGCTGAAACTCTTCGAGCGCGCAGGGGCAGCATGGGCGGAGATCGCTTCGGCGCGTCGGGCGCAGGGAGCGCCCCCGCAGGCCGCAGGCGGGGGTTCTTGACCTCTTGATTTCTTGACCTACCGATCTGCGGATCTCTGAACCCAGCGCTGAACCCAGCGCTGAACCCTGCGGCGGCGTGCCGAATCGTGTTCGGCGCTCTCCTGAGGGGGAGCGTGGATCCCATGACCCATCAAGACTTCTTCCCGAACAAACGCCCATTCTGCCGATCTACCCTCGGTTCGGAACCCGGCGCATCCTTCTGGCTGCACCTTCACTTCTCCTCTGCACGTTCTCTCTTTCACTCTTTCGGTCCGGAGTACCTCATGTTCGAATCTGCCCTTTTGCCGATTGTCACCTCGCTCGCCATCAGCGCTGCATCGGCGGTGCTGCCTGCCCAAGAGGGCACCGCAACCCCGCCAACCGCGCCTGCGGCGCAATCCACCGGAACGCCTTCCGCAGCGGAATTGCAAGAGAAGGTCGGGGCCCTCTTTGAGATGCTCCAAAAGGAGTATGAGACGCTCGGCGAGCCGACGCCAGAAAAGATGACGGCCTTCCAAGCCCGCGTAGCGGAGAAGGTCGATGCGATGCTTGTTGGTCTTGATCTTGCCTCGTTGGATGCTGAGCGCCTTGCAGCGATTGAGCCAGTGCTTCGCCTTTCCCCGGCTGCAACGGAGCGATTTGTTGCCGTACTCAACGAGCGTGCGAAGGAGCCAAACGCTGCAGGTTTCCGTGCGACGGTGCAAGCCAAGATGCTCACGATGAGCGCGCCCGATCCAGTGGCATTCGCTGCGCTTCTTGGTCATCCTGGATTCGCGGAAGCGGTTGCGACTGAAGAGGGCGCTGCGGTCCTCGATAGCGCGAGCGAGGCTTCGGCTGATGCACTCAAGCCGCACGCGGCGGTCCTTGAATCGCTGGCAGGAAAGTTCAATGCAGGGGCGCCGCTCTCGCTGATGGCAGCTTCTGGCGGATACCTGCGTGCCTGCGGCGTAGCGCTTCCGAAGGACAAGGCGACCGCAATTCGCACCCAAGTTGTCGCCGCGCTTCAGACAATGGAAGCGAAGGCCACTGGTCGTGAGAAGAAGATCCTTGAGCGATTGATCAAGTCGGTAAATGGCGCCGCGGGCCGCGGCGAACTCATCGGTTTTGCATGCCCGACTCTGACCTGCGAATGGGTTTCCCGCGCCGACGGATCGTCGCCATGGAAGTCGATCGCAGATCTCAAGGGGAAGGTTGTAGTCCTCGACTTCTGGGCGACGTGGTGCGGACCGTGCGTCGGCAGCTTCCCGCAGGTTGCTGAAATGCGGAAGCACTACCCCGAGAAGGATGTTGAAATCGTCGGCATCACGAGCGTGCAGGGCATGGTTGCACACCAGAAGCGCGCGCGCGTCGAGTGCGAGGGCGATGTCGCGAAGGAACGCGCGGAGACGCTCGAGTTCATGAAGGACATGGGTGTCACATGGACAGTCGCGATGACCGCGGAAGATGTCTTCAACAACGACTTTGGGATTCGCGGTATCCCATTCGTGGCCGTGCTCGACAAGGAAGGCAAGGTCTTCAAGGTCGGCATGCACCCGAGCGACGAAGCTGCAATTCGCGCGGCAGTTGATGAGTGCCTCGCGAAGAAGTGATTGAGATCGTCTGATGAATGCATCGTGCGGCGGACGAACTTCGGTTCGTCCGCCGCATGTGTTTTTGAGCGCTCCACATCTACTCAGTCGCCGCGAGGGAAGCGACTTTGAGCGCTCCAGAACGGGCGCAGATCACGCGAAAGCGAGCAGGTTGCGAGCGCTCAAAAGCGAGTCGCGAGCGCTCAAAAGCCTGTCGCGAGCGCTCAAAGGCCTGTCGCGAGCGCGAAAGCACGACGCATCTCGGCCCGCAAGGATTCACTCCGAGCGAGGCCGGCCAGAGCGAGCAAGTTGCGAAGCAGGTTGCGAGCGCTC
>CAIWCL010000238.1 GCA_903911205.1 uncultured bacterium
ATGTCGATCAAGGCGCTTGAGGATTCGCGCGCAGGCCAGCGGCACAGCATCATCATCTCTGATGGCGATCCCGCTCCGCCGACACAGGCGACGATGAATCGCGCGATCGCCGCGAAGGTAACCATCACCACGGTGATGGTGTCCGGGCACGGCACGCAGCAAGATTACGTGAACATGAAGTGGGCGGCCGAGACGACCGGCGGACGCTTCTACGAAGTCACCAATCCTAAGAATCTCCCCAAGATTTTCACCAAGGAAGCTGCCGTTGTGTCGCGCAGTTTGCTTGTCGAAGGCGAGTTCCAGCCATCTGTCGCTCCAAGTTCGAGTGGGCCGTTGCGTGGCGTGACCGGTGTGCCTGCACTCACGGGCTATGTCTTGACCGTGCCTCGCGAGGGACTTTCGCAGGTGGAGATCGCGAATCAGACCGCCGAGGGTGTCGACCCGATCTACGCCTACTGGAATCACGGACTCGGCCGCTCGATCGCGTTCACTTCCGATGCGGGTACACGTTGGACAAAGTCGTGGACGACGTGGGGTGAGTACCGCGCGTTCTGGGAGCAATCGATACGGTGGCTGCTTCGTCCGGCCGTTCCTACAAACGCGCAGGTGCGATCGCGCGTCGAGGGCGACACTGCGATCGTGGATCTCGAAGCCACCGATCCCAACGGCGGATTCGCGACCAATCTTGATCCCAGCGCGATGATTGTGACGCCCACCGGCGATACACGCGAGTTGACTGCTGTGCAGATTGGGCCTGGCCGTTGGCGCGCGGAGTTCCCCGTCACCGAAGCGGGCTCGAACCTCGTCAACTTCGGACTTGGTAAGTCGGACGACGGCCGTCGCGCGAGCGTGCAGGCTTCCGTGAGCGTGCCGTATCCCAAGGAATTCCGCACCGTGCGCGACAATCGTGCGCTGCTCGAACAGATCGCGGATCGCACGGGTGGACGCGTTCTCTCGATGGGGAATCCCGTGGCGGTCGATGCATTCTTGCGTGAAGGCTTGCCGATTCCCGAAAGCGCGCGACGCATGTGGGATCTCATGGCGATTCTCGCGGCGGTGCTCTTCCTCCTCGATGTTGCAGTGCGTCGCATCGCCATCGACTGGGGTGGCGCGCGAGAGGCACTCGCGGGGCGTGTCACCACGCGCGAGGCGGGCGAGGGCACGGTTGCCGCATGGAAGAAGGCTCGCCAGCAGTCCGACTCGCGGCGCGCGTCGCCGACCTCAAGTGCGACACAAGCCTCTAGCGCGCCACAAACCTCGGACATGTTGCGCGAGACGCTCGAGAAGGGCCCCGCGCTCGATGTTCGCGCGGAGATGCGTGAAGGCGGTTCGACACAATCCGCGCGCGGTGGGTCCTCCGCGTCGAAGACGCCGAGCGGCGACGTTCCCGCGAAGGGTGCCGATCAAGCCGAACAAGACACGACGTCGCGCTTGCTGCGCGCGAAACGCCGCGCGACGGGTGGAGCGGATGATGCAGGCGGGGAAAGCGGTGGGGGCTCGACTGGCGGGTCAGGCGGAAGCGGAGGCCCGCGTGGCTGACGCTCCGCTCCACAGTCCGCAGCGCCCGCGCTCGTTCCGCGAAGACGAACTCGCGCTCGAGACCGCGGGAATCGAAGATCTCGAGGATGTTCGTCGTCGCTGTGCGGCCTTTCGCAGCGTGTTTGATCGATTGCGCAGCGAGATCGGGCGAACGCTCGTCGGTCAGCGCGAAGTTGTCGACCTCGCGCTTGTCACGCTCTTCGCCAATGGACACCTCTTACTTGAAGGCGTACCAGGCCTCGGAAAGACGCTGCTTGTCCGTTCCCTCGCGTCGGCCACCGGGCTCGGTTTCAGCCGCATTCAATTCACGCCGGATGTGATGCCGGCGGACATCACCGGCACCTCGATCTTGATGGAAAATGAAGCGACGGGCCGCCGCGAGATTCGTGTCCGTCCGGGGCCGCTCTTTACGCAACTTGTGCTTGCCGACGAAATCAATCGCGCGAGCCCGAAGACGCAGTCGGCACTCCTTGAAGCGATGCAAGAGCGCAGCGTCACAGTGGGTGGAGAGACGCGCGATCTTGGGCGTCCGTTTTTCGTGATGGCGACGCAGAATCCGATCGAACAGGAGGGAACGTTTCCGCTCCCCGAAGCGCAACTCGATCGCTTCCTGCTCAAGATCGAAGTGCCGCCGCCCGATCGCGAAACGTTGCGAGAAGTGCTCGAGCGGACCACGAAGACCGATACGACGATGCCTTCGCAAGTGCTCGACGCGAAAACGATTGTTGCAGC
>CAIWCL010000239.1 GCA_903911205.1 uncultured bacterium
CTCATAACCCGGAGGTCGCAGGTTCAAGTCCTGTCCCCGCTACTTCAAGAGTGGTTGCGAACAGCAGCCCTCGCCAAACGCACGAGAGACGCGTCCTCCTGATGAGAATCACGGTGATGAGACTTGAGGGCGCGTCTTTCGCTTTCTACGCAGGGATTTCGAGGGGTGGGCCAGGGCGGGCGGTCACCGCGTGTCTCGGAGTCTTCACCGGCGGGTCGCCCGGACACCCCCGCTGGCCGACGCGATGGGCCGAAAGTCTCCCACACCATTCAGCTTTGGGTCTCTCCGCGTGAGGGTGGTGGGTGAAGACTGGGTCGGGCCCGCTGGAGCGATCAATACCCCCATGCTTCAAGATTGGGGTCGGGAGCGCCGCCGCTGCGCCGCCTGCGCGTCCCGGCTACTTCGCCCGCACCGGCTCGAACCGCGCGCAGTCGCCGCGCTCGTTGCGGAGCGTGAGCACCGCACCGCGCGGACCGGAGGCGATCGCGGCCGACCGTACCCCGCCGAGCATCGACGTGAACGCGTCCTCAAGCGCCATGCGCTCGGGCGGTCCGGCCATCCGCGTGGCACCGACGGGGCCGAATCGCAGCGGCACGTTGTCGTAGTTGATCGCATTGCCCACGGTCGCTTCGGCAAAGTAACGATTCACCCCGGCGAAGCCGGAGGCACGACCCTCGGCCGAGATGAAGAGCGAGGGTGGCTGGTCGGTGACTGCGATCGGCTTGCCGTCGGCGCCGGTCAGCTCGACGCAGATCCACTCGGTGCGGTCGATGCCCGGCAGCAGGGTGGGCGTGCCGGAGCCCGGCGCGGCGGGCCGTGGGTCCGGACTCGCTGCGCACGACGCGAGCGTGACGACGATCACGGCTGCGGCAGCGAGTGATGGGACGATTCTGGTCATGGACGTGAAGATACCGCCCACGAAACCCCTCACTTCGCCAGCACGTCCACGCCCGTGATCCGCCCGCGCAGGTGCGGCGTCAGCGATTCGGCCGTCAGCCGCTTCGCCGCGCCGTTCACGAGACTGACCGTTTCGATTCGCGGACTCGCGCGGTAGACTCTCCGCATGGTCGGTCTCGTTTCCGACAATCTCGACCGCATCCGAGCCGCCTGCGCGCGGCGCGGCGTGTCGTTCCTCGAGCTCGTGGGTTCGGCTGCGCGCGATGACTTCGACCCAAGCCGCAGCGACATCGATGTGCTTGTCGACTTCCCCGACCACGCGCCCGACCTCTTCGGCGCCTACATGGGCCTTCGCGACGACCTCTCGGAGATCCTCGGCCGCCCCGTCGATGTGATCACCCTTCGCGGCGTCAGGAACCCCCTGCTCCTCGAGTCCCTGCGGCGTGATGCGGTTCGGCTCTATGCGGCGTGATCCCCAGACCATCCTTCAGGATGCGATCGCCGCTGCGGAGGACGATGACAGAGGTACGGTTTCGATGCTGGGAGAGATGACGGAAGGGCAGTTCGTCGAGGACAGGCGGACACAGCGTGCCATCGAGCGGTCGTTCGAGATCATCGGCGAGGCCCTCTCACGGCTGGCGCGTGACTTTCCCGGCATCGCGGATCGGATTCCCGAACACCGGCGGGTCATCGACTTCCGCAACGTTCTCGCACACGGCTACGACGTCGTGGATCCGCGACTCGTCTACGGACTCGCGCGGACGCGGCTTCTCGCGCTTCTTGCGGCATTGCGCGTGGCACGCTGAGTTGCATGCTGTGGGGGAGCGGATGAGGCCTCTGCGCCGCGAGCAACTGTTCTCTCGTCGTTGGATCAGCACCTACCGGAACACCGTCGGCTCAGGTCGATAGAAAGCCGCCTCAGTGACGCGACCGATGCGGTGTTCTATGTGCCCCGCGCGAAGCCTACGAAGCTCACTTCAACCAACGCACGACCTTTGCCTGCGCGGCACTGGATGCCCCACGGCCAACCGACCATCGCGCGGGGACACGGGGCGCTCAACGCTCGTTCACCCGACCGTCTGCTCAAGCCAGTCAAACCAATCGCTCCGGAAGATGAGGCCCGGATCCAAGGCACGTTTGCGCGCGAGAAACTCAGGAAGCTGCGGGTAGGCGGCGAGCAACTGCTCACGCGTTGCCCAGCGGTGATAGGTGAGAAAGAAACTCCCCGACCGCTCGAGGGCGAGATCGAAGAGACCGCGGAAACTGTCCTTCGCGTGCGCAATTCCATCAGGCGTGTGGCGCACATGGAGATTGAAGATCACGCACGCCTGATCTCGCGTTGCCCACGGGAGGAATGTCTCTGAATCCTGGCGCACGAGCCGAATCGTGCCGTAGATCACCTCCGCGCCGCGCGACGCAAGCAGGCGCGCAGATGCATGCAGGAAGTCCACGAGCCGATCATGCGGCACATAGAGTTCCGAGATCATCTCGCTGCAGCGGCACGGCGACGCGAGCTGCGCATCGAGCCGCTCGTGATAGCCATGGAGGTATGTGCCGAGTTGGTGCGTGTCGGACCAGTAGATCTGCCCATCCGTCTCAAGATAGTGCTGCGCGTATTTGGTAAAGGCCTTGGGCTTGTCGATATGCGCGAGGAGAAGCAGCGACTCCCAATCCTTCGCGGACAACTCGTGCACCTCTGCAGAAGGCGTGGCTCCCGGCACAGGCTCGTAGCACGAGAACACACCCTTCGTGAGAAACTCTGGCGACGCAGGATCGATGTCGAACTGGAAGTCGCCGAACAGGAAACCTGCCTCGATGCGGCGACGCGCAGCATTGACCGCATCGTCGATATCGATCAGCCGGACGACGCGACGCAAGGGAACCCGTGGCGAGAGGCGAAGCGTCACATCAGCGATTGCGCCGAAGAGCCCGTAACCGCCGATCGCGAGCGCGAAGAGCTCGGCATTTTCATTCCGAGAGCAGCGGCGGACTTCGGCGTCTGGGCCGACAAGCGAGAAGGACTCGACGTCTGCCACGATCGGCGGCATCGTGAGCCCGCGTCCATGCGCATTCGCGGAGAGCGCGCCTCCAAGGGTCAAGTTGTCGGCGCCCGTCTGCTTCTGCCGAATCCCCCAGCGCGGCTCGCGGCCCGGCTCGAGCCCGCGCTGCATCGACATGTATGCATCGATAAGGGCTGGCCACTCGATGCCTGCTTCAGCGGTCACGAGGCCTCGCGCCATATCGATGTCGAGCACTCGTGACATGCCCCGCATGTCGAGCAGCCGATGCCCAGTCAAGAACTGCTGCCCGCCCATCGCATGGCGGCTCCCACAGACGGAAAGCGATGTGCCTTCCGACGCGGACCGTCGAACGAGCGCTTGTAACTCGCCAAGCGAACGAGGGCGCTCGATGCTGGCGACGCGGGTCGCGTTGAGCCCGGAGTGCACATCGTTCACCATCGACTCATCGATCTTCATGCATGGCAGGCTACGCGAAGTTGCGCGGGGCCCATGATCGAGGTTCGTTTGTGGCTCGATTTTCGTGCGCTGATGACAACGTGCAGCCGCGACCGCCGACCGTCGTTGTTATGGTCTCGCAAGACGCGCTGCGAACCACCGCGTCGTCCGACGCATACCTCCCCACCACAGAAAAATTGAGCACTTCGCCTTCAACTTCTGGCTCGACCCAGCCCAACGTCATGACCGTTCCCGTCCAGCACGGGATGTTCTGCTGGTTCGAGCATCACAGCGACGTACCCGAGCGCGCAGTTGAGTACTGGACCGCACTCGTCGGTGGTGAGCACATGGCGATCCCCCTGCCGTGCGGCAACACGATGCATCTCATGAACTCGGGAGCGCACCACCGTTGGTCGCTGCGCACACTCGCCAGTTGCCCCGCGCAACTCATCGAGCGCGGCCCACACTGGCTCCCGTACGTCGCGGTCGATGACACCGACGCCGCGTTTACCCGCGCACTGGAACGAGGTGCACGCAGTGTGATGGCGCCACACGACAACGAGATGGGTCGCGGCGCGATCATCGAGGACCCACATGGTGCTGCCCTTGGGCTTTTCACCGCCGCGCCAGGTGCGACCGACGGTGTGAACGCGTACGGCCACGGATTCATGTGCTGGTGCGAACTGGTCACACCCGATCCGAAGGCAAGCGCCGACTTCCTCGCGCATGTGTTTGGATGGACCGCGACCGAGAGAAACATGGGCGACTTCATCGTGACGATCGCGCATGCGAACGGCCACCCCGTCGCGAGCCTCTGGAAGCGATGCGACGATGACGCGCATCCATGGAAACGCGCACGTTGGTATCCGTACGTGCAGGTCAACGCGATCGAGCCCGCCGCCGAGCGCGCGAAGGAACTTGGCGCAACGTTGCCGTGCGACCTGATGCCGATTCCAGGTGTTGGTCGATGGCAACCGACCTTCGACCCAACTGGCTGCGAGACGGCGCTGCTCGAGCCGGCACAGAGGGCGCCGGAGAACGCCTGAGGTTCACCACTTTCACGGTGGATGCACGGCGTCGCGAGCACGACAAACACTCAGCCCATCGCTGGATAGTCGGTGTAGCCGTTCGCTCCTGGCGAGTAAAAGGTGGCCGGATCGGGCGTGTTGAGCGCGACACCCGCGCGGATGCGTGCAGGCAAGTCGGGATTCGCGAGGAACGCTGTGCCGAACGCGATGGCGTCGGCCGTGCCGCTCGCGACCGTCGCGGCCGCCTCCGCGGGCGTGAAGCCCATGTTGAGGACAAGGTTTCCGCGGAACGCCTTTCGCACGCGCGTGACCACATCGCCCGACTGCTTTCCGAGGAAATCGCTGCGCATGAGATGGAGATACGCGATGCCGCGTCGATCGAGTTCCGCCGCGACAAACGACGCGAGTGCGACTGGATCCGAGTCCTGCATGCTGTTGTAACTGTTGAGTGGCGAGATGCGCACACCGACGCGACCAGCGCCAAACTCTGCAATCACCGCATCGACCACCTCAAGAAGCAGCCGCGCGCGGTTTGCGATCGGCCCGCCATACGGCCCGCTTCGACGGTTCGAGCCATCGCGTAGGAACTCATCAAGCAAGTAGCCGTTCGCGCCATGAACCTCGACGCCGTCGAAGCCCGCTTCCTTCGCGTGGCGCGCCGCGAGACGAAATGCCTCGACGATCGAGGGAATCTCGTCATCGCGGAGTTCACGCGGCGTGACATGCGGCTTCATCCCTTCGGGCGTGTAGGTCTCGCCTTCGATCGCGATCGCGCTTGGCGCAACCGGTATGGCGCCCGAGTTCAGCGCTGGATGGCACGCGCGGCCGCCGTGCCAGATTTGAAGAAAGATCCGCCCCCCCGCCGCGTGCACAGCGTCGGTGACAAGCTTCCATCCCGCGACCTGCGCCGCCGAATGGATGCCAGGCGCACCAGGAAATGCCGCGTTGCCCGCCGCCACCATCGTCGCTTCTGCGATGAGAAGCCCCGCACTTGCGCGTTGCGCGTAGTAGGTTGCGATGAGTGCGCCGGGCACATCGCCATGCTCAGCGCGGCAGCGCGTGAGCGGCGCCATAAAGATGCGATTTGGAACTTCGAGAGCGCCAAGGCGCAGCGGATCGTGGAGGGTCAGCATGGGTGGTACTACTTCTTGAGGAAACATAGCCGAGCGTCGTGCGTTCCGACACCAACGATGTTCGTCGATCTTTCAGCCACGCCCCTCGTCACGCAGCAAGCCGAAGACACATGTGGCGTCCACACCAGGTCCTTCGACCTCGCACGCATGTGGCACCGACGCTTCAGGGACTGAGCCAACCAGAGCGAAGCGCCTCCTCCGCGAACACAAACCCGATACGCTCCGCGCGCACTTGCGCGGGCTGCGTGCACATTGCGCGCATGTCACAAACTCAGAAACGAACGCAGAAACGGGTGTTGAACTCATGAACGATCGACGACAGTTTCTTACTGGTATCGCCGGTGTCGCGGGCGCTGCCGCAGCAATGCCGATGGTCGGTGCATGGGCTTTCGAAGCCGAGTCCTTGAGCGTTGCCGATCCGGCAGCAGCGAAGAGTTCGAATCCCGAGAATTCGAACATGACGCAGCAAACAAAGACTGTCGTCGCGACGCCCCCGAAGGAAGCACCAGGCACACTCGTCAAGCACGAGCGCATTGCGACATCGATCAAGGGCGCACAGGCGTGGCGCGTGCTCTACGTGTCGCGCGACATGCACGGGATTTCGCACCTTTCGAGCGGCCTCGTCATCGCACCGCTCGGAACGGGCGCGAATCGTCCGGTCGTGACGTGGTGCCACGGCACCACGGGCCTCGGCGATGCAGGCTGTCCGTCCGCGCAGCCGGATCCTGCGTGCGAACTCGTGTGCTACTTCACGCCGCAGTCGCGCGCGCAGATCGATTACGGCGTACCTGGCCTCCAGTCGCTCATCGATCAAGGTTGGATCGTGTGCGCGACCGACTACCAAGGCCTCGGCACACCTGGCATGCACCAGTACGAGGTCAACCGAACGAACGCGCGTGACGCGATGTACATCGTCCACGCGGCTCGCACGCTCGACATCGGTGCGGGCACAAGCCTCGGATGCATGGGCTGGTCGCAAGGCGGCGGCGCAGCGGCGGCGTTCGCGGAACTCGATCCCGAGGATTACCGCGACCTTCGCCTGGTGGGCGTGGTCGCGATGTCGCCCGGCGTGTCGAAGATCGCGCTTGAGACTGCGGTCGGACTGACCGCGGCACTAAGCAACGCGCATATCGCGCCCGACGCCCATCTCGTGATGACATTCGCGGGCATCCACGCGGCCAATCCAACGACCCTACCTCTTTCTGACATGTTCACGCCGCTCGGAGCCGAGATCATCGAGTCCGCGTGGAACAACCAACCGGTGCACCACCTCAACGACACCATCAGCCGACTGTTCCGTCTCAAGGGGCCAGTGCTCTCCCCGAACCCGCAGAGGTTCGACGCGTGGAAGGCAGCGATCATCGAGGGCTCGGCTGCCGTGCGCAAACCTGTGGCGCCCATCCTTGTCTGCATCGATAGCTTCGCCGGCGGAACGACGGTGCCGGTGGTTTGGCAAAACGGGTACATCAAAGCGGTGAAATCATTCGGCGGGACCGTTGATGTGCGCGAGTATCCAAACGATGACCACTTCTCGCTGCCGGAGGCGTGCGTCGGCGATGGGATTGCGTGGCTCAAGCAACGGATGTGACAAGTACGCAGGCGCGATGAACGACTGCCATCTGATCTCGAGCAGCTGACAACCAAAGGAAAGCTTTATGCACCTTCGAACTTGGATCGCCGCAACGTTTTCGATGATCTGCGCGCTCTCATTCGCGATGACGGCCGAAACGCGGCTTGCACCCAGGAGCGACCTCCGCGCGATCGACGGCGACTGGATCTATGTCGAAGACCGCACCGAAGGCCGCACGCTTGAACAACTCGGCCCGCCGATGGCGTCGAGTTTCTCGATGCGCGTTGAGGAGGGCGCCGTCATCTTGAACGGACACGGCTCGGGGCACAAGGATGTGCGCGTGGCGCTCGACGGTTCGGTGACCGAACGGCCAGACGCGGACAAAATCGCGCGCTACACCGGTGCGTGGAAGAAGGTCGGCAACGATGCGAGCAACGTCGGCGCAGACGGCGCACTCGCGCACGAGTTCGAATACGAAGTTGTGTTCGAGCGACCAGCAGGCAACACAGGCTCGGGAATTCGAACCATCCGCCGTTCGTTTCGACCAACCAGCGAGGGCCTGCTCGTCACGGTTGCGGTGAATCCGCCCGAAGGCTCGGTGTCGACCGCGCTCTATCGCCACGCCGAAGACATCGCGATCCCAACACCGGCGAAGGCTGCGACGAACGATCTTTTGTGGCTCGCTGGCGACTGGGTCGGGACGCGGAGCTCGGGTTCGTCGATTGAAGAGCGTTGGAGCCCCCCGCTCGGCGGCGCAATGCTGGCCGTCGCGCGCACAGTCAACACGAGCGGCAAGATGGTCGCGTTCGAGTACCTGCGCGTCGTTGAGCGCGACGGTGGACTGGTGTATGTCGCACAACCCGGCGGCAAGACGGCGACCGAGTTCGTGCTGACGGAACTCACGCCCACGCGCGCAGTCTTCGACAATCCGCGGCACGA
>CAIWCL010000240.1 GCA_903911205.1 uncultured bacterium
GACCAGGAGCGTGCCGCAGGCAGAAACTAGGAGCGCGCCGCAGGCAGATACAAAGAGCGCCGCAGGCAGAGACAAGGAGCGCCCATCACATCTCGACAACCGTCATCACGCGCACTCGCCCCAGTTCGAGAGCAAGATGGAAAGATCGGCAGCACCGGTGTCACCGTCTCCGTTGAGGTCGGCCGTGCCGACGGCAGCGTTGCCCCACAAGCTGAGGAGGATCGAGAGATCCGCAGCGCCAACCGTCCCGTCACCATCGATGTCGCCGACGCAGGGGGGTTCGACATACTGCGTGAACTTCAGAGTGGGCATACCCGAGATATTGACCTGAGTGCATGTCTGGCCTCCACAGACGAAATTACCGAATTCCGCGCGGCCGTTCATGTGCCACTCGAAGTAGTGCGTGCCTGCTTCGATGCGTTGACCGTCGACAAGCGGCGCGTCGTCGACCTGGTACACCCAGGTCGCGTCAGCGAATGGATAGCTAAGATCGCGGAACACGACATCGACCGAAAATCGCAGCGTGCACCCGCCACTGCTCGATGTGACCGTGGTGAATCCGGGATGGAGCGTTCCAGAATTCAGCGCGACGACGATCAAGTCGAAGGGGGTGCCGTCCTTCTCGGCTCCTGGGCTGGCGATGAATCCACAGCCAGCGTTGTAGCCAAGATCTTGCCCCGGAAAGTCCACTGAGAGGCAGGCGACAGGCGCGCCGATCCACTCTGCGAACGCGTTCAGCCATGGTGTCTTCGCGGTGCCGAAGTGGACGCACTTGATCTTCGAGATCTCCGTGAAGTGCATCGGGTACTCACAGTCGCCGCCGCCAGCGCCAGCGGGGCCCGCGAGCAGCGCTGTCGCGCACATCGCTGTGAGTTTCGCAGCAAGGTTCTAGAGCCCACCAGTACGGGAGTTCGCACGGGAGTTCAACGGTGTGTCCGACATGATGTGTTCTTCTCGGGACAGAGACACTCGACTCAAAGTACCGAGTGGGTCTCGCAAGAGGAAACAGAAATGGTCGAGTATTGCCTTGGCCTTGTGTGCGTTCGGACTGGCAAAGCCCGTGGTCGCCCGAACGACAACGCCGCAAGCGCGAAACTTGCGGCGTTCTCGAAGGTGGACCTGATCGGGCTCGAACCGACGACCTCTTCCATGCCATGGAAGCGCTCTCCCAATTGAGCTACAGGCCCGTTGTGGTGTCTCCCGCGCGAACAGCCCGCGGCGGGTCGCAAAGGGTAGAGCAAAGATCGGTCGACCGCAAGCCACGCGTGAGCCGAGTTTGCGAGCACGCGACGGAAACCATGCTTCGTGCGTGGATCGAGACCAAGTTCGAAGTTATTCCACCTACGTGGTCGTCTCGCGGATCGCCGGGCCGGTTATCCCCGGCGATTGCCCGTGCGCACCGAGGCGGAGGTACGACGCTTCGCGGGAGCATCAAGGCTGCGGTCGAGCGCGCCCCCACGCCACTCGGTCGACAGCACCGACCAACACTCATGGTCGCGCCATGCACCGTCGATCTCGATGAGCCCGCGCAGCACACCCTCGCGGGTGAATCCAAGCGCACGAACAAGAGCGATCGACCGATTGTTGTGCGGAATGATGTTCGCCGCGATCCGATGAAGTCCGCGCTCTTCAAACGCGTGATCGACCACTGCCGCCACCGCATCGCGCATGAGCCCTTTACCGGGTTCGCCAGCCGCGAGCCAGTAGCCGATGTGGCAATCGAGACTCGGCCACTCGCTGATGCCCCCAAGACTCGCGACGCCGACCATGCGCTCATCATCGCGCGCGCACACGAGAAGTCGCAGGCGACCGTGTGACTCGCATGCGGGCTGCAACATGCGCGCAAAGCGTTTGCCAAACGTTGGTTCGCTGCCACGCGCGGTGCGTGGCATCCACGGCGCGAGATGTTCGCGCGACCGCGAGAGCATCGCCATGAATTCCGTGCCGTCCGCTTCGCGCGCGTAACGAAGGAGTGTGCGCTCGCCGAGACGCACAACACCGTTCGCGCGTTCGCGCGCGGAGGGTTTCATCGAAAGCGGTGGTCGTTCCTCTGAAGGCACGGTCACAGCATACGCTGCGCAGCATGACCGATTGCTTGTGCTTGCTCGTCGGAACGCTGTGGCTGTCGCAGGTCTCACCATCGACGCCGCCGGCATCGACAACTCCGGCGCCAACCCAATCTGCGCAGCCGACGCGTGCGCGCACCGTCGATCAAGCCGCCATCGCGGCGATCGCAACCAAGGCACGCGCCGATGCGAAACTTCCGGGGCTCGTTCTCGCAGTCGTACCGCGCGATGGTTCGCCCGTCCTCGCAGCTACGGGCGCTCGAGCGGCGACCGAAGATGCGGCGATCACCATCGACGATGTGATGCATCTCGGCTCCTGTACGAAGGCGTTCACTGCGACACTTGCAGCGGCGTTGGTGGCGGACGGCGCCATCGCGTGGAACACGACCGTCGGCGAATTGCTCGCGACCGATGTCCCCGAGATGGACGAAGCATGGCGCGTGGTGACGCTCGAAGATCTCCTTCGCCACCGTGGTGGTGCGCCCTCGACGCCGCCGCCTGCGCTTTGGACGAGCGCGTTCTCATGCGAACGTTCGCCGATGGACTGCCGTGCGCAGTTTGTGCGAGGGCTTCTCGCATTGAAGCCCGGCGAACGCGGCAAACACGCCTACTCAAACCAGGGCTATGCGATCGCGGGTCGCATGCTTGAGCTCGCCTCGACGCGCGGCGGGAAAGAGACGGACGGAAAACTCGTTCCGCCGATCGCGTACGAAATGCTGCTGACGGACCGCGTCCTACAGCCACTGGGAATCACTCGCGCGTGCTTCGGACCGCCGTCGCGCACAAACCCAGCGTCGCCAAAGGGACACACAGAATCAGGCGTTGTTCGTGATATCGACAATCCGAACGCCGTTGCCCCCGCGGGAACACTCGCCATGCCGCTTGGTGATTGGGCGAAGTTTGTCGCGTTCCATCTGGGAGCGACACCGCCGAAGCCACTCACGGGAGCTGCGCGCGAACTGCAGACGCTCCACCGCAAACACGCGCAAGAGCCGTTCGAGGCATTGGGTTGGCGAACCGCGGATCGTCCTTGGGGTGGTTCGGTGTTGATGCATGCTGGATCGAACACGCTGTGGTACTGCGTGGCGTGGCTCGCGCCCGAGAAGGGCTTTGCGGTGCTTGCCGCGACGAATCAGGGCGGAGATGCCGCGGCGAAAGCGTGTGATGAGGCGTGCGCTGCGATGATCGCCGAGTGCGTCGACTGAAGTCGATCGCGCGCGCCTGCGGGTTCCTCGCGCAAACTCGACTGCCAGAACGGCTGTCGACGGGCTGCCTTCTCTCGCAAGCCGCATGGTGTTCGCGAGAGGAACGATGCACGCTGGCGGCAGGGGGCCGGAAACAGCGTTCTCAAGCGTGTCCATCACATCGAGGAGAAGCACGTTGGTGGGAGGATGGCGAGGCACGAACTTCGCTGCATGGATCTGCCCACCGGCTTGGGAGGGAGTTGGGTACCTCCAGCCGCATGGACGACCGCCGCTCGTTCGCGTTGACTCGCGCGGGCGGCGGTCGAATTTTTGGCCGCGCAGCGCGTGACTTCAGCTCGCGGCGCGTGACTTCAGCTCGCGGCGCGTGTTTGTCCCTGCGCCTCAAGTTCGTCCACAAAGCCTGCCTCGACGAGTTCGTCGTAGTAGTAGATCTCCACCGGGCCCTTTGCTGGCACGACGTGGAAGCGGCCAACATCTTTGGCGATTCCAACGCGGCCCAATCCAGAGATGTCAAACGAGTGCAAGCCATCCTCGATTTGGAAGACGAGACGCACTGGCCGATACGGAACTGGCCGCCTCGCGCCCGAAGTGGGCTGGGCGATCATTTGGCAAACTTCGTCCAAGGTCGGCTTCGCCATGATGTTCTCCCACGGTCTCATTTACGGTGTTTACTGTCGCGTTTCTACGACGTTCTCTACGGGATTGTCTACGGGGTCATCTACAGGGCGCGGACTTCAGCGTCCGATTTCAGTTTCCGCTCCCGAAATCGCATCGTTGCTGTCCAAAGAACTCTCGGTAAGGACACTTTCGACAAGCATCGGATCGATTCGGACAGTTCGGCGCCCATCGAGAACAAGCGTGAGGACACGCTCTTCAGGCATGAACCACCACTGAAAGAGATTTGTCACGGTGTACTCCGATCCACTGGTACAGCGAAGTCGGACGGACTGGTTACTTCGGTCTTGAAGCGTTTCAAGTATCTGTTGCGGCCGCATGTCTTTCCCCGTGTTGTTTGAGCGCAAGGCGAACTATACCGCGCTGTCCATCGCGCACAAAAATCACGGCAGAAATTCCCGATCAAAAACCAAGAGCCGCGGCGTTGGCATGTTTGGACAGGCGGTGCGCGTGGACGCCATGACAAAGTCCCGCAAAATCAGTTTTGTTCTAGTTCTTTTGCACATACTATGCCGAACATAGTATTGTCTACGCAGAACCATTCGCAGACCTCTTCACGGGAGATCGTCATGGCAGCAGACGACCAATTCATTCGCGGTGCAGGCATGCTTGCAGTGCTCAAAGTGCTTGAAGATGGTGAGCTCTACGGGTACGCCATCGTCGAAGCGCTCGGACGCACGAAGGGCGAAGCGCTGCATCTTGGGCAATCGACCGTCTATCCGATGCTCTACAACCTTGAGGCGAAAGGCCTCATCAAGTCGCGCTGGGACGAATCGGGGGCGCGGCCGCGGAAGTACTACTCGCTCACAAAGGCTGGGAAAACGCGTCTCGCAGAAGACACCGACCAGTGGCGCGAGATTACGAAGGCGATGGCCTCGCTCGGTTTGGCGCGCATTCGATTGGCGTTTGGCACGGTATCGCCTTCGCTGTCACTCCTCGCTCGCCATCACACTGTTTCCCTCGCATAAACCGCGAAAAACGGAGGTTCGCATGTTCGGAATCAAGCGTCGCGCAGTCCAGGCTTGCCTCGCATCGTCGGGTCTTCCCGCTGAAATCACGCAGTTCATTGC
>CAIWCL010000241.1 GCA_903911205.1 uncultured bacterium
GGGCTATATCGGGGGATCCGCGCCTCGTCGAACATTGGGAGGCATTGGAAGCGTGTGCGCGAGTTCGATGTGAGGTGCTGGACGCCGCACGCGTCGACGATCGTGATGACGCGTTTCGTGACGCACTATGGAAGGAAGTCGGTCGGGCACCTGTGGGCGACTCCGCCCAGTCGACGGCACGGGTTGCGTCGAGTGTTGGATTCGACCGCATGGTCATTCTCTTCGCCGATCCGGAGCCGGTTCACCGTGCGCTCTTTCGGGTACTCGAAGCGCGAGGTGTTTCGATCGAACTCTGCGTGCACCGAGTCGACGAAGACGTCGCTTCACTCGAGGTGACTTCAGTAGGGGACGCGTCCTCGATCGACGCGTCCTCGATCGACGCGTCCTCGATCGACGTGTCCTCGAGCGGCGTGGGGAGAGGGGCCGTGCAGAGTCGCCATGGTGATGGTCTGCGCGAGTCAGTGCTCGATCGTGAGGGCTTTCCGTCGCAAAAGCGTTGGGCTTTTCACACGTTCGGCACAGACGCTATCGCGCACACCGCCATTCGCGTTGGTGAGGGGCCAAGTGATGCAGCGATGGAGGTCGTCACTGCGCTTCGTTCCATTCCCGCGCCTCGTCGAAGCGACGAAATTGCCGTCATGGCTCCGGACGAAGAGTCGCGCCGCGCCATCGAGCGGGCGTTTGGCGAGGTCGGGAGCCGGGCATCGCGAGTCGATGCACGCGTTTTCTCGGCAACGCGGCTTGGCACGCTGCTCGCTCGGCTTGAATCCCTGCTTGGCGATGCAAGCATGGACGCATGCGCGGCGTACATCCGGCACCCAGATGTTGCGCGCGCGATTGGGCTCGCGGGCGCAGAGCGAGATCTCGCGAGTTACCGCGTCGCGACAGTTGCCGAAAGTTGGCGCGACGGTGTGGTGGATGCGCGCGGGTCATCTGGGTTCAAGGCGATTCAAGATGCCATTGCCGCGCAAGTCGCGCCACTTGAGAAGGCACGCCCGCTGAACGAGTGGGCGCGCCCGTTGCGTACGTTCCTTGAGTCCGTCGTGGGAGAGGATGCGAGCGGCGCTTTCGCAGAAGAACGTGCACAGACGATTCACGTGCTCGATCGTGTGTTGCATGAATTCGCGGAGGTCCCCGCGGCATTTGCGACGGCCGTTTCTTGCAGTGAGGTCGTTCGTCTCATCCGAACGGTCGTCGACCGCACCGAGATTCGTGGGGTTGGTCGCGAGTACGGGATCTCCATCATTCCATGGCTTGACGCAGGCATCGCCGATGAACCGCATCTCATCCTCGCGGGCTTTGCCGATGGAGTCGTACCTGAGGGTGACGTCGCCGACACGCTGCTCCCGGATCCAGTCCGCCGCGAACTCGGGCTGCTTTCCAGTCATCGTCGTGCGGCACGAGATGCATGGATTCTCGACGGGATTCTCCACCGTGCGCGCGCGCGTCGCGCGGCGGGGCTCGCGGCGAGCGTGCAGTTCGTTGTCCCGCAACGATCTGCGTCGGGTGATCCGCTGCGACCTTCGCGATATCTTTTACGCGTTGAACCTTCCTCGCTTCCAGCGCGGATCGCGCGGCTCTTTCCGTCCGAGCGGGAGCGCGAGCCCGTTGTGGCAAACGCGGGTACTTCGATCGAGTTCCCGGTTCGCCCGAAGGTTGATGGCAGCGTCTTTCGTACGATCTCGGTGACTGCGTTCCGCACCTATCTCAAGTGCCCATATCTCTTCCAGTTGCAGAACGATCCGCGACTGCGACTGGAGAGTTTGGACGAGAGCGCGGCTGAACTCGATGCACGAAATTTTGGCAACTTGCTGCATGAGGCTGTCGAGGCGTGGGGGCGCGAGGAGGTCGCGCTGTCAAAGCCGACGACAGATCGCGACGAGATCGAGCGTTCGGTGCTCGCGCATCTCGATGCGTCGATGAAGCGCGTCCTTCCCGCACGTCCAGCTCCAGCGGTGCGGGTGCAAATCGAGATCCTTCGCGCGCGTTTGCGGCGATTCGCTGAACTGCAAGTGAAGGAGGCGGAGGCCGGCTGGCAGGTTCGCCATGTCGAACTCGGGTTTGACGAGCACACCGGTCCGCTCTTGCTCGCGGCCGCAGGCGGATCCGTTGATCCAACGCGCGGGCTCCGTCTGGTAGGCCGTATTGATCGCGTTGATCAGCATCGCGAAACAGGTGCTTGGCGCGCGCTTGACTACAAAACGGGATCGGCTGGCGATACGCCGACCGCGACGCACTTGAAGGGAAGGAAGATTGGTGCGCGGCAGTGGAAAGATCTGCAGCTTCCGCTCTATTGGTATCTGCTCGCGGAGGGGCGGCACAAGATCTCCGTGGCGACGGATGGACTGGGTTACATCAATCTCGCCGCAAGCGCCGAGAAGAGTGGCTTTCGCATGCTCGAATGTACGAGCGGTGAGTTCGAAGCGGCGTTTGATGAAGCGCGCCGTGTTGTGACAGGTGTTCTTCAAGGGGAGTTCGCGCCAGCACCTCGCACGCCGTTTTCGTCCGAAGATCCGCTTGCGGCCGTTTGGGGACTTGGCCTTCGCAGTCAGGTGCTCGGGCAATCGGACTTGCAGGGCGGTGAACTCGGCGAAGATGGCATCGGAGCTGTCGGTACGTCGGGAGGTGACGTATGACGAGACCTGCGACCACAACCACGACCACAACCACGACCACAGCCGCGCAGACGACCACAGCCGCGCAGACGACCACGGCGAACTCCATCGGTACTGCGTCGCCGAAACGCTCCATTCTTGTGGCAAACGCGGGTTCTGGAAAGACGTGGACACTCGCGAATCGAGTGCTCGCGTGGTGTTTTGATGAGCGCCGCGCCGGACGAACTCCGCGCCCGGCCGCGATTCTTGCGGTGACATTCACGCGCAAGGCGGCCGGTGAAATCCTTGCCCGCATTCTTACCCATGCGGCGCAGGGTGCCGAGGACTCTGCATCCGGCGCCAAAGCGCGGAAAGAGTTTTCCTCTGTCGTCGGCCCTGGAGAGGCGACCGACTATCTCGCGGTGCTTGAAGCACTGTGTCGAGACCTGCATCGCATGCAGATTGGGACGATCGATGGATACTTCCATCGCATCGCAACCGCGATGCCTGATGAAGCGGGGCTTCCGCCGGACTGGACGGTCGGTGAAGATCGCGACATTGAACTCTTGCGCGCAGAGGCAGCGGCGCGTGTGCTCGCAGATCCAAATGCCGCTGAGTTGATCAGTTTGCTGGAGGAGGGCGCTCCCAAGGCATCGGTGCTCGCATCGATCACTGGACTGATGGGCGGCAGCTCTGTGAGTGTGCTCGACCTTTATCGCGCATGTTCGATCGGTGGCGACGCAGGCTTGAAGCGTGCGTGGGATTGGATCTCGCGCATTCCGCTTGGGAGCGATGTCGCCGGCGACGACGCCGATACCCACTATCAACGCGCGTGTGACCGGTGGAAGGCGCTTGAAATTCCGATGACGGCCGACAAAAGGGCACCGAAGCCGCGCTCGAGTTGGGCCAAGGCTCATCGCGTGATTCTCGAGGCGCTTGAGCGGCGCGATTTTCGTAAGCTCGCGGCGCAGGGAATCCTTCAACGACTTGATCGAAGCGAGCCCTACGATCGATACTCGCCGCCCCAAGCGTGGATCGACGCGTTCGGGCTGATTCGTCCGCACCTTCGCGCGGGGCTTCTCGCGCAGGTACGAAGGCGCATGGAAGGAGCGCTTGAGGTCATGCCCCTCGCCGATGCGGCGCTTCGAGAATTGCAGGTAGATCGCGGCACTTTCACCTTCGGCGATGTTGGGCTTGGCGTTGCGCGGGCGGCGTTGCGCGAGGGGTCGCGTGTTTCGAACCCATCGATACTGCGGAGCGCTCTCGGTGCTGACATCGCAGATCTCGCGATCGATGAAGCGCA
>CAIWCL010000242.1 GCA_903911205.1 uncultured bacterium
GAGCTGTGGCCGGAAGAGAGCGCCCGCTCAGTTACACTCATCGCCTACACCTACGAGGCCGACATCCATGCTGTGGCCGGAAGAGAGCGCCCGCTCAGTTACACTTGCAGGGCACGGGCGAGAGGCGTCAATGTCGCTGTGGCCGGAAGAGAGCGCCCGCTCAGTTACACTATCTCTGCCACAACCCGCTGTTCGAACGCGGCTTGTGGCGCTTTTCGGCCTAGAAAAGCATGAGTTGCACTGGTGGTTCTTCGGGTGGTTCAACGGATTTTCCTACGAAGACCGTCATCTTTCCAAACTGGCGATCGGTCACAGAGAGAAGTCGCACTTGCCCTTCTGCAGGAAGTTCTGCGGACACGCGCGATCGATACACCTCTGAAGCCTCTTCGGTGGGGCAATGTCGAGCGTACACCGAGAACTGCAACATGCAAAAACCTTCGGCAAGAAGGTGCTTTCTGAAACGCGTTGCCTCTTTGCGCTGCGGCTTGGTAAGCACCGGAAGATCAAACATCGCAAAGAGCCACACGGCCTTGTATCCCGAGTTTGGTGTTGCGGTCAGTCGATCGATTGCCATGGCGCTTACGGCACCCACAATTCGATATCGCGATCTTCGCCTGTGAGTACGCGCGCAAGACTTGATGCACTTCTTGAAAGCGCATCAAACAATGTTCGATCGGTTCCGCGCACACGATGGCGACCCAAGAGCGCGCCGATGATTTCACCGCGTAACTCGCGCGTGAGTTCTGCCTGCGGACCGTCGCGATCGACAATCCGGAGCACTGCTCGATCAACAATCGGACGATACGGTTCCATCAAATCATCTGCGAGGCAAAACGCGTTGTACTGATTGTGGTGCTGTACGCCCAGCGATGGGTGTAAGCCTGCGCCACAAATCGCGCGAGCGGTGGCTGCACGAAGGACTGCATAGCCGTAATTCAAAAATCGATTCTGATCGAACGCATCGCGGTCGCGGCGAAACTGGTCACTAAACAATGCTTTCCAATACCGCGCTGCCGCTTGTGCCTCGATGTTCTCAGGGTCACCGGAGTGCACGCGACTTAGAAGATCATCCAAGCCACCCTTCGTGAGGACGACCTCATCGAGCAACAGCCACTGCGCACGCACCTGTGCGCGAACAATGGATTGCAAAGCTCGCTCCTTGGTCGGTTCGGTTGCTTCTAGTTGCTTCGTCATACGTGCACTTTGCGTCGAGTGCACATCGAGCGGCAAGAGCATGGCGATCGGAAGAAAGTTCTCCGACATAGCAACGAAAACGCCGCCCGCTTCGGCGAGACCCGAGAGCACACTCTGCGACAGCGATACTGCTTGGTTCGAAACAACGATCGCCGCGATTTCTTGTAGCGGGATGAAGACAGGCTCACGATCCTTCACTTCGATGGCAAGTCGACCGAGATCAACTCGGAGTCGCGCTGGAACATCTGCGATCTCGATGATGCGGTCAGTCATTCGAAGATCTGCATGTCCCGAGTTCGCTGATCACGATCTTGCCGACGAGAGCGTTCAGGAATCCACGAGTGGTTAACTTCAAGCGCCCACCGTCGACGCCTGCCTTACGAATTTCGGTTGCAGCGCGGGCATCTGTGTGCGTCTTAAGCTCGACCAACCCATCGGAAACGGAACTCACAACACACGGGACTTCTGAATCGCATAGCCGCAGCATCACCGCCTCGCCGCTCCGAATCGTCATAAGCAAGCGTCGGTCTGGGCCGAGATCGGACTGAACTATGGCCTCGCCCGCAGATTTGCGGCGATACGCCTCTAGCGTTGTGACAACTTCTAACTCGCGCGTGCATGAGCCGTTCGGGTCTTTCCGCTCAATCACCGCCATGTGATGATTCGACCCCGGAGCGACATACCGCTTCCGTTGTCCATCACCAACAGTGGCTAGCGTCTTCCTCACCTTCAAACGCACGCGACCAATCGGCACCTCACGACCATCGCCCCGCTTCAGAATCGGCAAGTTCGCATCACCCTTGAACGCAACCTTTGGCTCAGTCTGCCCTATTGCGGCGAGCTTCGCGCGAACAGCATCACGAACGGCGCCATCGACAATGTCGTCGACGTCCGCGGCAGCAAGGGTTTCAAGTCGATATCGCTGGTGGCGCATCGACTCGTCCTTGACGTGACCATCAAGTGCACGAATCGGTCGCCCATATGTCGTCTCTTGGTGGATCGGCCCACTCAACCGCCGATCCACTCGATGCGAAACCACAATCCCATCGACAACACGCTTCGCGTCGGCTGCAAACTCTGGCCACGGTGCATCGAGCTTGATGCGATGCGCAGCCTCGCCACGCGCGACAGCGTCGGCTGAGGCACGCGCGATCGCTTGAACTTCCCTCGGACCAGTGAGCGCGATCGCCAACGCGTCGATGGCGTGGTGGCGA
>CAIWCL010000243.1 GCA_903911205.1 uncultured bacterium
GAAACGATCGCTAGAAGAAACGAGTAGAACGAGGAACGCGCAGAACGCGATCTAGCGTTCCGGATGCTCGCCGTCCTTGACCACTTCATCGAGATACTTCTGAAACTCACCCATCTTGTACGAGATGAAGCAGAGTGCGTGGTGCAACGCGAAATACTCGGGGTCGGTCATGTCTTTGTCGACATCGGATCGCAAGCGATTGAGTTCAGCAATCACCAATTCAGCCTTGACTTTCATCTCTTCGCCTTTCATCTCTTCGCCTTTCATCTCTTCGCCTTTCATCTCTTCGTCTTTCATTTCTTCGCGTTTCAGTGCTTGTGATTCAGTGCTTGTGATTCAGTGCTTGTGATTCGGGTCGGAATGATCATGCGCATCGGTCGCGGGTGCCGCCTCTTGCCCTTGATCATGAGCATGATCGTGAGCATGGTCATGGGTATGACCATGCGACTGTGCAACACTTGATTCAAGACGCGCAATACCGGTCGCGAGCGCGATGCCTAGGAGCAGCGACACCGAGAGTCCGACCCGATCGTGGCGATGGAACTGCAGTTCAGGCAGCAAGTCACTTGTTGCGATGCACAGGAATGTGCCGGCACTAAACGCAAGTGCGAGCGGAAGCACGGAAGCTCCATCCTGCGAGACGCCAAACCACAGGGCTGCGGCGCCGATGGGGACAACCAACGCGAAGAGGAGATTCACGATGTGCGCGAAAATCACCGGGCGGCCCGAGGCGCGCACCAGCATCGCGACGGTCAGGCTGTCGAACGGCTTATGCAGCAAAATCACCACGAAGGTGGAAAGCCCCGCGAGCGCGCCTCCAACCCCGTGCGATGCACCCGCGAGGACTGCAGCCGCGAGCGCAACTCCCTCCAGAATGCTGTGAAAAGTCAGGCCAATTGTGGCACCGATCCATCCCAACTGCGAGACCGCGTGCGCGTGCTGCTTTCCAGCGCCGCGCGACTTCCCGTGCGAGTGCCCGTGATGATGCCCCTTCGACTTCGCCGCTTTCTCCCCCGCATCGCCCGGCGTTGATTGATGGCTGTTGCAGCCATCTTCACAGCAGTCATGGTGTCCAGCTTCTTCCGGTGTTTCGTGTTGATGAAAGTGGAAGAAGCGCTCGAGCAAGAACA
The DNA here is from genome assembly GCA_903911205.1 of uncultured bacterium. Classification (GTDB taxonomy): domain Bacteria; phylum Planctomycetota; class Phycisphaerae; order Phycisphaerales; family SM1A02; genus QWPT01. Next base: position 1,131 of record CAIWCL010000243.1, read on the forward strand.
TCACTACAAAGCCGAGCACCACCGCGAGGGAAACACCATCAAGCGAACCATGCAGCGCACCATGCGATAGTCCCTCCGGGCCACTCGCACCAGACTCAATCGCGAGAATGACCGCGTGCGGCAGCAGATGCAGGAGCCCGACCGCGAGCATCGTGCCCGCGACGAAACTCAACGCGAACTGCAGACGACGATGCCCGAGTTTCAGCGAGGCCGCGACAGCTCCGCCCGCAAGTGACACAAGACCGACGGCCGCGCAGTAGAGGACCAGCTGCGTCGTGGGAGAAATCGAAACGGCGTCCGCGAGCAAGGCAACAGTGGACATGGGGCGGAGAGGATAGAGAACCTGCGCGCACTGTGCGCTCGCATGAGAATCACTCCACATTTCGCGGAGGTGCCGTTCGTCGGCCCGGTACCACAGGGATGACCGCCAAGCTCCGCGAGTCTGCGTCCCTTCTTCAGAATCGGGGTAAAACGCAAGAGGCCCGCCCAGAGGGCAGGCCTGCATGCTCAAGTGGAGTGGATGAGGATCGAACTCACAACCTCCTCGATGCGACCGAGGCGCTCTCCCAATTGAGCTACCACCCCATGGGAGGACGGAAAGTATAGCAACGCTTTCGGCCCATGCAAATGCTGCATTGGGCTCGCGACGTTGAAGGGCGGAACGAGAAACAGCGCGGTCGGGCTGCGAAATGCACGAGATTTCCCGTAACTTCCCAGTTCGTGAGCGACGCGACCTCCCATCATCTGAACCAATCAAACCCCGGCGGCGGGGCGACAAGTTCGGGCGGTCTTGCTGCCTCGCGCGCGACAACCTCCACGGGTCACGCGAACGATGTTTCTTGGGTCGACCCCGCACGCAATCCCCACTTCGCAACGCCGGCGATGCGCCAGTTCGCACGCTTCAAACAGGCGCATCCCGATTGCATCCTCTTCTTTCGGATGGGCGACTTCTATGAGATGTTTGATCGCGACGCGGTGCTTGCGCACAAGTTGCTCGCGATCACCCTCACAGAGCGAACGAAGGGGCTCCCCATGGCGGGCGTGCCGTTTCACGCCGCAGAGGGCTACATTCGTCGGCTCGTGGCGATGGGCCATCGCGTCGCCGTTTGCGAACAAACGCAGGATCCGAAGGACGCGAAAGGCGTCGTTGAACGCGCCGTCACGCGCGTTCTAACGCCAGGCACACTCGTCGACGAGACGCTGCTCGATGCGAGCGCTGCCAATCGCGTCGTCGCTGTCTCGATCGATGGCGCAGAAGCATCCATCGCCGCGATTGAAGTTTCAACCGGCGCATTCACCGTCACCGCCTGCCCGATCGCACTTCTCGCCGATGAACTCGCGCGCCTCGCGCCAAGCGAACTCGTGTACGCCGAGGAGCGCGATGGATCCGTTCATCCTGCAATTTCACGGCTCTCCGCGCGTGGACTGCCGCTGACCGCGCGTCCTGGTTGGTACTTCCGTGCCGAAGACGCCTTCGAAGCGCTCGTCTCGCAATTCAAAGTGAAATCGCTTGAGGGATTTGGATTCGCAAAGTCGGATCCGGCACTCGCGGCGGCAGGCGCCATCCTTCGCTACGCCCTCGAAACGCAAGCCACCGATCGTGCGGATGGACGTATTCCGCACCTCTCGCCTCCGAAGCGCATCGCTCGCGGGGCATTTCTCGCGGTCGACGCGACCACACTGCGCGCACTCGAGATCGAACGAACGTTGCGAACTGGAAGCACCGAAGGCAGCCTTCTTTCGATCTTCGATGAAGCGCAAACCCCGATGGGCCGTCGGTTGTTGCGTGACTGGCTTTGCTATCCACTCGCGTCCAAGCAGTCGATCGACGCGCGGCTTGATCGTGTCGCGACCATTGAACAAGACGAGCGGCTCTCCAAAACGCTCGCCGAGCAATTGGGCGCACTCCAAGACGTGGCGCGTATCGCGGGTCGTGCTGCGCTCGGACGCGCCACGCCCCGTGACTTCTTGGCACTCTCGCGTTCACTTCGTGCACTGCCTGCGCTACGCGATACGCTCGAACCACTTGATGCCTTCTTCAGTGAGTCTGCGGAATTCGCACGAATCACGCCCATTTTGACGCCACTCGTAGACACGCTCTCCCGAGCCCTGAAGTCCGACGCCCCCACCCATCTTCGTGAGGGCGGTGTCTTTGCCGACGGATACGACCTCGAACTCGATGAAACACGACTGTTGCAGCGCGATGGAAGCGCGTGGCTCGCGAAGTACCAAGAGGAACTCATCCAATCGACCGGCATTGCGTCGTTGAAAGTTGGATACAACTCGGTCTTCGGCTACTACATCGAACTCTCCGCCGCAAACAGTGAGAAAGCGCCCGCGACCTTCACCCGCAAACAGACGCTGCGAAACGCCGAGCGATACATCACGCCAGAGTTGAAGACGTTCGAAGAAAAGGTGCTGCGAGCGGACGCCCGCGCAGTCGAACGTGAAAAGGAACTGTGGGCGACGCTGCTGGCCACAGTCGCTCGAGAACTCGATTCAATCATCGCATTTGGCGAACGCGCGGCGGAACTCGATGCCCTTGCGTGCCTCGCCTGCGTCGCTCGACGCCAGCGTTGGTCGAGACCCTCCATCACGGAGAGCGCATGCGTTCGCATCGAGGGTGGTCGCCACCCAGTTCTCGATCGAACGCTCGCGTCCACGTTTGTTCCGAACGACACGCACCTTGGCTGTCATGACCCGCGCGAGTCGACGTCGGCACAGGTCGCGCCAAATGCGATGCACCTGCCGCCGACGCTTGCGCTCATCACGGGGCCAAATATGGCCGGTAAAAGCACGTACATCCGACAAGTCGCGCTGATCGCGCTTCTTGCACATGTCGGCTCCTTCGTGCCTGCAACGAGCGCCGAAATCGGCGTTCTCGACGCGATTCTCACACGCATTGGAAGCGCCGACGAGATCCACTCAGGGCAATCGACCTTTATGGTCGAGATGACCGAGACAGCGAACATCCTGCATCACGCGACCGATCGAAGCCTCGTCGTGCTCGATGAAATCGGCCGGGGTACAAGCACGCTCGACGGGCTTTCACTCGCTTGGGCGATCGCTGAAACGCTCGCGTCGCGTCGATCCATCGCACTCTTCGCAACCCACTATCACGAACTGACACAACTTGCGGAGAGTTTGCACGAAGTCACCAATCTCCATGTTTCTGTCCGCGAGTGGAACGACGAAGTCGTGTTCCTCCATCGCATCGTGCCTGGTCGCACCGATCGAAGTTACGGCATCCACGTTGCACGCCTCGCCGGGCTCCCACCGACAACGATTGCGCGGGCCAAGGAGGTGCTCGAGCTTCTCGGAAAGGTTGAGGTCGCGCAATCACTCGCAACGGAAAAAGAGCCGCAAGAAGATCCGCAAGAAGCGACGCTCGCAGCTCAACGCGGGACATCGCCGTGTTTCATGACCGCGGCTCGACGCCCCGTGCCGGAGCCTCGCACTGCAGATCCTTTTGAACAGCAACTCTCGCTTTTCGGCGGATTCGCAGAGCATCCCGCGGTTCGTGAACTTCGGGAGATCGACCTCAATACACTCACACCGCTGGCTGCGTTCGATCTGCTCCGACGATTGAGCGATTCGGCACGAACGTAAACACGCACCGACGATTCGCGCTCAAATCGCCCCGGCGGCGTTCGTCTTCAACGAGATGACTTCAATCCCCATGCCTCTGTCGAAGCCGCGGTGAGAGCCGCAGCATCCATTGCACGCGTTCGAACTCGTTGAGCCACTCTTGAAGCACTGCCGCCGTTTCGTCTGCGGGGATCTCGGCCCAAGGGAGTTCACACGCTGCACCCAACTGGCGCCGCGCGAGCCCGCGATAGCGTGCAAGCGTGCGATCGCCAAGAATCGCACAAGGCTCGAAATCTTCCGCCGCCAGCACAACGACCGGCACACGCCCGCCGCCGCAGATGGTGAGTTGTGAGGACAACTCTGCCTCCACATCACGATCGACCCATCGCAGGTCGATGCGTGGATTGACCTCGGCAATTCGCGCGATCAACGGCCCCTGCTGCACACAGTCACCACACCAGATGCCGCTGACAACAAGGACCTTCATTTCACGGGTGAAACTCGCGATTTCACCGCGCTGCGCTTCGGTCAGCGCGACACGGTCGTACACCGCGTTCCAACCTCCCGCGCGCATTGGATCTGTCGCGAGGTACTGGTTGTAACCAAGGCCTCGGGAAAACACGGTCTCAAGAAGCGTTCGATTGAGCATAAGGGCCTTCTACTTTCTAGGACGTCGAGCGTACACTCGAAGTCCTATGCGTGCGGCGATCGTCGCTCTTCTCCTCTCCAGCCAAACGAGCGTACGCGAAGTGTGCGCGCAAACGCTCGATGGTTTGTGCATTGCACATGCAGGACAAGACGCGGCGCCCGTTGAGACTGGAACTGCCCCGCTTCTCGAACTCGTCAACGCGCCGGTCGCCGAAAGAGAAGCACTCAATCGCCTCGCGATGGGAGCACAGTGGCCGTCACGCGCCCTCGCGGTCATGCGCCTTGAGCGCTACGACTGCGCACCAAGTGCCGCACGCCTCGAATCATTTCTGCTTGATCCCTCATGGCGCGTGCGCGCGTACACGATCGCGTGTCTCGCGCGTCGCGGCGTCGTCTTGCCTGCGGAAAGGCTCGCCGCGGAGAAAGATCCTCGCGTGATTCGCGCGATCCTTCGCGCCCGGTACCCACTCGATGCGAAGGTTCGTGATGCCCGAATCGCCGCCGCCGAACGCTCGGCCAAGCCGCTTGAGGCCATCGTCGCGCTTGAAGTACTTACAGCACTCGACACTCCGAACGACAAACTCATCCGCGAGCGACTCGACGAACTACTTTCACGCATCGTGCTGCGCATGTCACGCGCAGAGGCTGGCGCGCTCTCGCGTCGATTGGCCGAAGTCACCGCAGGCGATGATTCAGGCCGCGATTTTCGCTGGCGCGAGTGGTACCGAAAGAATCGATCGAAACCCGGCTATCGCCCCTGCGATCTTGTTCCACACTCACCCGCGGGCGCACGGCTCGTCGATCGCAATCGCATCGCCAACCTTGAAGCGGATCGCTTCATCGCGTTCGAACAGTACCTCGCGAAAGTCGCGGAACGCCCAATGGATCTCGCGATCTTGCTCGACTGCACCTCAAGTATGTGGCGCGAGATTGCGGATGCGCAGGGCTCGATCGATGATCTTGTGGAGTTTCTCGGCAGCGTGACCAAGGGCGTCCGCATCGGCATCGTTGGCTACCGCGATAAGACTGATGAGTGGGAAACAAAGGCATGGGATTTCACACCGAGCCTCGAAGAAGCACGCACGCGGCTTTGGTCGCTCTCGGCAGATGGCGGCGGCGACACTCCGGAGAGTGTCTACGCGGCAATGCGACTTGCGCTCACCAAGTTCTCATGGATCCAGCCCCCCGCAAACCAAGACCCCCAAACGCCCGCAGAACCGCCGATTCGCGCGTGTGTCATCGTCGGCGACGCACCGCCGCATCCGGGCGAGGGCAATCTCTGCATCGAACTCGCGAAAAAGGGACTTGCCGCTGGCGTGCGCTTTTACGGCATTGTCGCGCGAGAGAGCGAGAAGAACTTGAAGGCAGAAGAGCTCGACGACACCCCACCGTCGCTCCCGAGTGGCGAAGCCCCCACGGACCAGGATCCGCAGAGAGATGAGACGGAAGAGGGCAAGCCGAAACTCCCACCGCCGACGGAGAAACCTAATCCGTCACGCGACGCCGGCGAAGGGAAAGGCCGGCGAAAGCCAAGCGACAAGCCGATTGCTCCTCCCAAGGCGCCCCCGCCGGTCATGCAAAAGGAGCGGAGTTACACGTGGTTTCCCGAGATCGCTGAAGCTGGCGGTGGTCGCGCGGAGATTTTGAACGCGCAGGACTCGCTCGTTGCGGAAATCGCAGAACTCACAATCGCGGATCGCTACCGGGATGAATTCGCCGATTTCTTCGCGGCCTTTCGACTGCTTTGTCGGTAGCCCTCATGCAGCGCGTGACACTCGCGTTCAGCGGCGCCATTCTGTTGGCATCACTTCGCCTTTGACGATCGCGTAGGCTCGTTCGAGCAGTTCACGCATTCCTTCGCCCGTTGCCGCCGAGATCACCACAGGCTCTTCGCCTTTCCCAAGACCGATTTCGGTTGCGAGTCGTCGAATGCGCTTCGCGCGCTCTTCCTCAGGAATAAGATCGATCTTCGAGAAGACAACGAGTTCTGGTTTCTCCGCCAAGGTCGGCGAGAATGCGTGCAGTTCACCGCGAATCGTGCGGTAATTCTCCGCAGGCTTCGAGCCGTCGAGCGGCGCGATGTCGACAAGGTGGACGATCGCCTTGGTGCGCTCGATATGACGCAGGAAGTCGTGACCGAGCCCGGCTCCCTCACTTGCGCCCTCGATGAGCCCCGGGATATCCGCAAGCACAATGCGTCGATCGCCCGGCAGTTCCGCGATGCCAAGCTGCGGCCGCCTCGTCGTAAACGGATAGTCGCCCACCTTCGCATTCGCACGGCTCGTCGCACCAAGCAGCGTGGACTTTCCGGCATTCGGAAGCCCAACGAATCCAATGTCCGCGATGAGCTTCAACTCGATACGCAACGAACGCTCAACGGACTCGCCACCCGGCGTGCATTCGGTCGGGCTTTGATGGGTCGCCGTTTTGAAGCGATCGTTGCCCCATCCGCCCTTTCCACCTTCCGCGACCATCACGCGTTGACCATCCTCCACGATGTCCGCGATGAACTCGTCGGTTTCCGCGTCATGCACGATTGAACCGAGAGGCACGCGAACAAAGAGATCCGTCGCATCAGAACCATGGCACTTTTTCTTCGCGCCATTCTCGCCATTCTTCGCAAAGTGATGGGGTCGGTGCTGAAACTCGACCAGCGTGTCGAGATGCGCATCGCCTACGAGAAACACATGCCCGCCACGACCGCCATCGCCGCCGTCCGGGCCACCCTTCATGATTGACTTCTCGCGACGGAAGTGCGTGACGCCGTTGCCGCCCTTACCGCTGCGCACATGAATGATTGCTTCATCGACGAGCATGGAGTTCTTTCAGACGATGGACTGCGCTGAGGAGGTAGGCGCGAGAGACCGCGCGAGGGCTATCACGGCCGATGCGCACCGCGGAATACGAGGAAGCGATGCACTATCGATGCTGTATTGAGGAAGGACAGCGCCCCGGGTTGAACCGGGGCGCAAATCGAATGCTCTCGTGCACGAGAGTTCGGAGACACGAGACACCTCGCCTGCAAACGCTGATTGGATACCTTCACAGGTACCCAAGGGCATCGAATCAGGCGAAGGCGTACTTCGGGGTCGCCGGATCAGACGGCACGATGTGCACGTACGAGCCCTTGAAGACAACAGTGCCTTCAGCCTCGGCCATGATCGTGTTGTCCTTACCCATGTGCGCGAGGTAACCCGGCTTCCAGCGAGTACCGCACTGACGCACGATGATCGCGCCGGCCTTCGCCGTCTGACCACCGTACAGCTTGATACCGCGGAATTGCGGGTTCGAATCGCGACCGTTCTTGGTTGAGCCTTGGCCCTTCTTGTGTGCCACGACAAATCACTCCTGATTGGACCCGATCGCGGCGTACCGCGAACAAGTCATGCGCTTCCGGCCCTCGGCCGGGTCGATGAAGATACTTGAAACCGAACCGAAAGTCCACCCGCTCGTCTGAGGTCGAGCAAACTCAACCCGCAAGACCGATGGAAGTCCGATCGTCAGACTGTTTAGCGGAACTCCCAACGCTGTTCGACGATTGGGTAGGTCACCGTGCCCGAGGGCTTCGGATCGCCAGGGACCAGATAATCCACGCGCGCGTTCTTCCGCAGCGTGACCAACTCGCCCGTTTTCGGGTGCGGCTTCTTCTCGGTCTCGCGCGACAGGCCCTGCACCATCACCGAGAGTTCGGTTGGATCAAGGTCTTCGGCCACGAACACCACGAGTCCAGACTTTGCGTGTTCCTTCCCCTGAAGCACCGTACCGAGGATCTCGAATTGATCCTCGAGCAATTCGTTGCCAAGAAACTCCTTGAGTGCCTTGGTGATCTCGCTCGAAACGCCTTCACCCTGACGAACGATGCGACCGTCGTCGACGAGAAGCTCGATGCGCGGCGCGAAGCGTTGATCTTCACCCGTGTTGTTCACGACGTCATACGTCATGTACCAGAAGTGCTTGCCGGACTCAGGGTCACGCCAAAGTCGAAGTTCGCTTGGGGTGAAATCAAGGTCTTTCGCTGCGACCGTCGCGTGCGTCGCAAGCGCGACCACGCCACTCGTCCACGCACCACTCAAGGACGCACCACTTGAGGACGCACCACTTGAGGACGCACCACTTGAGGACGCACCACTTGAGGACGGAACGCTTGCCGAAACGGGCATCAACACACCCGGGCAGAGTGCGGAAGAGAGAGCAAACGTCGAAAGGAAGGTCGAAATCATCGGCAAGGCCTCTCAAATCCCGGCGACATCCCGTTCGGTCGTCTGCCGGGGCCGAGATTGTAGCGAATGCCACGAGGTGCGCCGACGACCACCGTCAGAACTCGGTCCCTGCGGTAGTGTGTGCTCCACCATGTCGCTGACGCCTGACCCGACTCGAATCGTGCGCGTCGAGCCCTCGCGGCTTGAGGAGGCGATGTCCGCACTCCTCGGAGCCGGACCTGCCGCGGCACGACGATTCGTCGAGCAAGCGCAGACATCACGCGTCTCTCTCGATCATCTCTGGTGCCTCATCGACGACGCGGGACGCTATCGGTCCGCGGTTCTTGCGGTTCCAAGCCCGGGCCGCGCGTCGATGCTGCTCGTGAGCCGGACCCGCGATGCGGAGGAGGCCAGGCAGTTCGGACCGCTGATCGCCGCCGCGGCAGCCGGGAGTGCGTCCTTTGCCGATATCGCGCAGGCACTCGTCGAGCCGACGCGTGTACATGACATCGCCGCCTATGAGTACGCGGGGCTGCAGCGAATGGCCGAACTCGAGTACCTCGAGCGAAGCCTTCCGCGGGCGGGCATCCTGGAACCCTCCCCTCCCCCCGAGGGTTGGCTGATCGAGCCTGCCGCCCCGCCGAATGTCCTCGCCGGCGAGAGCCCCGACGCGATCCCTGAGGCGACACGAGCTGAACTCGTCGCCACACTCGAGCGCACCTATCTCAACACCCTCGACTGCCCAGGCCTTGCGGGCATGCGCGCCACGAAGGATGTCCTCGTCGGCCACTTCGGTACTGGCGCGCGGACGCGACACTGGCTCGTCGCGCGGCACTCGCACGACACCGACAACTGCACACACGAAAAACCTCACGCACGCGAGCCTGCAGGCGCGCGAGGCACGGCGCACGGGGTCTGCCTTCTGAATGTGACCCCGGAAGGTTCAGACGCAGAGCTTGTCTATCTCGGCCTCGCACCAGAGGCGCGCGGCCAGGGAATTGCGCAAGCGCTGCTCACGTACGGGCTGCATGCATGCTCACGCTCACGCTGCGCAACTGTTTCGCTTGCAGTCGATGCGCGCAACGTCTTCGCACGGCGCCTCTATGAACGCAACGGTTTTCGCCGCGTTTCCACGCGTGTTGCGCTCGTTCGCAGCACGCGCGCGTGAGCAACATTCAACTGCAACACTGTTTCAGCATGACTTCATGGAGCGCGCAGTTCGGCATGCGAGTGCACGTCCACGTTGCGTGAGTCGCGATTCGCAATCGACAGTTCGCGGTTCGCGCGAACCGATTGAGAACGTCTTGTCAACCTCACTTCGCCACGAGCACAACCAAAAAACTTTTGCAACTCGCATGTGTCCGCGACACTGTTCGACGATTTATCCACAACAAACGCGACAGTGCTGCCATGCGCGTCGTCAAACGTCGCAAACCGCGACAACATCGGTGCTTCCGTTCGATCGATACCGAATTGTTGCTCGATGCCGGTTGCGCACATGAGGAAGCGCGCTACATTGCGGATCGCTCGCAGGGACGCGGGCCCCGCGGTCTCCGATGTACGCGGGTGGGCCAAGACTCGAACGTTCGAAACGCGCACATGCGTCCGATCGACCAATCCTTGAGCCCCCAGTTGGTTCCCCACTCCTCTGCTCCGATCGTATTGCAACGCGTGACCGACGCCCGATCGACGCTCCCGAGCGTCTGATTCAGGCAACGCGAACGATGTCCCTTTGGCCGTACTTGGCCGAAGTGCTGTCGTCGTGTCAAGAAACAGTTTGAGGCTCCACTCGATCCACCGCTCTCTCCACGGATCGTCACGGATCAATTGACCTCTTCTGTTCGGCACATGCTTGCATCCGGCCACTACCGCGCACTGCGTCCCACTCTGCGATGACGACGCCAGAAACCGAATCCCACGCTGCCGGCCGGGCAGTTCGACAGGCTTCACGCGACATTTCGCGCGAAGTTCCCCCCGGCCCCTTGAGCTCGCGAGCGAGTGCTCCCTCGCGCGTGCCCACGCGCTCGCCGTCGCCCTCAGCCCCACCCTCGTCCTCCCGCCAGGCAACCGAAGCGTTCCGAAGCGCCCTCGCCGACGCGATCGGGGCACACCGCTACGGCCTCTGGTTCGCCCATGGCACCGCCGCCGAGGCGCGCGAACGGGGCGTCGTGATCACCGCCGCGAACTCCTACGTGGCAGAGTGGATCGCGAAGCACTTCCGCGACGCGATGCAACATGCGGCGAACCTCGCCCTCGGTGAGGGCGCCTCTCTCACCATCGAAGTCGCACCGCATGAGTTCGAGCGCGATGCCGCTGTCGCCGAAACGAAAGAGCCCCGCCGCAGCGCACACGGCGACGATCGAGAGATTTCGCGAGCACGCGTCCATGCTGGTCGCGACGGCAAGATCGGTACTGAACCGTCCGCAAACCACGGGTTCAGCCGCGATCAAGCGGATGAGCGCAACACAGAGAGCCTGAGCGGCAGCGGCGTCGTGCTCCCCCGCCCTCGTCACGCCGGAAGTTCAGCCGCAGCCCGCGGTGCGCGATCGATCACGCTTCGTCGGCTTGAGGATTACGTCATCGGCGACTCCAACCGCCTGGCGTTTGCCGCAAGTGAACAACTCGCGCAAGGTGCCCCGGAAGCCCCGGGCATCATTTTCCTCCACGGTGAGTGTGGCGTCGGCAAAACCCACCTTCTTCAGGGGATCTGCCGCCGCCGCACCGAGCTCGCACCCCGGCAGGTCGTCCGCTACGTCACCGCCGAGCAATTCACGAACGAATACATCGCCGCCGTCCGCGATGGTTCGCTCGAGCAGTTCCGCAAGCGTCTTCGTCGCGTCGATCTTCTCGCGATCGACGACATCCACTTCTTCGCCAACAAGTCTGCAACGCAGGCGGAGTTCTTGCACACGATCGATGCGATCGATCTCTCTGGTGCTCGCGTCGCGCTTGTGTCCGACGAACATCCACGACATATTCGGAAGTTCAGCCAGTCACTCGTCAGTCGCTTCCTCTCCGGCATGGTCGTACGTGTGGAGCGCCCCGATCGCGGAACCCGCGCGGAACTCGTCCGTCGACTCGCCCGCGAGCGAGGTCTCGACCTCACGACGGCTGCAGAAGACCTGATCGCCGGCCGCTGCGCCGGTTCCATTCGAGAAATCGAAGGCTCGATCACCCGGCTCGGCGCCTTGGTTGAACTTGACGGACTCCGAGGGCAGATCGGCCCGGGAACCGTCGAGCGCCTCCTTGGAAGCGAAGGCCCCGTGACCGTCGGAAGCGTGCCAATTCGGCTCGGCAGCATCGTCGAGGCTGTCTGCGAACGCCTCCGCGTTTCGCGAGAAGATCTCCTCGGCAGCGGCCGCCACGCCCGCACGGTTGTGGCCCGAGGATTGGTCGCCCACCTCGCACGCGAGCTCACCACCCATAGCTTCCCGGAAATCGCCCGAGCGCTTGGACGCGATACGCACTCTGCGGTCCACACCGCGGCAAAGCGCTTGAAGGCGCTCATCGAGTCAGACGGGCGACTCGTGGTCGGAGGCGAGCCTGTTCGCGAGGTGGTGGACCAGCTCCGTCACGACATCGCGCGCGGTACTTCGCAGCGTTAACCGTTTCTCTCTTCCGAGCCGGAAGAAGGGGCGCCTTTCGCTACACTCGCCGTATGAGTTTCGACCGTCGCGTTTCGACCGCGCTTCGTGCGCCGAGCATGTCTTGCAACATGCTCTTGTCGACGTTGGGCAGCATGTACTTCTTGGCCACATCGCTGCGCGTGTCCACCGTCGCGGCGACCGCCGCACTCTTTCTGAGCGCGACGCCGCTGTTCGCACAGTATGGCCCCGTCGACCCCTACGACTCCGCGCTTCGAGCGCTGCGTGAGTCGATCGGCTCCTCGAACGACGCTGAACAACATGCGGGCATGGTGTCACTGCGCGAATTGCGTGATGCGCAATTGAAGCCGCTTTTTGACAAGCTCTTACACAGCGACGATTGGTCGCTTCGCGTCGACAGCGTGCTTGGTCTGGCAGAACTCGATGTCTCCGGCAAGATCGATACGAATCTTGTCGGGGGGCTACCCGCAGAAGGCGATCGAGAGACCGCCGTCGCGGCGGCGGTTGGACTCGGGATGCTCGACCGTGAACGCATCACCGCGATGCTTTCCTGGGACGACCTTCCCGCTGCGCAGAAACTTCTGCTCGCCTGTGCACTTCGGAAACTTGGCGGCACACCAGACGTTGCGCTTGTGACCAAACTCACCGATTCGCGCACGCCCGAGATTGCCGTCCTTGCCACAGCACTCCTCCTTGATCTTGGCTCATCGGAAGCTTCAACCGCTGCGGATCGTGCTCGCACCACGCTCGCGACGCTCCCACCGAAGACTAGAGCCGCGATCGTTGCACAAACTGCCGAGGGCGCGAGTGCGAACAATCTCAAAGCCGCGGCGCCGTTCGTCGCATCGCTGATCGAACTCCCCGATGTTGCAGACGACGCACGATTGCGCGCACTGGGCTCGCTGCTTGTACTTGCGCCGGATGCTGCGTATCCAGTACTCCAGTCGCGCCTTACGCAAGATCGCTCGCAAACGTCGCTCATGCGGCACGCCGCGGTTCTCCTTGCGAGCGGGGTTCGCGCACCGAAGCCGGAGTGGGATCGCCTTCGCAACGGCGACCCGTTGATCGAGGCACTCGCCGATGCAGGTACCGCGATCGGCGAGCAGCGCGATCAAGATGCCTACGCGCAACTCCTCACGCTGAAACACCGAGTCGCGCTGCGCGCCGCAACCGAGGGTTCACTCCGCCTCGGCGATAGCGCAGAGCGCGCACTCGGCATCGCCGCGGCGAAGTATCTCGTCGAAGAGCGTCGAGCCGCAGCGCCATTGATCGAGAGCCTGACACGCGCGATCGCGCGTCTTGCGCAAATCGCGCCGGGCGAACTGACACCGATACTCGCCTCTGTGCAGGATGATCGCACGCTTCAAGAAACGCTGATTCTCGCGCTTGCCTCGGCAGGTACACGCGAAGCTGCGGAAGTTGCCGCGACCGCACGGGGCAAGTCGTCGCGCAGTGGTGAGGCGATGATCGCCGTCCTTGGCGCGCGACACCTCGACACCGTGGGCGAGGATGCCATGCGAGAACTCGCGACCGTCGCGGGTGGTGGCACCGGTGTTTCACCCGTCATCCGCACACAGGCCGCTTGGCTTTGGCTCCGCCATGCAAAGCGCACGAACGACGCAATCGCTGTCCTCACCACCTCCGATTCAAGTTCGGGAAGCGCTGCGGGCACGACTACGACAACAGCACCAGCGTCAAACTCGACTTCCGGTTCGGCTGCAGGAGGAGCGCAACCATGAGCGACCCAATCCGACTCGGCATGCACGAGCCAAATCGTGCCGAATGGGCTGAAATGCAGCGCATCCTTCGCGAGACGCGCGGCGATCAACGCGCCCTTGAGGAGCGGGTCGAGCACCTCGTCGCGGATTTGGTGAAGCGTCCGCTTGGCGTTGCGTTCGTGTCGACGGGCGCGGCCATTGAAGCGGCGCTCGAAGCGCTCGGTGCTGTCGCTGGTACCGAGGTGGTGATGCCCGCGCTTGGTCCATCGGTGCTCGCGAACGCCGCGATTCGCGCCGGCACGCGCCCACTCTTCGCAGATGTCGATCCAAAGTCGCTGACTCTGCGAGAGACGCACGCCGCGGCTCGCGTCAGTGGACTGACGCGCGTCCTCGTCGGAGTTGCCACGCACGGCGAACCCAAAGGCCTGGATGAAATTGTCGCGATCGCGTCACGCAACGAGCTCCCAATGCTCGAGATTCTCGCTGGCGGACTCGGAGGACGCATCGGGCGCGATCCGGTCGGTCGCTTCGGACGAATCGCTGTGGTCGCGCTTGGTGAACGCGAGTCCACCATTGGCTCCGGCGGCGCCGTCTGCGTGACAAACGACGACAACCTCGCCCATGCACTTCGGCTCATCCGAAATGGCGGCTGCGTTGATCCTCGACAAGAGTGGGAGCGGCTCGGCGGCATTCGCCGCATCGAGCGCGTCGGGAGCGATGCCCGCATGGGTTCGCTGCAAGCGGCTCTCGCCGCCGTGCGACTCGAGAACTTCGAGAAGACCTCGTCCGAACTCGAAGACGTCTTCCATGGATATCTCCGACGACTTGCGATGCACCCCGATCTCGTGCTCCCGGCGCCGTGCGTGGAGGGAACCGTGCGTTGGTCACACTTTGCGGTGCGACTCTCGGAGCGCTACTCGCGCGACGATCGCGATTCGATCGTGCAGGGCTTGTTGCGCCACGACATCGCCGCCACGAGCGTCGTGCACGTCCTTCCGCACGAACCTGCGTTCGCTTGCGGATACAAGACGGGTGGGCACAAGGAAGGCGACTTCCCCGTCGCAGAGCGCGCGGCCGACCGATTGATCGCACTGCCATTCTCAACGGAACTCGGCGAGCGCGAGATCGACTTCATCTGCCAGACGCTGCAACTCATGATTGAGCGGCAGTCGATCCTTCGCTGAGCGTGTCGATCTGAGCGCTCTGGTTGGTGACCCACGACGGCCGACGTTGAGGCGACTTGCACCAAAGGTCGCCACTGCAGTAGCGACCGCGAGTTTGACGCGAGTTCACTCCCACTCGATCGTCGCAGGCGGTTTCGACGAAATGTCGTACACGACGCGATTCACGCCCTTCACCTCGTTGATGATGCGATTCGAGATCAGTGCCAAGACGTCATAAGGGATACGCGACCAGTCCGCCGTCATAAAATCCTGCGTGTCAACGGCGCGGATCGCGACGGTCGAGTCATACGTGCGCCCGTCGCCCATCACGCCGACGGACTTCACCGGAAGGAGCACCGCGAATACCTGGCTCGTCGAGCGGTAGAGATTCGCCGCGACGATTTCCTCAAGGAGAATTCGATCGCACTCACGCAGGACATCGAGTTTCTCACGCGTGATATCGCCAATGACGCGCACTGCGAGGCCAGGTCCAGGGAACGGATGCCGCCAGACGATTTGCGCCGGAAGCCCAAGCACCTCGCCAAGCGCGCGCACTTCGTCCTTAAAGAGCAGTCGCATCGGCTCGACAAGCTCGAATCCGAGTTGCTCAGGCAGGCCACCGACGTTGTGGTGCAACTTGATGTTCGCACTCGTTCCCGCGTGCCCATGCCCCGACTCGATGACGTCCGGGTACAGCGTTCCTTGCGCGAGGAACTTCACATCGCCTGGAATCGACTTCGCTGCTTCCTTGAAGACATCGATGAAGCGGTGCCCGATGCGACGACGCTTCTCCTGCGGCTCCACGATGCCCTCAAGGTCGGTGAGGAACTCCCGACTCGCATCAACAACGCGTAAGTCGACATCGAAGTGGTCGCGGAACGTTGTCTCGACAAGGTCACGCTCGTTCTTCCTGAGCAGTCCGTTGTCGACGAAGATGCACACAAGTTGCTTCCCGATTGCCTTCGCAAGAAGCGCTGCAACGACGGAGCTGTCGACGCCTCCCGAAAGCCCGCAGATCACCTTGGAATCACCCACGCGCGCACGAATCCGCGCGCACTCCTGCTCGACGAAATCCGCCATCTTCCACGAGCCCGCGCAACCGCAGGCCTTGAAGAGGAAGTTCGCCAACATGTCGCCACCCTGTGGGGTGTGCGTCACTTCAGGGTGGAACTGAACTCCATAGAAACTCCGTGCACGATCGCGCACTGCAGCGAACGGACACGTACCCGTGCTCGCAATCACTTCGAAGCCTTGCGGCACCGAAGTCACCTGATCACCGTGGCTCATCCACACTGTCGCGTGTGCATCGACGCCCGCAAAAAGGTCGCCATGTTCACGAACGTCGATCTTGGCTCGGCCAAACTCGCGGTGATTCGCGCTCTCCACCTTGCCACCGAGGAGATGGCTCATCAACTGCATGCCGTAGCAGATGCCAAGGACGGGAAGTCCAAGGTTGAAGATGGCAGGATCACACGTTGGCGCGCCCTTCTCAAAGACGCTCGCAGGACCGCCGGAGAAGATGATGCCCTTCGGCGCGATACGCCGAATCTCGTCCGCCGTGATGCGTGGACTGACGAGCAGACTGAAGACCCCGCTTTCGCGCACGCGTCGGGCAATCAATTGCGCCGTTTGGCTGCCGAAGTCGAGAATCAGGACGGTTTCCGTGCCGGGCGGGGGTAGTTCGACCATGGGGAAGGGGCGGAATGTAGCACCCCCCCGCGTCTCGCGCCCGACTCCCCCGCGTGTTCTCCCTTGCCCGTGCTTCCGCGCACGTTCTCCCACGCACATTTCCTTGCGCGTGGCCTTTCACCACCACTCAAACCAGAAGAACGCCCCCGGCAGTCCGTCCTTCGGCGTGACTCGAGCGGTGCGTTTACGCGGTGCGCGCCGATACCGGCTCATCATCCGGGAGTCGCCGCGGAATCGGCGAACCGCGCCCCGAAAGGCCTTCTTCATCGCCCGTCGATGACTCGCGCACGACTCGCTGGAACGCGCCCGCAAGTCGCGACGCGGACATGTTGACCGAATCAACACCACGATGCGCGCGCGAGCCCGCCTCGGCGTCCACTTCTGGCGAGATGGCGAGAGGATCCTCCCGAGGTGAAAGTGCCGCTGCAAGCGCCACGTTTTCCACCCAGCGCCACGCGAGGACGAGCGAGGACGCCACCATCATGATCGTGACGGTGACACCAACGAACCCTGGCTGCAGCGTGAGTATCGCCTCGCGGATCTCAGCCAGATTCAGGGCGACACCTCCGTAGAGCGCGAGCGCCGCAATCGTGGCACCTACACGGGGCGCGACGGAACGCGCTTCGATGGAAAGACACCCGAGCGCGAGTGCGACGAGTGAGCCGACCGCGAAGGTCGAGACCGGCGAGAGCCCTGTCGCCAACATGCCCGACCATTCCGCAAGTCGAGCGATCAACACGCCGTCATCACTCTTCGCCGCCGGCGCGAGTGGATCGCCAACACCGAGCAGGCATGCAAGTTGAACCGTCTTCGCGATCGGAAGCAGAACCCACACAGCCGTAGTGACCCAAATCACCCGAATCAGCGTTCGCGCCAAATTTTCAGAAGCCAAACTTTCAGACCCAACGTTCTCCGAAACCGACACGGCGCCGCCACGCGGCCGTGTGCGCCGTTCCTGATCAGGTTGCGATCGCGGCAACGCATCGGCTTCACCGGCATCCTCGCGAAGTAGGCGCGTCGTGTGCATTCGACTCCCCCAAATGAGTCCCCCGAATGAGTCTCACGAATGAGTCTCACGAATTGTCACTTTCATCCGATCTGGCGACGCACGTCACGCACCAATTGCGAGACGCTCGCCAAGCACGGCTGGCAGTCCAGCGTCAATCGTTCGACGCGCCGCCTCTTCGATGTCGTAACACACGCGATGGAAGTCGACGACGGATTTCTCAAGATCGATGATGGCGTAACTCGCGCGCGGGTCGCGATCGCGCGGCTGCCCCACTGAACCTGGATTCACAATCGCGCGACCTCGTCGAGGAAGCGAAATGGACTCGACCAAGCACGTCTCCGTCCACTCTTGCGAAACACCCTCGACGCCTCCACCCGGAACGATCAACTGAAGATCTTCGACGTGTGGCCGAACACTCGGCGCACACTCCGTGACGAAGCATGCTGCCACGTGTGTATGTCCAACCAAACAGATGGACTCGCGAATCCAAAAGAACGCGTCCGCAGCGTCACTGCTGTTCCGTAAGTAATTCATGCCATGCTCGCTCGGCACGGGCGAGTCGTGTACCGCAAGCAGAGAGCCACGAATCGAGAAACTCGAGGGAAGCCCGGCAAGAAACGATTTGTCTGCATCGGTCAGCGTCCGCCGCGCGTACGCGAGCCCCGCTTGCGCGACAGGATTCCAGCCACGTCCAACGTCCTTCGCGAGAACTCCATCTTCGTGATTCCCACGGATCGCAACGCGACATGCACCGCGCACGAGCCGCACGCACTCCGAAGATTCCGGACCATATCCCACGATATCGCCAAGACAAATCATCGCGTCGACATCACGTCGATCGAGATCACGCAACACTTCCTCAAGTGCGACGCGATTCCCGTGAATGTCTGAGATCACTGCAAGACGAGCCATGGGACTTCATTCCTCCAACCGAGCGACGCACGACACTTCGCGGGTACGCCCAGCCACAACAACTTCCGATTCCGTTGCTTCAAACGGCAACCATCACATGCAAGGTTCACGCGAGTCGGCCACCCTCCCCGCTTCTCACCCCTCCAAACCCTCCAAACCCACCGAAATCCTTCGAAGTCCACGACCTATCGGCACCTCTCAGCCAATCCAAACGCCCCCTCGCGATCGCGCACGAGGCGCCCCGTCCGCTCGAGCGCGAGCGTCGCCGCAGCCAAGCGCGGGATCGACCAACCGAGGTGATGCTCAAGTTCATCGAGTCCGGCACGGAAAGTCGAACCTGCACCAACATCCCCGCCGTCCCTCTTTCCTCTCAGTCGTGCACGATCTCCCTCATGCTGCCGAATCCAATCAAGGAGTTCCCGCGCATCGTGCGACAGTTCCGTTTGGTTTGGATCAGCGGAACGCGAAGGAGCCGCAGGTTGGGGTGAAGACCCATCCACCGGCGGATGACGCTCCCGTCTTGTCGAGTTTTGCGATCCCTCTTCGGACGCGCGTTCACGCGGAACTTCACCCGCGCATCCTGACCGCTTCGATGCCTTCACTTCGAGCGCTCCTTGCATGAGTTCTCGTACGTCGGAGAGCATCGCAACGACATCCTCGGCACCAGTGACAAGCCGCGCCCAACCTTCGCGAATCGCGGCATGACATCCCTCACTTGACACACTTTCGACGGAGCCGGGTATGCAGCCCACTTCGCGCGAAAGATCCTCCACCGCGATCCGCGCTGTCACGAGTGCGCCAGATCGTCGCGCCGCTTCAACCCCAACCGTTGCGACCGAGATACCCGCCACGATCCGATTTCGTCGAGGGAAAAGTTCGGCACGCGGCAGCACGTCCGTCGCCTGCTCCGTCATGATCGCACCGCCCGCGTCGACGATCGCATCGAAGAGCGGCGCATGCTCGGGCGGGTACGGATGAGCGAGCCCCGCTGCGACAACGGCGATCGTGCGTCCACCAGCGCGGAGTGCCGCGCGGTGCGCTTCGGCGTCGATGCCACGCGCACCACCCGAGACGATGACGATGCCGCGCGCCGCGAGTTCACCTGCGAGGCGCGCGGCCTGCACACGCCCGTAGGTGGTCGCACGACGCGATCCCACAATCGCAACGCACAACTCTGGTTCGAACGGGAGTTCGCCCCGCACCACGAGCAGCGCAGGAGGGTCAGGCGCTACACGCAGCAGCGCGGGATAGGCTGGATCCGCGAAGGTCACGATTCTGCCGCCACACGCCGTGACACGGGCAATTTCCGCATCAGGATCAGCGGCATTCGCTTCATGAAGGATGCGTGCTGCCTCCGACACGCGAACGCGCAGGACCTCTGCAATCCCTTCTGGGGATGCGTGCAAGGCCGCGTGAAGTTCGCCAAACGCGCCGCGCAAGAGCGCGACGCGGCCAGGACCGACCCCACCCGCTGCTAGAAAACGCAAGACCGCCGAGCATTCGCGTGCATGTTCGACCGCGCAATGCGACCCGCAAGCCGACACGCGCGTCTCGCGCTCACTCCGCGCATTCGTCTCCAACGCCAACAGAGAGTTTCGTGCTTCCGTTTGCTCCATGCGCGCGAGACTAGCGCGCCATCACACGCGAAACGAAAATGTGACATGAACCGCGCACCCTACGCGCAGCGAATCGAAAACTGCTCGTCAATCGTTGCGACGGTCGGACGTATCAATCCAACGCGACTCGTCGATCCCGTGAAAGAGCGACCACGTGTCGAGTGCGCGATCAAATGCATCGGGGCGTTCGGCATCCGAGGCGAGCTCTTGCTCACCGGGAACCGCCATCGTCTCCGCGCGCAATTCCAAAGCGGAATCGTCAGAATCGTCAGAATCGTGGCCGCTCGCATCTTCTGCGCCTGAATCATTCACCAGCGACTCTTCGGCCTCCAACGCGTCCACTTCGGACTCGTCAATCTCTGACGTGGCTTCTGGCCCGGCGTCCAGCTCGCACTCTTCCAACTCGCACTCTTCCAACTGCTCGTCGGCGAATTCGGATACTTCGGAAACTTCGATCACTTCCGACTGCCGTGTTTCAGGCTCGTCGACGACGTCGCTCTTGGCATCAAGCACCGGTTCATGACCGATGAGTGCCACTTCCGTGACGACGGTGGCCGGCGCGATGTCGGCATCGACCATCGACAACTCTGTCGCGTCGGCAACATCCGCCAACGGCTCATCGGCGACGATCGCTGAAGACTCCGCATCATCAACGACTTCCATCGAAGTCACAGTATCCGACGCAGAAGCGACGGATGCGAGATATTCATCGCTTGAGGCATCCGCATCGAGTTCAGCGCTCACGCTCGTTGCAATTTCAAGAGCGCTCGCAGCTTCAGACGTCAATGCGTCTGATGGCGAAGAAGAGAGTTGTACAGGCTGCTCGACCTCTTGCGCGAGTCGACCACCAGTGGCCGTCGCCGGAGAAGTCGCCGGAGAAGTCGCCGGAGAAGTCGCCGCGAGCGCCATCGCGCCCATCACGCCCAAAGAGGGTGCACCTTCCAGTGCACGCGTGCTGCTCAAAAGCTCCCTACCACCAACGGTCGTCCCGCCAGGGATATCCGCGAGAGATCTCGTGGCACGCGCGCTCCGGCGCACACCAGTCGGACCGAACACGAGACCAACAAAAATCAAGAAGACGCCGCTCGCGAGAATCCAAAGTCGACGCGGACCGGTCGCAAGCCGTGCAAGCAGGGTGTCGGGATACGGCGCAGGAGAAGGCACTTCGAGCGGCTCAGACGCATCGATCCAATCACTGACCGTCGCATTCATCGAGGGCAGCATCAGATATGGACGCTCGTCCGCTGGCATCTTGTTGAGTTGGCTCGCAGCCAACCGCCGCACGAGTTGCGGCTCCCCTTGATCGACCGATACGAGGAATCGGTCATAGGCGTCGAGCCTGCGATCAGAGTGCTCAAGCAGCGCGCGGTGCACTTCGAGCGACCCGCGAAGCTCATGCAAGTCACGCTGAGCAGGAATCAACACACCCGCCACAATGAGACCAAGCCCTGCGACGACAAAGGGCCAACCTGGGTCAATCTGAAAGAGCGCACGAGAACGAACGGTCACACCCGCATGTGAAGCCTGCGCTACGGAAGCCTGTGCGGCGGTAGCGTTCGTCATGGCCGCGTCCTGCGGCACTTGGGGCGATGTCTCGGCGCTCTCCATGCGTGCGAGTTATCGACGCAATATAGCGAAAGCCTGCACATTCCTGCGCGCGACGTTGGCAAGAAACCGTGGTTGCCGTGGTTGCCGTGGTTGCCGATGAGCCGAACGCCGAACGCGCCCTGAGCCAACCTCGCGCTCCGACTCCTTCCGTGCGCTTGAGCGGTTGCGCGTCCTCGAGCAACTCCTCGAACTTGCGCAGCTCTTCGACCTTGCCCATTTCGTCGTCCCCCACCAGTCCAGCGGCTCCAAACACTTCAACAAACGCGACGGCGTTGCGCATCAACGAATCCCGCGCACGCCCGATTCGCACTCGGCAATTCGCCCAAGGGGCAACCGCCCCAATCCGACGTGTTCGAGCGGGAAGCGTCGCTAGGGCTGCATTTCCACCCTTCCACCGCCGATCCCCCTCCCGCACATCGAGCGATGTGCTCCGCATCGCGGATCGTTGGTTTCCGCCCGCTCACTGCGGGTGCATAGGAAGGTGTTACCCATGGGGCTCAAAGCCTCGATCCAAGCCGCCGCCAAAGCCGCCGTCCTCACCGACGCTGGCGACCTCCAAAGCCTGGTGGCCCTCGGCGATCTCCTTCGACAACTGTCGACCGATGCCAGTGGCGAGGGAATCGCCGAGGTCGCACGCACCTCGGCCGAAGCCGCCGATCTCTCCGACGCGATCGTGCTTCGACAAGTCGACGACGTCGAGGCCGCCTTCCGCCGCGTCATCGAGGCGGTACGCGCCTGTGATACCGCGATTGAGCAGGCTTCCGCCCCTGCCCGCGAACCCGCGGATCCGGAGCTTCTGCTCGCCTGGGTCGCGAGCTGCGAATCGTCCCTCCCCGAAATCGAACACCTCGCCGTGACCGCCGAGAGTCACGGATTGACCCCCGAAACCGCCGCGGACATCCGTCGCCGCATCCACACCTTGAAGGGCGAATGCGGTGTCCTGAGCCTTTCCGAAGCGCAGTCACTCTGCCATGACCTTGAGTCGCTGATCGATGCCTCCGCCGATCGCTTTCCGACGGAGGCTGTCCTCGCGGTCGCTGATTGGATGAAAACGCTCGCCACGTCGCTGCGGGCTCATCCTTCGGCTGCCGAACCCGACGCAACGATCGCGCGCTCGACCTTGGCCATCGCGTCGGTTGGCCTCACGAAGGGCGACAACGGCCAAGCCACGCGACGCGATTCGCAGCATCCAGCTGTCTCGGAAACTGCAAGCACCGCTCCAACCATCTTGGCCAACAGCAGCGACTTCTTCGGTACTCCCAACCGACGAAACGATTTCGGTGAAGCGACAACTCCGTCGAGTTCCTCAGATCCTTTCGCGATGTTCACCTCGATCCCCGCCGAACTGCGCGTGAGCATGAACCTCGAGGGAGCGGACGAAAACGTCGGCGACTTCGCACTTGAAGCTCGAGAACACCTCGCAAACGCCGAAGCCGCAGTTCTGGCGTTGGAATCCGGCTCAACCGACGCCGAACAGGTGAACATCGTCTTCCGTGCCTTTCACACGATCAAAGGTGTCGCCGGGTTCCTAAACCTTTCGCGAATCGTCGAGGTCGCGCACGCCGCGGAATTCCTGCTCGACAAAGTCCGCTCGAACAAACTGGCACTCTCACCAGAAGTCCTCGAACTCGTCCTGACCTCAAGCGACATGCTTGGCCAGTTGATTGGCATGCTTTCGGGCGGCGAATCTGCTCGTGAACGAGAACTCAAGATCCTGGTGCACCGTCTCGAAGCCGCCTGCGAGGGCCGATTCTTCGGGGCCCAGCGAACGGAGAGCACACCCGCCATCGCGCCGATCAGCGTCGCAACCCCAACTCCGGTGTCCAACACACCTCTCACTTCCGCGACGTCCAACGTTGAGTCCAAACCCACCGCGCAGACGCCGAGTTCAATCGCGCCGTCGACGCCGGCTGAAAGCGCCACCATCGCTGAAGCCGCCGCCACCGCAAGCCCGACCAAGCAGCATGCGATGGCGAAGGCGGATCAATCGGTCAAAGTCTCGACACAGCGCATGGACGCGCTCGTGAATCTCGTCGGCGAACTCGTGATCGCGCAGCTGATGGTGATTCAAGATCCCGTTGTGACAAAACTCGGCGATCAACGCGTACAGCGGAACCTCGCACATCTCGGGAAAATCGTGCGCGACCTGCAAGAGACATCGATGAGTCTCCGCATGGTGACGCTCAAGTCGACGTTCCAAAAAATGGCGCGACTCGTGCGCGATGTCGCAGCCAAAGCGGGAAAGCGCATCCAACTTGAAGTTGAAGGCGAGGATGTCGAACTTGATCGCAATGTCGTTGAAGAGATTGGCGATCCGCTGGTTCACATGATTCGCAACGCGTGCGATCACGGCATCGAAACATCGGCTGATCGTCTTGCGGTGGGCAAATCGGAAGTTGGGACACTGCGCCTTCGCGCATTTCACTCCGGCGGCTCGATCGTCATCGAGGTCGAAGACGATGGTCGTGGCCTCTCACGCGAGCGGATTCTTCGGAAGTGCCTTGAAAAAGGCTTGATTGACGCATCGCGAAACACCGACGAGATCTCCGATCTTGAAGTGTTTAACTACATCTTTCTCCCCGGATTCTCTACCGCTGAGAAGATCACCGACATCTCCGGGCGTGGCGTTGGAATGGATGTCGTTCGTCGCAACATCGAAGCGCTCCGTGGTTCTGTAGAGATTCGTTCGACTCTCGGGAAGGGCTCCGTCTTCTCCATGCGACTGCCGCTCACGATGGCGATCATCGATGGCATGGTCGTACGTGTCGGAAATCAACGCTACATCGTGCCAACTTTGAATATCGAGCGATCATTCCGCCCCACCAGCGAACAACTCACCAAAGTTCTGGGGAAGGGCGAAGTCGCGAAGGTTCGCGACGCACTGCTACCGATCTATCGACTCCAGCGAGTCTTTCATCTCACCGAGGGTGAACGCGAACTCGAACACGGCTTGCTGCTTGTGCTCGAGAACGGCAAGCGCCGTGCATGCGTCTTCGTCGACGAAATCCTCGGCCAACAGCAAGTTGTCATCAAAACGCTCGGTGACACACAACCGCACATACGAGGCGTTTCCGGCGGCGCCATTCTTGGCGACGGACGTGTTGCGCTCATCGTCGACGTTGGCGGCCTGCTCGAAACAGCAACGACGCCCCCCGCAATTGCCGCCTGAATTCGAACCCCGAACCACCTTTCATCCTCACGCAGGAATTCTGCCATGGCAAACCACGAACGAAACGAATCCACCAACGCTTCACGCGCCACGAACGGCTCAAATGAGCACAAGTTCCTCACGTTCTGTCTCGGAAGCGAACACTTCGGAGTCGAGATTCTCCGCGTGCGTGAGATCATCGGACTCATCGCGATTACGCCGCTCCCACAGACCCCTGCCTACGTGAAGGGAGTCATGAATCTTCGAGGCCGCATCATCCCGGTCATCGATCTGCGCCAACGTTTCGGACTGCTCGCCGCAGACGCGACGAAAGAAACCTGCGTTGTCGTACTTGAAGCCGCAAACGATGACGGCTCACAAACGGTCATGGGCGCCATCGTTGATAGCGTGCGCGAGGTCCAAGACATACCGCCCGCCGCGATCGAGCCTCCACCCGAATTCGGCTGCGAGATTCCGCTTCGCTACATCCTCGGAATGGGCAAGCTGAAGGACCGCGTTGTCGTCTTACTCGATATCGCGGAAGTCATCGGTATGCGCGAGCGCGCGCAAATTGCCGGCGCAATCAAAGACACCGCCAGCCTCACACAAGGTGAGCGCCGCGCCGCCTGATGGTCGCAAATGGTCTTTCGAATGATTGCACCGCGCCGAGCGCGAGGAGTCCCCATGTCCGTTCTCACAGAATCCACTTTCAAGCGCATTGCAGAGATCGCGCGTCGCCGATGGGGACTCTCACTTGGTGAGCGAAAAATGCAACTTGTCGCGAATCGACTAACGTCGCATCTTCGCAAGTCTGGCGGAGGCGAGATCGAAGACTATGTCTCTCGACTCGAGCGCAATCCAACCGAAGATGACATGCTTGTACTCTTCGACATTCTCTCGACGAACGTCACGAGTTTCTTCCGCGATCCAGCGCACTTTGCATTCCTCGAACGAGAGCTCTACTCGGGCCTCGCAAAGGGCACGCTCGCGCTTCCAGGCAAGCACCTACGCATCTGGTCCGCTGCATGCTCGATCGGCGCAGAGCCCTACTCACTCGCGATGCAAGCACTCGAGCTCCTTCCCGCATCTGCTGGGTACGACGTCAAAATTCTCGCGACAGACCTTGCGAACAAAGCACTCGTCGGTTGTCGCGAAGGGATCTATACCGAAGGACAGCTGTCGGGCCTTTCGCCAGAACGACGCGCAAGATTCCTCGTGAAAGCAGAACC
This sequence comes from uncultured bacterium, assembly GCA_903911205.1. Taxonomy (GTDB): domain Bacteria; phylum Planctomycetota; class Phycisphaerae; order Phycisphaerales; family SM1A02; genus QWPT01. The sequence goes on from CAIWCL010000243.1 coordinate 27,263, forward strand.
GAAGCCCGGCAGCGGCGAGCCGCGCTGGCACGTCAAGGACGAAGTGAAGCGACTCGTCGAAGTACGTCGCCAAAACCTCGTTGAGCCGTACACCGGCCTTGGCCCATTCGATGTCATCTTCCTTCGCAACGTGATGATCTACTTCGATCGCGAGACGCGACGAGAAGTTGTTCTGCGCATGCATGGCGTCATGCGGCCCGGCTCGATTCTCGCTGTTGGAAGTGCAGAAACACTCTCTGGCCTCGATGTACCGCTCAAAGCCGCGGCACCGAGCATATATCTCCGCTCGTGACGCCCATACTTTCGTCCCGTACTTGCACTGTTTGGATCGAGGCATGTGATGTCTAGGTTTCAGTTGCCCGGAAACCCATCTTCTCTTTCGTCCGTGGCGGCCAAGGATGAGCCACTCCGTGCGCTTGGACTTGACCGAAACGGCCGCGAACGCGTCGTCGTCGGTGTCGCCGACCTCGCTGTATCAAAGGATGCAACGAAGTCGATCGTGACGTACGCACTTGGAAGTTGCATCGGAGTCACCGTCTATGACCCAGTTGCAAAGGTGGGCGGCATGCTGCACTTCATGCTCCCCGAGTCGACCGTCAGCCCCGAAAAGGCAGCCGTAAACCCGGCGATGTTCGGAGATCTCGGCATTCCGCTGCTCTTTCACAAAGTGATCGAGGCGGGCGCACGTCGCGAGCGACTCATCGTTTGCGCCGCGGGTGGCGCGGAGGTGCTCGCGGACGATGGGCACTTTCGCATCGGAAATCGCAATCGCACGATTCTCCGAAAGATATTTTGGAAGCAAAACTTGCTCCTCGCAGCCGAGGATACGGGTGGCCAACACAGCCGCACGATGTCGCTCAAACTCGCCGACGGTTCGATCCAAATTCGTGCACAAGGAAAGGACGCGTCGCTATGGCCACGCTGAACGAAACCATCGCGTCACTCGACCGACTTCCGGCACTTCCCTCGACCAGCGTGCGACTTGTCGCAATGCTTGCGGGCGGCGGCGCAAACGCAAATCTGCGTGAAGTGGAGCAGATCGTTCGACAAGACGAATCGATCGCGGCGAGCATCCTCAAGCTCGCCAATTCCGCCGCCTACGGTATTCCTGGCCGCTCATTTTCAATCAGCGATGCCGTTCGCCGACTCGGTACACGAACACTGGCGAAAATCGCGCTCGAAACGCAAGTTTCTGGCCGTCTCGCCAATGCAGGTGTCTCGTACGGGTTGCGGCGTGGATCACTTTCGGAAAGCGCGCTCGGCGGCGCGATCGCAGCCGAGACACTCGCTCGACGTCACCATGTCGATCCAGAACTCGCGTTCGTCGCGGCACTGCTGCGCGACATCGGCAAACTCGCGATCGATGCGCTCGCTGGCCCCGACGCCCTCGAAGCAATCGCCGCTCAGGCAGACGCGCGCCCTTTTCTTGCGTATGAGCGCGAGGCATTTGGCGCAGATCACGCCGAGCTCGGTGCGCTTCTCTGCGAGCGTTGGGGCATGCCTGTCGAAATTGTTCATGCAGTCCGCGGCCATCATGAACCGCCGTCAAATCCTGCGGATCCGGTGATCGATGTCATCCACGCCGCAGACTGCGTCGCGCGTTGGGCCGGACTCGGCCTCGGCTGCGACGGCCTGCTCTACCCATTCAACGCCGAAGTACGCGAGCGTCTCGGCACCACGCGCGACGAACTTGAAGCACTCGTTGCAGATGTCCACTCCGCCCTCGCACCCGCAGCATCTGGCCTGCCCAACCTTCGGAACGCAGCATGAACGACTCGAACGCATCCACGCCATCGCAAGCATCCTCTCTTCAGTGTCATGTGCTGATTGTCGATGACTCGCCGATTCTCCGCGCGGCGATTAAGAAAGTTGTGAAACTCGCGGGCGTCGGCGAAGACCGCATTTTCGAAGCTGGAAATGGGGTCGAAGCACTCGAAGTGCTCGAGACTGTTTGGATCGACCTTGTGCTGCTCGATCTCAATATGCCTGTCATGGACGGCGAAGAGTTCGCACGCGAGTTACGGAAGCGCGATGACCTGAAGGATGTTGCGGTTGTCGTTGTCTCGACGGAGGCAAATCGCGAACGTCTCGAACGCATGAAAGCACTTGGCGTCGCACACACGCTTCGGAAGCCCTTTGAACCCGAAGATCTCTGCCGTCTCATCGCAGAAGTACTCGGACTCCAACGCGCGTAACCATGGACCTCACCGCACTCGGCAACCCGCATTCCACGGACCATGTCATGACGAACAACGACGCAACGAACTCAACCACCCACGCATCACTCAACGCCGACACACTCGCGCGTCTCGTGACGGATGCACTCGAACGCACCGCTTTCGTACTGGCCGATCCATGTGACAATGCTGCGCGGCTTCCCCCCGCCGACACCTTTGCCCAAATCGATTTCCGCGGGCCAGAGTCGGGTGCAGTCGACCTCCGAGCGAGCCGCGCATTTGCGCGAAATCTTGCGGCGAGCTTGCTCGGCGTTGATGCGTCGGAGATTTCGGATGCACAAGCCGAGGAAGCGCTCCGCGAACTCGCGAACATTGTCGGCGGTTCCGTGATTACCGCCCTCGGTGGCGATGACTGCCGCTTCTCTCTCGGCTTACCTTCACTCGGAAATCACACGCCCGACGCAAGTGCCACGCACTGCACCCTCGACGCGGAAGGCGAGCGACTCGAAGTCGCGTGCATGCATCGCCGCGCCGCATGACGCGATAGACACATCTTCGTAGCCGACGCCGCTCCTAGGAATCGACCGATGCCTGAACTCAAGTCCACCGAATCGAGGTCAAACGACTCCAAATTGCTCGATCGCAGCGCTGCGCGTGTCGCGCGTGTCCTGGTGGTCGACGACAGCGCGATCGTGCGCCAGGTGCTACAGGCACAGCTCTCGCGTCAACCCGGAATCGAGGTCGTTGCAACCGCAGCCGATCCATTCGCCGCACGCGAGAAAATCCTGCAACTCAAGCCCGACTGCGTCATCCTCGACATCGAGATGCCACGCATGGATGGACTCACCTTCCTCAAGAAACTGATGAAGTTTCATCCAGTCCCAACGATCGTGTGCAGTTCGGTGACGCCGAAGGGCTGCGCGCTCGCAGTGGAGTGCCTCGAAGCAGGTGCGCTTGAAGTGGTATCGAAGCCGGGCGGGAGTTTCAGTGTGGGCGATGTGGCAACTCGACTCGCGGAACTCGTTCGTGCGTCGCTCCACTCCGCAGCACATCTCCCAACGCCAAGAGTCAGTGCCATACCCGCGCTTCCTCTGACCGCTGTCACAACGAGCGTTTCGAGCGCGCCCCAGAATTCTGGCCCACCATCGAGCGTGCATAGCATGCTCGCCGCACGAACCGCACCGAAACCGCCCGTCATGCGCGCCGGGCTCGGCGACAAACTCATCGCGATCGGTACCTCCACCGGCGGTACGGAAGCGCTTCGAACAGTGCTCTCCCAACTCCCGCGCGACGTTCCACCGATTCTCATGGTGCAACACATGCCCGAAGGCTTCACCAAGGCCTTCGCAGATCGACTCAACGGTCTTTGCCAGATCGAAGTGAAGGAAGCGGAAGACGGAGACGCTGTGATCCCAGGCCGCGCGCTCCTCGCACCAGGCAACCGTCATATGCGACTCGTCCGTGAGTCGAGCGCGACAGGCACCATGGGATCCGGTCGTTGGATTGTGCGTGTCGCCGACGGACCGCGCGTTCTTCGCCACAAGCCCTCGGTCGAAGTGCTCTTCGAAAGTTGCGCGCAGTACGCAGGCGCGAAGGCGCTCGGCATCATCATGACCGGCATGGGCAACGACGGCGCCACCGGACTCCTCTCGATGCGCAAGGCCGGCGCGACGACCATCGGTCAAGATGAACCAAGCTGCGTCGTCTATGGCATGCCGCGCGAGGCCGCACTTTGCGGCGCAGTGCAGGTCGTCTCGCCACTCGACCGAATCGCGAAGCACATCGTCGACTTCACGAACGGCGCGCTTGCCGCGCAGGCGGCATGACTTTTCGCCGCCTCGCGCTTCTCGCTCGGCGGTTCCAGTCGGTGCCCCCCGCGTCACGTCATGCCAGGTGTGACGCACCGCGTCCGCGCGCGACCCGAAAGAAGAAACCCGAAAGGGTAAAGGAAAGAGCAAAGAGGGGAAAGGAAACTCAGAGGGGGGCCCTCGCGACACGGAAACCGAGGAAGTCGTACGTGTTGCCGGGCGAGCAGTTGCCCCGGTAGGAGGAACGCA
>CAIWCL010000244.1 GCA_903911205.1 uncultured bacterium
GCGGCATGCGAACTCCCACTCGGCCTCGGTCGGAAGGCGCATGCCGATCTTGCTGCAGAAGTCGGCGGTCTTCGTGAACCCGGCCGTGATCGGAAGCCCGCTGCGCGAGTCCTGCGCGGGGTCGGGCTGGTCGCCGACCGGGGTGGTGGTGAAGGTCACGGCCCCGTCGGGTCCGGCGACCGCTGTCTGGCGGGTGGCGATCTTGTTTCCCTGCTGATCGACGAGCTCGACGCCGCCGCTCACCACGATCGTCGCACCGCCGCCGACCTCGATCTCGGCGCCTTCGACGCCAGGCTGTGCGCGCTCCGCTCCGGACTTCGCGCCCGCGCCCATCACCTTCGTCCACTGCTCGCAGGTGACTTCATACCGACCGAGGTAGTACGGCTCGGTGAGCGTCACGCTGTGAGCGGGAACCTCGTTCGCCAGCGCTTCTGCGTCGCCAGCGCTCTTGCCCATCATGAACTGCCCCGACGGAACAAGTAGCATCTCGATGCCCGAGGCCTTGTCGCGCACGCGCCACGGAAGACCCGTCTTCGCGATCGCGTCGCGCATTGCGGCATCGGTGATGATATTCGCGTCGACATCCTTCTCGATCACTTCGCACCAATCGAGCGTCGCGGGAGCGCGGGTCGCTGTTGCAGCGGGGGCAGCGGGAGCCGCCGGCGCGGCCGTCGTGGTCACGGCGACAGTGGTCGCCGGGGCCTTTGCAGCGGGCGCCGCGTTCATTCCGACCGTGCGCGCCGCAGGCATCGTGCTCGAGAGCGGCGCAGCCAGCGTCGTCGCAGCGGGCGAGTTCTTCATGAACATCGCGTACCACACGCGGTCGAGTTCTTCGGCGCGAACGCGGAGGCGTTCGCGCTGCACGGCGCGCTGGTCCGGAGCGCGGTCGTCCATCGTCATGATCACGCCCCTGCGGTTCACGGGCACGACTTCGTCGAGCATGCGCAAGCCGGTCTTGTAGAGCGCGATCGCGCCGGCATCATCGAGCGACTCCGCCTGCTCGAGCATCTCCTTCACGAGGTAGCGCGCGTTGAACTGCGCGTCGCCGCCCATCGCGAACTCCTTGATGTCCTTCTCGCTGTAGGCTTGCGAGGCGATGGCGTTGTTCTCGAACTGCGGCGGAACGATCACGCGGTCGACGATGTGCACCACGCTGCCACCGACGGGAATGTCGCCAGCCACGATGCGCGCCTTGAACGGCTCTTCCATCGAGCGATCCGGGTTTGACCGCATGCGGTAGACGAAGACCGTGCCGTTTGCGATGATGTCGATCACGAAGCGGTCGTTGTTCTCGGAGATCATCGTGGGGCCGCGCTCGCCGTCGTCGAAGTCGAAGCTCCAAGTCTGCAGCTTCGGAAGCGCGTGCCAGTCGAGGACGGCGCGAAGCATCTCGCGGTTCTTCGGGTCAAGGAGCGCTGTGCGCTCCGCCTCGGAGAGCCGCGCAAAAGCGTCATTGGTCGGGATGAAGAGCGTCCAGTTGCCGTCGGGCTCGGGCTTCGCCCAATCCTGGTCTGCGCCGCTCGCCTCGACGGCGGCGATGAAGGTCGAGAAGCGTCCATCGGGAACCGCTCGCAGCGCC
>CAIWCL010000245.1 GCA_903911205.1 uncultured bacterium
CCGGGCGGCGAGGTCTTTTTCTCGACGAACTCGCGCAGTTTCGAGTTCGACATGGCGTTGGTGCCGCCGAACTTCGGAGCGCATGAGATCAGCCATCGTTCGGTACCCGAAGATTTTCGCAATCGGAAGATCCATCGCTGCTGGCGTTTGGCCGAGGGTTGGAAGCCGAAATCGCGTGAGCCGCGAGAGCCGCGAGAACCCCGGGAGCCTCAAGAATCCCGGGAGCCTGAAGAACCCCGGGAGCCGCAAGAACCCCGAGAACCGCAAGAACCCCGAGAACCGCAGCATCGACCTGACGGCCCCGCCGAAACCGATACCCTGCAAGCGTGAGCGCGCCGCACACCGTCAGTCGTCCCTTCACCGTACTTGTCGTCGACGATCAGCCGATCATCGTCGAAGGTGTTCGCCGTCTCCTCGCGGTGCTGCCCGACGCGAAACTCGAGTCGTGCATGAAGGCCTCGGACGCGCTTGCACGCGCGAAGACTCTGAAGCCGGCCGTCATTTTGCAAGACATCCATATGCCGGATGGCGACGGACTTGAGTTGGTGGAGCGCTATCGATGGGAGCCGGAACTCGCAGAGACTTCCGTGGTGGTGCTCTCCGCAGAAGAGAACGCGGCGACCAAAGCCGACGCGTTTGCGCGCGGAGCCGACGATTACCTCGTGAAATTGCCACCTCCGCAGGAGTTTGTGGCACGTGTTCAACATCACGCGGATGCCGCGCGGGCGCAACGCGAGCGTGCGCAAGCATTCCGCGCGCTTGAGCGTGCCGAGCGTGATCTCGCGCGTCAGAACGCCTTGCTCGATGAAGCAAATGTGCGCCTCGCGAAAGACAATCGAGAACTGGTCGTCGATGTGGATACGCAGCGCGAGCGCCTTGATCGCATTGCGCGACTCTCAGCCGAGCTTGCCCGCGTGCAAGATCTCGACATTCTTCTCGAGCGCATTTTGCGCGAGGCAGTCTCACTCGCAGCGTCACGCGCGGGAGCGGTGCTGCTTGCGGAGAAGTCGCAACAGGGTGACGAAGTGCTGCGAGTCGCGGAAGCGGTGGTCGACGGAGTGCGTGTGCGGACGAGCGAGTCTGCTCCGATGGACGCGACGACGGTTGCTGGCGAGGCCATGATTTCAGGCGATGCGCTGCGCCTTGGCAGCGATGCGTGTGCGCTCGCGGGGAAGGGTGCGCCGCCGATCGGAATCGACTTCATGCTCGCACGACCGGTCCAGAGCGCGCTGGTGGTTCCGATCGTGCGTGCACGCGATCGCGCGCTCGGTGCGCTCGTTCTGGTCGACGGTCATTCTGGTGACGCCGGCGACGGAACGGGATTTGATGACGAAGATGAGCGGCTCGTCGGCCATTTCGCGTCGCTTGCCGCCGTCGCCATCGAGCGCGCTCAACTGGTCCGTTCGATGATCCTTCGCATGATCGCAATGGCGGAACTTCGCGATCCCACCGAAACGGCGGGACACGTTGCGCGCGTGGCAGATCTCTCGATCATGCTCTATGACCGTTGGCTCGTGGTCAAGGGAATCGCTGAAGATGCGGTCTCGACGCGTGCGCGCGACGCACTACGTATCGGCGCGCTGCTGCATGACGTTGGGAAAGTCGGCATCTCTGATGCGATTCTGAAGAAGCCCGGCAAACTCGATGACGCTGAGTTCACCGAGATGAAGCGGCATACCGAAATTGGGGCGCAACTCTTTGCAGGGCTGCGAACGGACTTCGATGAAAGCGCGGCGGAAGTCGCGCTCGCGCATCACGAGCGTTGGGACGGCAAGGGCTATCCGCGTGGTTTAGCGGGGGAGTCGATACCGATCTTTGCGCGCATCGTCGCGGTTGCCGACGTTTTCGATGCGTTGAGTTCAAAGCGCGCATACAAAGACGCCTGGCCGCGCGAGAAAATCGCCGCGTTGTTCCGCGAGGAAGCGGGTACGCACTTTGATCCAATCATTGCGGAACTCCTCGTTGCGCATCAACTCGAAGCGGAAGAGATTCGGGCGCGGCATGCGGAGTGACACTTGCCTTCGCACCGCACCGCGGCGCGAGCGTCATGGTTGAATCGGTACACTGACGCTCATGCGCAATCTGATCTCGAATCTTCGTTTGCACCCTGGTGTTTCGATGGAGGCCGCCCGAGTGCGCCTTCCTGTCGGTCTTCTCGTCGGTCTTCTCGTCGGTCTCCTCGCCATCCCTCTCTGTGTTGGAGGCATGATTGGCTGCCAAAGTGGGCCGAACGATGATGTGAGCGAAGATGCGGTTGATGTGGAGGTCGACGCCGTCGGCGAAGCTGATGCCGACGACGTCGACCAAGATCCCAACATCGGTGCTCCGATGAACTAGGTTCTGACTGACGGATCGCCGAGGGCCCGAAATCAGCGTCGGCGCCCGAGTGGCAAGGAGGCGAGACGAAGCCGTATCCGCAGCGATACGGTGAGTCGAAGCCGACAAGGGCGGATCATGGCCAATCGGGATGCCGCGCGGATGAAAGCCCGGCGGATCCGTCAGACAGAGCCAAGGCGCTGCCTGGCCGCGCGGAGATTCCGTCATCGTTGATGTGCCGAGTCGGAAATCGACACATCAACGATATTCCGGATGCCACGTGGTCGTTCAACGCTGACGTCGGCGAGCAAGACCAATGAGGCCGAGAAGCGCAACGGCGCCCGGCGCTGGAACCAGATTCGACTCAACCCACGCGGTCGCTGCTTCGTGATCTTCTTCGCTCAGACCGAGGTTGAAGACCGCGTAGAAGACCTCGCTGTCCGCGAGGCCGGCCGACGAGAACGTAAATGCCGCGAGGTAGATGCCGTTCGCGGGATCCACATTGCCCGACGAGAGCAGTGTGTACTCAGGGTGCAGGTCGAGTCCTTCAGAAACAAGGAACGAGAACGCGCCACCTGTTGTGGAGAAGGCATCCTGTCCGCCGTATGAAGCGAGCAGGTAGGCGCTCGTCGAGTTGAACCCATTGCCGTTCCATGCGCCAAGACCTGCGAGTAGGTTCATGGTGAGCGTAGTGCCGACAAGATTTGAGCCGATGCCTGGTTCGTCGGTTGAGAACGGGAACGACGGATCGATGCCGAACTCTGCCTCGAAGACGCGAAGTTCAGGCGCGATGATTTCTCCGGTGAGGTGATCCCAGCCACTTGTGAACAGTGCACCGTTGGCGGATTGGACATAGATGTCCGCGTGTGGCTCTTTTTCGGCGGCGAGTGCCGTTCCGTTGGCGAGTGCGAACGAAGCACAGGCAAACGCGGTGACGAAAATGTTGCGATGGGTGAAACCGATGTTGGACATTCCGTACTTCATGGAAAACTCTTTCTCTTTCAGTACGAGCCTTCAAGGCTCGGTTGTTTGAAATTTCCGACCGCCGTTGCGACGCGCAGCGGCGATGTGACTCCTGTCATGCTCTCAACGTCTCACGCTCTCAACGTCTCACGATCTCGACGTGTCACGCGCTCACGGGAAGTGTTGAGTTGATCGATTGGCGCCGCGCGTTGCTTTTGGCGGCACGCAAATCCTCACGTATCACGGGTTGCACGCACCCCATGTCGAGAGCAAGAGCGAGAGATCCGCAGCGCCGGTGTCGCCGTCGCCATCGAGATCTGCCGCGGCAGTCGCCCAGGCGCTAAGCAGCTGTGCGAGATCTGCAGCGCCGACATCACCATCGGCATCGAAATCCGCAGGGCAGTTGGTTGGAGTCTCGACGAGATTCGTCTCGACCCACGCGATGGCTTCCTCGTGCTCCGTCGACGATCGCCCGTCGTTGAACACAATGAAGAACGGGGCACTCGGGAGAGTGACGCCGTCGTTGCTGTACAACTCGAACTCGGCGACATAGATGCCACTCGCCGGAAGTTGTCCAGCCTCAGGTTTCAGCGTGAAATTGAGGTGACGGTGGTACCCGCCATTCGATTGCACGGCAAGATCGAAGCCGTTGACTGCGTCGTTTCCGATGAGCGTGACGAGCGTGAGGAACTTCACCTCAAGTCGTTCCGTCGTCACGGGCTCGACCGCGTTTCCTGAGAACCGACGCAGGCCGGAGAGTGCGTTGAATCCAAGGCGCGTTCCAGGCGTGAAGGTTCCGACGGCGGCATCAATTCCTGGATTGGATGTGAAACGAGCGACACCTGTGTCGCCAAAGTATGCCGGAAAGACGCGCGCAGCAGTTGCGCTCTTGGTGCCGAGCGATTCAGTTTGCATGGTGCCGTCGGTGATTCGGACGCCGATGTCGAAGTGCTGAGCCGTTGCCGATGTGGTGATGAACATCGTCGCAAGCGCCGCCGCTGCGGACGACGAGAGGAGTGCGGAGCTCGTTGGACGAGAATGGTGTGCTTTCATCTGATCTCCACTTGGAAAGGTGGTGAGAAATTCGTGAGAGTCCACGTACAAATGACAGTCCGAGGTTGTGCATGGCGCCACCGATCTGGCGCCATGCACAAACTTGTGCGACATGTGTGCGTTACTGCTGCGTGAAGTTGCGTTCGAAGAGACCGCTGACTGCGGGATCCAACCGATTGCGTTCCGCGTCGACATAGATCGCGCCGAAGGACGCAGTCTCCACGTGTCCATCGAGGAACGACCAGTTGGACTGGGACTCCGCCGTTGCACGTCCGCCTGAAACCGCCGCAACCGATACTTCGGCGGAAGCAATCGTCGGCGCTTGGGGCGAACTGCCCCAGCCTTCGACGTGCGGATGATCTGCGGCGGCGTACGGACCAGTTTCTGCCATGAGCAAAAGCTGCACCGTGCCAGCGTGATCTGCCACCTTCGCCAACCGATCCGTCGCAAGCGATGGATCGATGGCCGCCCACGGCGAGAATTCGCGCGCGAGATGGTTGTTCAAGCCATAACTCGTGCGGCGAAGGAATCCGTTTGCGCCACCGACAGGGAGACCTTCGCCGCCTTGCTCGATGGACCAGTGTGGACTGGTATCGAGCGGTGATCGGATGAGCGAGGTATCGCAGTAGTTCTTGCGAGAGAGCACGTCGACGAAACTCTCGTCGCTGCCCTGATCATGTCCGCCGTGAGGAAGGCGGGCATCGATCAGCCAACCCGCGTGGTCCTGCGCATAGGCGAGGGACGCGAATTGCAGCGAACGGAGGTTTGCCGCGCAGTGCACGACGCGCGCGCGCTGTTGAAGCAGCGTGAGCGCTGGGAAGGAGAGCGCGACCACGATCGCGAGGATCGCGACGACGACAAGGAGTTCGACGAGCGTGAATGCCCGTCGAGACGGAAGTTGGTGGTGCACGAAGGGTGCTCCGAAAGAGCGAGCGCATGCTGCGCTGCTCTCCTGATGCGACTGTGAGAACGGGACGTACCTCTCTGTGAGGCGCGTCCGACGAAACCCTGTGGCGCTTGCGAAGTCCTTGCGAACAACGCGAAACGAACACGAAAGTCAGCGATGCTTCAGAGGAGTACTGGAGGTGGGCGCGCGGCAAAGACGCGCGGCGCGACGACTGTTGGTTGGAGCGCAGCCTCGCGCTCATGGACGATCGCAAGGAGTTCGACGGTGAGTTCGAACGGGCTCGCGAGTTCCGGGGTCGGCATGTTCACTGCCAACTCCGCGCAGACCGCGCATCCGTCTGCAGAGTGCGCCGGGCTCGATTCGTGATCTCCGCCCGACGGCGCGTTCGGGATGGGTGCTGGCGCGTCGCAACGACCGCGCTCCAACGGGCATCCCAGACCTGACGTATGCACCAAATGCCCTGCATGGGCTTGCGGCGACGTGCAGGCACTTCCACCGTGCGCCACCATCAGGTGAACGAAGCGCGCAACACCACCGCCCGACGCGATCGACGCCGCGAGGGCGAGGATCGTTGCGAAGAGGGTGATGTGTCGGCGGTTCGACATGGAAACCAAGGAGGCAGGTCGGGAGCGTACGAGCCTTCTCATCCCGATTCAATCAGGCTTCCATGCGGAATTGGCATGGACGAAGTCGTCACCGAGGGCGGGTAGAGGGTCTACCGCGACTTCTGGTCCGATACGGTCGTTCGGTGGCATCGGGTTCACGGTTGCGGCGAGTCCGCGCTCGGCTTCGACGAAAAGCGCGTTCCCGGGCCTTGATTCGCGATCAAGAAGTCGCATGAGGCGGAGTTCGCCATCAGCTCGACAGACAACGCGCTCAGTCTTCCCGCGACTGCCCAACGTGTCCGTCACGATGCGAATGGTGTTGATCGAGATGGGTGGCGACGCTGTACCGGCGATCGATGGGGCGGGTCCGGGAGCGGTCGCGAGGTAGGCGAAAAGCGCGCGGCCATCGCGGCGTCCGACGATGCGGTCGATCGCGGCCACGCGCGGCGTCGGGTCGATTCGGCGCGCTTCGTGACACCAGTCGTCGAGCTTCGCGCGCATCGGGCACGCCTGTTGATGTAGGCAGGGCGCAACGACATGCGCGGGACTTTCAACATGCGGTGAGCGCGAGACAAGTGCGTCACGCAGTGCCATCAACGCACGCGTGGTGGATCGCAGCGCAGGCTCGATGATGAGAAGCGGCGCGGCGCGCGACCAGCGCGCAACCATCTCTCGGGTCGACGGCGAGTGCTGCGGATCGCTGCGATCTTCAATGAGCAGTTCGTTGAGCGCGGTCTGACAGAGCACGACATCACAAGACTGCGCGAGGGAAGCAACGGGATCGCTGCGAAAATCGCGCGCCTCGACGTGGACGTCGACCTCAACACCAGCAGCGTGTGCAGCGGTGCGCACGGAGCACTCGTAGGCCCGAGTCGCAGGCGCGCCAAACTCGATCGCGTGAAAAGAAACGCGGGCAGGTGTGCTGGAAGCGCGACGCGCACGCGCCGCGGCCAGCCATGCCAAAAAGCCGCAACTCGTCGCACCAACTCCTGCGCCAAGATCGAGCACGCGCACGCGGTCGAGGTGGGCAAGTCGTGCAAACGCGCGACTCCGTGCAGCCGCTTCATCAAGCGCGAGCACGACCTTCGGTGCGTCACTTGCGAGGAAGTAGCCGCACTTCGCGGCGAGGTGCGTGTCGTCTGCTTGCTCGCGCGTGAGTGCTTGCCGATCGCTTGTGTAGAGATCGGAGAGACGCACTACGGCGCGCGCAAGTGCAGCGTCGTCGGGGGCGCCCGAAGCGGTGCGATGCAACTGCTCGACCGCGAGGATGACGTGCTGTGCCAGCGAAGCCACCAAACGCGCGCGGAGGGATTCGAACCCCCAACCGTCGGTTCCGAAGACCGATGCTCTATCCAATTGAGCTACGCGCGCAGCGGCGCACAGCGTAGCGCGGACAGAGCGTTCGGGGAAGTGCTACCTTTCCCCGCTCAGAAGCCGCCGTTTCCGGCGGCAAGGAGCACACCGATGGGCATCATGGCCGGCAAGCGTGGACTCGTGACCGGAGTCCTTCACGAAACGAGCATCGCAACCGCAATCACCCAGAGCCTCCTCCGGGAGGGCGCGGAGTGCATCTTCACCCACATGCCGGGCGAGAAGATGGAGCGCCGCACGCGCAAGATCGTTGAGGGATTCGGTGTCACGAATCCGTGGCTTCAACCGATGGATGTCGGCCAAGACACGGACATCACTGCGTGTTTCGAGCGCGTCGGTCGCGACTTCGGTCAGATCGATTTCATCGTCCACTCGATCGCCTTTGCGGACAAGGATTGGCTCAAACTCGGACGCTTTGCAGCGACCCCGCGGTCGGTCTTCCTGAATGCGATGGACATTTCTGCCTTCAGCTATCAAGCGATGGCGAACGCGGCGCTTCCTGTTCTGAAAGAGGGCGGGGCGATGATCGGCCTCAGTTACTACGGCGCGGAGAAAGCGGTGCCGGGCTACAACGTCATGGGCGTTGCGAAGGCGGCACTCGAGGCGACGAATCGCTATCTCGCGATGGAACTTGGTCGCGTGAAGGGCGTGCGCTGCAATCTCGTGTCGGCAGGGCCGATCAAGACGCTTTCCGCATCCGCTGTCGGCGGCTTTGATTCCATTCTCGATCGCATCCCGCAGGTTGCGCCACTTCCTCGCAACGTCGTTGCGCCTGAAGTGGGCGATGCGGCGGCATTCCTCTTGTCGGATCTTTCGCGCGGAACGACCGGCCAAGTGCTCTACGTCGACAGTGGCTATTCGATCATGGGACTTTGATGGCATTGGCGCGGGATGCTGCGTGTGCAGCTGCGCACGCAGCATTCCGCGACCCCTCGTCATGAGCTCGCGAGAAGCCGTTGATCGAAGACCCACGGCCTTGTTGCAGTTCGATCTCCTGGCGGCACGAGGTGATCGCGAATCGTTGTGCGCAGCAGATCGAGTCCTTCGCCGGTCCGGGCACTGACGACCAGGTCGGCGTGTGCTCGCGTGGCTGCATCACGGCCTTCGAGTTGCGCAGTCTCCACGCGATCGATTTGCGCGAACACACGAAGATCGGGTGCGCGCTCAAGATCGGGCCAGGCGATTCCGGGAGCCGCAAGTGCGATGACAACGTCGGCGTCGGTGAGGAGGCCGCGCGCGAGGTCGATGGCGGCGACTTCCACTTCATCGGAACTTGCGCGAATTCCCGGCAAATCAAACCACTCGACAACGAGCCCCGCCAGATCGATGCGTGCACTCACCGCATCGCGCGTTGTCCCTTCTTCGGGGCTCACAATCGATGCCTCGCGACCGAGAAGCGCGTTCGAAAGGGTGCTCTTGCCGGCATTTGGTCGGCCCACAAGAGCGACGCGCGCAGGATCAACCAGACGCATGAGGCGCGCAGACCGCGCGTGATCTTCGGGAGTCAGCCCAGCGTTCGCGTGTGCCGCCCATCGTTCGCGCTGTGCAAGCAAAATGGAAACGGCAAGCGGGCTCGCCGCGCGAGCCATCGTCGCGAGTGCGAGAGCTTCGATGCGATCTTCCGCCTCTGGGAAAATCTCCAGCGGGTCGAGTTCGGCGCGGGCCGCGAGCGGGTCGTCGATCCAATGTGCTCCGTGCGCCGCGAGCCATTCTGCGAGACGCTCGACGATGCGCGTGCCGCCGTGGGGCATGAGTTGTGCGCGCTCGGGCGCAAGCCGGGCGACAAGCCCCTCATCGATCGTCTCGAACTTGCGGAGGCGCAGCCCTCCGACCTCGACGTCGCGTCCGCAAAGCGCGGTGAGGCACGCAGAGACATCGCCGATGACTTCGATCGTGGCCACCGCTCCTGCGCCGTGTGGAGTCGCGCGATAGCAGGCGACTTCAAGCGGTGCCGCAGGCACGTGCGTTCCGGTGAGGATGTCCGGAGGAGCCCCGGTCATGTCGTGTGAGATCGGCGGTTTGCTGCGAAAACGCCAGGAAATCGCTCAAGTCGCTCGGAAGAAGTGGGTGGAACACAAAGTGGGGAAGACGCAGTATCTGGTTCCGAGGCGGCACGGCCGCCGCCCACGCCCTCGCGATGATCACGGGCCCTTGCAGAGGGGGTGCCCCAACGCGCCGACCGTTGCTGTTCCTGGTCAGTCGTCGTCATGCTCATGACCGCAGCCGCAGCCGTCGCCACAGCCGCCGGGGCCCTGATCGTGGCCATGCTCGTGGCCATGATCGTGGCCATGATCGTGCGCTCTATCGTCCCCCAACGTCGACATCCGACCTGCGGACTTCGGTTCGGTTTGTGACGGCAGGAGCGAGAATCCGCCTCGGAGGTCGCTCGCGCCGCTCGGGCCGGCGTCGGTTGCGTCTGGTTCGAGTGCATGTCGGGCCGCGATTGCCATGCCACGCAACACGAGGTCGGGCACGATTTGCGTCACGAGTTCGTCGTCTGCGAAGAGGCTCGCGCTATCGCCGCCCGTCGCAATGACCACCGGGAATGCGCCGTACTCCTCGGCGTACTTCTCCACGAGTCGCCAGACGAGTCCGCGCGCGCCGTGGTAGACGCCGCGCAGCATCGCCTCGCGCGTGTCCGCGCCCCACGCCGTTCCGGCGGGAGCATCGAACGCGCCGTCGAACTCGATGACAGGAAGCGCTGCGGTGTGTTCATGCAGCGCCTTCAACTGCATGCGCAGTCCTGGCGCGATGGCGCCGCCGTGGAAGACTCCTTCGCCGTCGACAAAATCGACGGTGATGCAAGTTCCTGCATCAACGATGACGCACGCTTGCCGCAGCTTGTCCCACGCGGCCGCGGCATTCAGAAGCCGATCCACGCCGGGTTTCGCCCCGGGAGCGAGGCAAAGCCCGATAGGAACAGGCATGTCGGTTGGGATTTCGTACACCTCGCATGCGAGTTGGTCGCGAAGCGCGCCACTGAGCGTCGTGGAAATCTTCGGATGCACGCTCGCCACGACCACCGATGCTTCTGCATCGGCGCCGATGGATTCGTACATCGCAGCAGCCTTCTCGACCGCCCCGGCTACATCGTCCTTCGCGAGAAACGCGGTTTCCTCGGGGTCGCCATCGCGAAACACCGCGATTTTGATGCGGGTGTTGCCAACTTGGATCGCGAGAACGGGTGGTTGATGCGGCTTCTGCATAGAAAGTCTCGATCGAGAGAAGCGCTGTTTAGCGCGAAGAGGTTGTGGCGAGTTGCATGTCGCGCGCGATGGTGTCGCGCATGACTTCGAAGAGTTTGCGCGTCAGCGGGCCTGTTTGGCCGGTGCCGATGCTGCGGCCATCGAGGCGGACCACCGCGCTCACAAAGCGACGACTTGAGGTGATCATGAGTTCATCGGCGCGAGTGAGTTCGTCGACGCGCACGCGTCGCACTTCGATGGGGAGTCCGAGATGACGCGCCGCGGCGAGTAGATCCGCACGTGCGGTTCCGTGCAGGATCGGCGGGTCTTCTGTGATGGGCGTGGTGACGAGCGTTCCGCCCGAAACGAATGCGATGTTGGAATACGCGCCTTCGCCGACGAATCCGTCGCGATGAAGGATCGCTTCATTTGCGCCGTGCGCGTCTGCCTCAAGGAGATGCAGGATGTTTCCCATCAGCGAAATCGTCTTGATTTCACAGAGTTTCCAGCGCAAATCTTCAGCGATGACGGCCGAAATCTGTGATGGCGCGGCAAGCGAGGCGAGTGGTTCGCCGGGCGTCGCGATGGCAACCACGGTTGGTGTCAACGGCTCGTTCGGCACGTGCGAACGCATCGTGCCAGCGCCGCGCGTGACTTGGAGATAGACGATCGCATCCGTCAGGTCGTTCGCGGCAATCGTGCTGCGCGCGATCGCACTCAGTTGCAGAGCATCAAAGCCCCGAATCTTGGCAAGCTCGAGGCTACGGGCGAGTCGTCGCGCGTGCGCATCTTCGCCGACGCCGAAGCCGTCGAAGTATCGAACGAGTTCATAGACGCCGTCGCCAAAGAGAAAGCCTCGATCGAACACGCTGATGTGCGCGTCGCGCTCGTCGACAATGCGGCCGTTCAGGTAGATCTTCACGGGGAGAAACATCCTCTTGCGTACGTGGGGATCGTTGAGTCTAACAGCCGTCGATCAGCCCTTCGCCACGCGGACGAATCGATCCATCCGAGCGTGGTCGAGTTCGTTCGACCAGACACCGTCCTTCTTGAGGTCGCTGCCAACGATCGCTGCATGGGCAACCGCAAGCACGTCGCGCACATTCGTGGCATTCGTGCCGCTCCCAGCGATCACAGGGAGATGGCAGCCGTTTCGCGCGGCGGAGAGATCTGAGATGGGCGTTGCGCATCCCGTCGCAGAACCCGTCACGATCACGCCATCGGCTCCGAAAAACTCCGCGCCATGCGCGTGATCGGCCAACGTCGTATCCGCCGTGATGGCATGGGCGCTGTGTTTCTTCTTGATGTCGGCGAGAATCGCGATGCGCGCCGCGCCACGATCGGCACCGAGCGCGCGCCGCAAACGCAGCAACGGTCCAGCGGATGCTTCGGAAAGAAAACCCTCGTCGGCGATCGAAGCAAACACAAAGCCTTCCGCGCGGATGAACTGAAGTTCCGCGGCGAGCGCAATCGCGAGCGCCGCATCGTTCGCACCCGCGAGCACCTGAACGCCGAGTGGCACCGACACCGCTGCGCGCACTTCGCACGCGGCGCGGGTAAACGCGGCAATCGTCTCAGGCCCCACATGGCGCGCGAGATACGGCGCATCGTGCATGTTTTCGAGAAGTATCGCATCGAATCCCGCGGCGGCGAGTGCTTTTGCTTCCTCGACGGCGAGTCGCGCAATTTCGCGCGGAGCCAATTGCGATTGCGGCGAACCCGGCAGTGCGCGAAGGTGCACCATGCCGATGATCGCGGGCGTTCGTCCGAAGAGAGCGTGTGAGTTGGCGTTGGCGTCGTGCAAGGGGAGGCTCGGATCTGGCTGCTTCGCGGGGATCTGGCTGCTTCGCGGGGATCTGACGGGCTTCGCGGGATGTAGCCTCGCGCTGCCGCAAACATGCGCGGGTTTCAGGGCGTTTTCGGCGCGTCTTTCGGTGGTTCGGTCGACGTCGCGGGAGTTGGTGGTGTGCGGCGTTCGAGCCGCGCGACAAGCGCAGCATCGAATTGTCGAATCATGTCGCGTGAAAGTGTTCTTCGAAGACCGAATGAGATCGGACTCTTGCTGACCGGAATGTCAAGCAGTTTGATGCGATCTTCGTGGAGTTCGCTGAGATGGCGTTCCAAACCGTGTTGATCAGCGAGGACGGCGTCAAGGTTTCCGAGGCGAAGTTGTTCGACCGCAAGTGCGAGATGCGGATAGGAAACGTGCGGGAGGAAGTGGTCATTGACGTAGCCACTTGCAAGCCCGTTCTCGACGATTCCGACGCGCGCGCGCGGGAGATCGTGCGGTCCATGCACTTCAATCGATGCGTCGTGTGCCGTGATCGAACTCGTCACCGTCGCGGTGAAGATTGCAACGAGGATGAGTGAGAGGATCATCCATGTTCCTGCGAAAAAGCGACCGACGCCCGAGACGGGAACCTTGTCGCCATATCCCACGGTGCTGAGCGTCGTGATTGACCACCACAGTCCAGAGCCGATACCTTCGCGTCGTTTTCCGCGGAAATGCTGGTTCCGCGTGTTCTCCAATGCCCAAATGAGGACGGCGAAAAGAACGACCAGTGCGACCATCGCGCCGTAGACGCGCAGTTGGCGTGGCGTGGTCAAACTTTGGTAGAGAATTTTGAGATCGCCACCAAGATCATCGCGAAAGACGGCAATGATCACGCGCGAGGTTGCGAACGACGGTGTCAGCGTCATCAAAGAAGCGGACAAAGGACTCGCGCTGAATGGCAGTGCGACGGCATCGATCTCGTCTCGCTCGAGTGCCCGCAAGATGTCTGACGGACTCATGCGGATGAATTCAACTTCGCAGCCCATGTCTTGCGCGACGGCGCGGAAGAGTTCTACAGCCTCGCCAGACCAGTGGCCGGCCGCGTCGAGGGTTGCATACGGCGGAATGTCCACGACGGCTGCGCGCAGTGTGCAACCGTCGCTCTTGGTGTCGGCCTCGGCAGCAGATTGCTGCGCTGCACCGGGAGTCTGTTCACGAGTCTGTTCACGAGTCTGTTCACGAGTCTGTTCATTGCTCTCGCGATCGCCTTGCTCGCCCGCTTTGGTGATCGTCCGAAGAGGCTCGGTCAACACGCCCGTCGCGGCCGCGTCGGCGCGAGAGTTCATCGCAATCGCCGCCCCAAAGCCAACAAAGACAAGGGCGAACGCAACAAGAATGCTCTGGAAGCGGCGAAATCGAGGCACAGGTCGGAGTGTAACGGGGGTGCGGTTGCCGCGGCCGATGGTGGCCCCTATCCTCCGCGCCCCTCGCTGCGAGGAACGAACGCCGGGAGACACCCGGCAGGGAGCACAGAACAAACCATGGCAGTCCGCATCGCTATCAACGGCTTTGGCCGCATCGGTCGTCTCGTCTATCGCATCGCCACCGAGCGTGGCGGCTTTGAAGTGGTGGGAGTGAACGATCTTGTGCCGGCGGACAACCTCGCGTACCTCTTGAAGTACGACTCGACCCACGGTCGTTTCGGCGCCGATGTGCGCGCCGATGGCGAGTCGATCGTTGTGAATGGAAAGACGACCGTTTGCACCGCCGTGAAGGATCCAGCGCAGCTGCCTTGGAAGTCGCAGGGTGTGGATTACGTCGTCGAGTCGACTGGTCTGTTCACGGCGCAGGAAGATGCGCGCAAGCACCTCGATGCAGGCGCGAAGCGCGTGCTGATTTCGGCGCCGACGAAGAGCGAGAAGGAAGTGCCGACCTTCGTGTACGGCGTGAATTGCTCGAAGTACGACCCTGCGGTACACACGATCGCGAGCAACGCAAGTTGCACGACAAACTGCCTCGCGCCGGTGATCAAGGTTCTGCTTGAAACGTGCGGCCTCGAAGAGGGGCTCATGACCACCGTGCACGCGGTGACGGCTACGCAACCGACGCAAGACGGACCATCGAAGAAGGACTGGCGCGGCGGACGCAACGCGTACATGAACATCATTCCGAGCTCGACCGGTGCAGCGAAGGCTTGCGCGCTCGTGCTGCCGGAAACGAAGGGCAAACTCACCGGCATGAGCTTCCGCGTGCCGACGGCGAACGTTTCGTGCGTCGATCTCACGTTCCGTCCGGCGAAGGCGACGAGCCTCGCCGACATCAACGCCGCGATGAAGGCCGCAAGCGAAGGCGCGTTGAAGGGTGTTCTCGGCTACACCGAAGAAGAGGTCGTTTCGAGCGATTTCATCGGCGATGCACGCAGTTCCATCTTCGACGCGAAGGCGGGCATCCAGCTCTCCGATCGCTTCTTCAAGATCGTCAGTTGGTACGACAACGAGTACGGCTACGCGTCGCGCTGCGTTGACATGCTGGCGATGATGGCGAAGAAGGACGGAAAGCTGAGTTAATCGCGCGGGTTTCGTGCGGAATTCGCGCATTCCCGAGCCAACGTGACATCCAAGGCAGAGGCGTTGCTTTTCGCGGCCGCAACCCTCGTCGGTTAGCATGAGCCCATGCTGACTGCTGTTACGTCGATCCTCACGGCATCGCTCGGGTTTTTCTGCGCGCCACCCACGGAACTTGAGCAGGGCTACACGCTGCGCATCTACGAGATCGGTCGTGAACTTGATCGCGTCGCGCGCGTGGCCGAAGACGCCACACCCAACCTCGACCGCCTCGAGGACCGCATCGACTTCAAGGATGTCGAA